>DATAEJ010000184.1:0-38536 GCA_036258095.1 Candidatus Angelobacter sp. | reverse complement strand
CCAAGTGCTTTCCAATCTGGTGATCAATGCGCGCGATGCCATGCCGGAAGGCGGCAAGCTGCGAGTCCGCAGCCGCCATGTGCCCGGGCATGATGACATGCACGCCCTAGTGCGTATCCTGATCGCAGACACCGGATCAGGGATTCCGCAGGACATGCTGCGCGCCATCTTCGAGCCATTTGTCACCACCAAGGGCGAAAAAGGTACCGGTCTGGGCCTCTGGATCGTGAAAGGCATCATCCAGAATCACGGGGGCAAGCTGTCCGTGAAGAGCAGGCAAGGCAAAGGAACTGTCTTCAAAATCGATCTTCCAGTTGTCAAGGTGTGAACACCGAGAGCAAATACCGGATTCTGGTGGTTGACGACGAAGCGTCGGTGCTGATCACCTACAGGCTGATCCTGGAACAGCAGGGTTATCTGGTAACTGCCTGCGGCACCGCCGCTGAGGCGATCGAGGCCGTAAGGAACGAGAACTTCGATCTGGTGCTCTGTGATTATTCACTGGAAGAGCAACATACAGGGTTTGAGGTGATCACGGCGGCGAGGCAGCGTGACAAGGATGTCCCGGCAGCCCTGCTTACCGGATACGCAACAAAAGAGACCGCAGATGAGGCGGCCAGCCAGAGTATCGGTATCATGTTCAAGCCGATTGAAATAGAGGAGTTCCTGGCGACCACCTCGCAAATGCTCAGGAGAGAACATGAGTCCAGTCAAGAAAGCGCCGAAAAAGAGCGCAGGCTCACGCAAGCCCGTGCCGAAACCGGGCGGAGGGGCGGCCGTTCTTGAACGCGGCCCACAGCCGGTGCCGAGTAAACCGCAGCCGGTGCCCGCGGCAGTAGTCCAGCCGCAGCAGGAAGGGCTCTACGTTTACGGCGTGATTGAGGCCCGCAACCCGCTCACCTTCGGCAAAAGCAGCATCGGGGGCGTGAGTGAAGACGTGACCACGGTGAACTATGGCGATGTGGCCGCCGTTGTCAGCCGCACGCCGGTGTTCATCTTCGACCCAACGCGTGAAAATGCGCTCGCGCACGAGCACGTGATCGAAACGGTCATGAAGAACTTCACGATCGTACCCATGGCCTTTGGCACGGTCTTTCGCACGCCGGATGACATCAAGGAAGTGCTCAAATCCATCCACTCTTCGCTTAAGGATGTGCTCCGGCAGATGACGGGAAAACTTGAGTTCGGTTTGAAGGTGACCTGGGACCGTGACCGCGTCATCGAAGAGCTGAAACGCGAGCACGATGAGATCCATCGTTTTCACCAGGAGCTTACACGCAAGCACCTGCAGTCTACGTACTTCGCCCGCATGCAGCTGGGCCGAATGATTGATAAAGCCCTGGCGGAACTGGCGGCAAGCTACGTCCGTGACATCTACGACGGTCTCCGCTCGGTCTCGGTGGCATCGCGCGACAACAAACCAATCGGCGATAAAATGATTCTCAACGCTGCGTTCCTCATCCAGAAGGAGCGTGAAGCGGAGTTCGACGCGGCTGTGAACCGCGTAGCCCAGAAGTTTGGCGATCGCCTGAACTTCAAATACACGGGTCCGTGGCCGCCATATAACTTTGTGAACATCCGGCTGAAGCTGGAAAGAGGGAATGCAGGATAGATGTTTCTGATCGACGATCTGCTGCTGGCGCCCTTTTCGGGGTTCAACTTCATCATGCGGACTCTGCGCCGCGTAGCGGAGGAGCAGTGGACGGACGATGCTCCGCTGAAAGAACAACTGCTTGCTTTGCAGGTCCAGCTGGAAGACGGATCCCTGACGGAAGAGCAGTACCTTGAAGCAGAGGGTGCGATTCTCCGCGAGATTCGTGAAGTCCAGCGACGCAAAATCGAGCTGGCGGGCGGAGACCCTGATGCATTTGCCGGTGGATTGACAGGTCAGGTCGGCGAGGGCTCCAGCGCTTCGATTACGTGGAATCCGGAAGAACCCGAACAGGAATAGCAGCGTCCTCCGCTTGCGTTTTTCTGCGGCAGGCATTTACCTTCACAGCCATGCCCGACCATGAGTCGCCTGAATCAGACAAACCTTCCGTTACTCCGTCCGCCGACGGAGATTTTTCTTCTGCGCTGAATGCGCGCCTCGGCGGATGGACTGCGGCGATGGCGATCCGCTTCGTTCGCGCGACGGGCGATGAAGTTATGGCCGAACTCGAGATTGGTCCACAGCACCGGCAGGCATATGGAATCGTTCATGGAGGCGTCTACTCGGGGATGATCGAGTCTGTAGCATCTGTGGGCGCTGCGCTTTGGGCGGGAAGAACGAACCACTCGGTCGTCGGCCTGGAAAACCAGACTTCGTTCCTTCTTGCCACGCGTGAAGGCGTTCTCCGTGCGACGGCACGTCCGCTCATGCGTGGACGTCGCACGCAAGTATGGGCTGCAACGGTCACAGATGCATCAGGAAGAGTGGTCTCGGAAGGCAAAGTGCGCCTGCTCGCATTGGAGCAGGGAACTTCATTAGCGGGTGAAGGCGTAAAGCTCAAACCAGCGGACGGTTGAGATTGATGCGGCGTGTGATGCCTGGAGAAACGAGTGCTCTATTCCATCGCGTCGGTGATGATAATGTCCTGCGGCTTGTCGGTTGGGAATCCCGCCTGGCGCACCGCCATCGCGACCTGGGCCCAGTGATGTACGCTGTGCAATGCCGCCTGCGTCAGCATCTTGCGGACGGTTACGCCCTTTACCGGTCCGAAATCCTGGCGTCCGGCGAGCGTATCTGCATCAGCGGTCTCCACGAACTTCAGCAGTTGCTTGTGGCTCGATTCGTGCCGTTGCTGAAGCGCATCCAGGTCCGCCGGATCGAGCTTGGTGTGCCCTGCTCCCGAGTCCAGCACCCGGTCCGCAAAGTATATCTCAACTTCAAAGATGTGTGCGACCAGGTTGCGCAGCTTTCCCGTCTGGCCGCCAATCTCAACGTCGATGGCGCCCGGGTTCTGGCGGAAGTATGAAATCCAGCGCCCGGCGAGGTGATCGTTGTACAGAAACAGTTCGCGGAAAGAAACGCCAGGCTCAGAGTTATTGGTCATGGAGGAATACTAGTCGAGCGAAGCCGTAGAAAAATAGGGCCACTCAGAACGAGTGGCCCTTTGGGGCTAAAGAGAGCAGGAGGAACCGGAACCGGCCGTAGCTTCCATAGCTGTGTTTGGCGGCCGGTCCTTCCTTGCCGCCTAGTCGCAGGCGCCGCCAATCGATTGGCAGAACTTGACCAGCGGTGCGCCACCATCCTTCCCGGTCGCCGGAAGATTGATGGTTTGCTCCTGCATCACGCCGTTGACCAACACCATTCCGTTGGGAACGATGAGTGAGGGATGGTCAAAAGGCGCACTCTGCGCCCGAACACGTTCGTCGGTCAGAGACTTCAGGAAGGCCACCACCGCCGCTTTGTCGTCGGCGCTGAAGCCTGCCCGTTTGAGTTCGGGATCGATATCCACGGAGGGGAAATCTCCACCGCGGCTGTAGAAGTCGACGAGCTGGCTAAGCGTCGCCTGACCCCCGTTGAGGAAGTACGGCCCGGTGAGCTCGATGTTGCGAAGCCCCGGGGTTTTTACGGCTCCGCGGACAGAAACGGGAGCGCCGGGAGGGACAGCGGTCCCGTTTACCTGTCCTAACGACGCCAGTGCGGCCACTGAAAGTGATGCCAGGCCGGAAGGATCACCAGCGGCGAGCCCTAAATCATCGTTCGTCGGACGTACACCGATGTTATGGAAGCCTACATCGTGCCAGCGTCCGCCGGATTGCTGTTCCACCACGCCGCGGCTGATGTTGGCCACCGCTGCGTCAGTGAACTCAGGACCGCTGTGGCAGGCGCTGCAGCCACCCTTGCCGGTAAAGCGATCCATGCCGCGCTGCTCGAGTGCGGAGAGCGCAACGCGATTGCCCTCCATGAACTGGTCAAACCGCGAGTTGTCCGAAACCAGTGTGGCTTCATACATCTGGATGGCTACGCCCCAGAACATGGAGAAGTTGAACTCCGCCTGCGAGTACTCGTCAGTGTTCTGCGGCGTTCCCGTATGCAGGAAGTTGCCGGAAGCATCCACGACTGCATTGGAGTTCCACCACTTCGCCTGGAAGGCTGACTGAATCAGGCTTGCGTACGAGGTGTTCAAGCCGTTCGAGGGAGCAGCGCTCAATGCGCCGAGCACGCTGTCATCGGCAGCAACGAGCTGCAGCGCCAGAGGGCTGACCGAGAGCATCTTCTTACCCATCTTCACGAAGGGGCGACCGGTGGCTGACATTTCCACGTCGCTGCCCGGAGGTCCAACGGCCTGTGAAGCAAGAGCGGAGTTGGTGAGGCGCAGCTTCGCCTGGTTGATCCCGTTCGCCGCTGAAGAGTCGCTCTGCAGCAGGAATGCGCTGGGATCGCCCTGACCAAAGGGATTTACGCCGTTGAAGGTGTTCTGCGCACGCCCATCCCAGAAGTTGCGATAGTTGAAGACCGCGTTGATCACCGAAGGCGCGTTCCGCGGAGTGCTCCGGCGCGTGTTGATCTGCGAACCTTCACCGTCGTAGATGTTGAAGACGCTGTCCGCCACTGCGGTTTCGTTCTCAACCCCATGGCCGGGCACCACGTCGACAAAGTCATAGCGGTAAACGCCCTGTGAGCCGACGATGTTGCTGTTGTCGGCCAGAACAGAGGAGCCGGAGTTGTTGATGTCCGCCAGCTTGTGGAGGGGGAAGTCAGCCGCAGTGAGCATGTGGTTTGGGCCCATCGGCGTATAGAAGGTGTTGGAATCAGCCGAGGTGTTGCCGTTGCCGTCCACGCGACGGAAGCCAGGGTTGACCTGGTTGACCCAACGATTATCCGCGCCGGCGGCGAAATGGCACGTTGCGCAAGCGGTCATGCCATCGCTGCCGAACTGCATCTCCCAGAAGAAAGCTTTGCCGAGAGCGATTGCCGCGGTCCGATCAGCGATTAAGTTGTTCAGTTCGCTGGCTGTGGGGCCCGGGACTGAAGCGGTTTTGAGCGAACCGATTTTGCGTTCGCCACCGTTGCCGGCGTCGTCTCCGCCGCCGCCCTTGCCTTTGTGACCGCCGCCCGAACCTCCTGAGCCGCCGTGGTCATCGCCACCATTTCCACCACCACCGCCGTTTCCACCACTTCCACCGGAGCCACCAGTTCCGCCGGAGCCTCCGCTGCCACCGGACTGACCGCCACCGCTGCCGCCGGTCTGTCCTCCACCGCCGTTGCCTGATCCTGAGCCCTGGCCAGACTGCGCACCGGCGCCATTGGTTGTGTTGCCGGCGTTCAGTTTGGGTACGTTGCTGCCGCAGCCCAGCATGGCGACTGCGTAGCAGGAGACCACCATGAGGGCCAGCTTCTGAGTGATTTTCTGGTACTGCATTGACGCGCTCCTTGGTTTCCTCGCTGATTGGTCAACTGGGGAAGCCGTGAGCGCTTGCTGGACACACTACGAGTGTGGCAGTTTTCAGGCCCACTGCCGGAGCCAGGAAGGGGGAATGGTCACACGAATGACACGGGGCCCGAGACCACTTCTTGCCTTACATGGCCATCAGTTACCCAATCTGGGCCGCTTTCGCGGCGCACTTGAGAGTCTTGAATGGTTTCGTGGTTGCCAGGAGGGCACTTGCACAAAATGGACCACTAAGAGTCTTTCGTGTACGTGCGAACCGAGCAGCCATCCGTCGAAACGACCGCAGTTTCGAGTCTTAGCCGGGTGGGTGTGATTAAAACGGAATTAAATTCCCTAATAAATATATTTCACAGTCGTAGAACCGCCACTTATATCGCTCTTCTTCCAGCTTAAATGTGATTAGGAGATTTAATCGCGTTCTAATCGGATGGGCTAAATACCAGAACCATAATTCTGCTCGGCGGGAATTATTCGCCAGGTTTTTGTTGACATCACGCGAGCAGTTCTTCCGGCGTGTGAAGGAGACAGGCAATGCAAGAAAAGCATGATTTAGTAAAGGTACGGATCGCGATCGCATTGATCGTTGCCGTTTTATATGTGCTCGGAGCCAGCGCTTATGGTTCCGGAGCTTCGGTGGCAGAAGATCAGACGAACAAAATCATTTCTCAGGCAAGATAGACGGCGTGTGGCTAGAAGCCCCGGCGCATCAGCTCTTCCCTGGTAAGAGTGTTTGTTCGCGGCTGTGTCAACCGTTCCACGTACTTCGCAACCACGTCGACTTCGACATTGACCGCGCTTCCTGCTTTCAGGCGGGATAAATTGGTGTTCGCGAAAGTATGCGGAATAATGGCTATTTCCACGCGCGTCCCTTCCAGTCGCGCTATGGTCAGGCTGATTCCTTCAACGGTAATAGATCCCTGCGCTACGATGTAGCGGGAAAGCGCAGCGGGAACTTCGATCACGAGCCTCCAGTCGTCGGCGCCCTGGATCCGTTCAAAGCTGAGCAGCTTGCCGACGCCGTCTACGTGCCCCTGAACAATGTGGCCGCCGAGCCGGTCGGCAGGACGCGCCGGCAGCTCGAGATTCACGCACGAACCCTTCTTCAACCCGCCCAGTGATGTCCGTTGCAAGGTTTCTTCCGCCAGATCGGCGGAAAAGTCTTTCCGGCTCCGCTCAACTGCTGTGAGGCAAACGCCGTTCACAGCCACGCTGTCGCCCAGCTTCAACTCGGACGGGATCTTACGCGCGCGGACGGTGATGCGCGTCAGCGAGCCTTTCTTCCCTTTGATCTGCCGTACTGCGGCGATCTCACCGGTTTCCTGAATAAGTCCGGTAAACATCAGGAAGCTGCCTCCTTGCTATACGGGTCGCGTAAATAACCTTCGACTGCAAAATCCTCGCCGAATCTGTGCAGCGTGATGTCTTTCACTGCCGCAGCCTCACTCATGCGCTGGAATCCCGCTCCGCTCGCGAAGGGAACAGAGCCGGTGCCGGCCAGGATCTTGGGCGCGTAGTAAAGAAAGACCTTGTCCACGATCCCCGCTGCAAGCGCGGTCCAGTTGACCAGCGCGCCGCCTTCGATGAGCAGGCTCGTAATCTCCAGGCCCCCGAGTCGCTGAACCACATTGGGCAGGTCCGGCCGCCCGTCATTTGAGCCCAGTGCAATCTGTTCCACGCGGATCCCGCGGGACTGGAGTTCGCTACGTTTTTTCTCCTCCGCGAATGAGCACAGCACCAGCACATCATCTTTCGCCGTCTTCACCAGGCGTGAGTCCAGTGGCAGGCGCAAACGAGAATCGAGGATGACGCGGAGCAGCGGACGGCGTCGCGGAAGCCCGCTGCGATCTGTGAGCAGGGGATCGTCAGCGATAACGGTTCCAACGCCAACCATAATCGCGTCACTTGCATGGCGCAGCTGTTGCACGTGCGCGCGCGCCTCTGCGCTGGTAATCCATCCTCCTGTTGCGGTCGCGGAACCGAGCGCTGAAGGAGGAAGCGTCTCGCCGGGAGGCGGAGCAATCTTGCCATCGAGCGTCATGCCGGCCTTGAGCGTAACCAGCGGGCATTGGCTGACGATGAATCGCGCAAACGCTTCATTCAGTTTGCGGGCCTCATACTCCATGACTCCGAGGTCAAACTGGATGCCTGCATTCCGCAACTTCTCCGCCCCGCGACCCGCGACCAGGGGATTCGGATCGAGCATGGAACAGATCACGCGTTTGATCCCGGCCGCGATGACTGCGTCCGCGCAGGGCGCTGTACGCCCGTGATGGCTGCACGGCTCAAGATTGACGTAGAGAGTTCCGCCGCGTGCCTGTTCGCCCGCAACTTCCATCGCAATAACCTCGGCGTGCTTGCGGCCTTCGTAAGTGTGGAAGCCGGTTCCAACGACTACGCCCGAAGCATTCACGATCACTGCGCCAACACAAGGATTGGGCGAGGCCATGCCGACGCCTTGCCTCGCGAGTTCGAGCACCTGGCGCATCAACGCCTCGTCTTGCGGGGTGAAGCTCATGCTGCTTCGAACAGCGAGTCCACAAAGTTTTCCGGGCTAAAGGGCAGCAGGTCGCCTGCTTTCTCGCCCACACCCACATAGCGGACGGGCAATCCGAGTTCACGCGAGATAGCCACCACAATGCCGCCCTTGGCTGTGCCATCCAGCTTGGTCAGCACAATGCCAGTCACACCCGCCGATTCGGTAAACAACCGTGCCTGCTGCAGCCCGTTCTGTCCCGTGGTTGCGTCCATCACCAGCAGAACTTCGTGCGGGGATCCGGGGATGATGCGTTGTGACGTACGCTTCATCTTTTCCAGTTCCGCCATCAGGCTGGTTTTTGTGTGCAATCTGCCCGCAGTGTCGACGATCACTGTGTCCGTATGCCGCGCCTTGGCAGCATTCAGAGCGTCAAAAAGCACCGCGGAGGGATCGCCGCCCGGTTTGGTCTTGATGACTTCTACTCCGGTGCGTGATCCCCATATCTCCAACTGCTCGATTGCCGCGGCGCGAAATGTATCTGCAGCACAGAGCAGCACAGTCTTGCCTTCAGTGCGCATGGCGTGCGCGAGCTTGCCGATGGTGGTTGTCTTGCCCGTCCCGTTCACGCCCACCACCATCACTACTTCCGGTTCCCCTTTGAATGGCTTACCGGATTTCGGTGGAGTCGATTTCAAAATGTCCTGGATCTGTTCTTTGATGAGCTTCTTCAGTTCAGTGGCGTCTTTGATCTGCTTGCGGTCCGCCTTCTCGCGCAGCTTGCCCAGTATTTCTTCCGTGGTGCCGGTTCCCAGGTCGGCGCTGATCAGGATTGCTTCCAACTCGTCGAGAGTATTGCGATCGATTTCCTTGGTGAAGGCCAGGGCTTCGTCAATGCGCTCGCTAAGGTTCTCGCGCGTGCGCGTGACCGCCTCTTTCATCTTCTCCAGGAATGTAGGTTCCGGCGTGCCAAATAATGTCTGTATCATTGCGAATTCATTTCAAAGAAGATTACTTAAGCGACCGGCGATGCAAAGGCATTCTCATAGAATCGGCTCGAACACAAAACCGCCCAAGCAGCAAGTCGCCGACCCTTCAGATTATAAAGGTTGAAAGCGGGAGTTCCCGGCGAAGCCTAGACCGGCTCTGCTGTGGTGATGATCTGCGCCGCGGCCTGTTCGCCGCTAACTACAGCTGCGCGCTGAATGCGCAGTCTGCCGCTCTGGAAAACTCGCGTCATCGCTGCCACCACTGTGGAGTCGAACTTGGTGGCTGCCAAAGAGTTGATAATCCTGATCACGTATTCAGGGTCCATGGCGGCCTGATACGGACGGTTTGTGGTCATCGCGTCGAAGGTGTCGGCCACCATGATGACGCGGGGCATCAATGGAATCTGGTCGCCTTTCAGACCGTAAGGATAGCCGCGCCCGTCGAGCGACTCATGGTGCAGTTCGATACCGGGCAGCATGTCGCGAAGCATTTCGACCGGACGGAGAATCGCCGCACCCTTCGTCGTGTGGGTCTTCATGATCTCAAACTCTTCCGGAGTGAGGGCTCCCGGTTTCTTCAGGATGCGATCTTCAATGCCGATTTTGCCCACGTCGTGCAGCTGGGCGGAAATGCGGATCTTAGAGACCTCCTCTTCCTTCAGGCCCATTTCCGTGGCGATGAGCACCGAGTACCGCGTTACGCGATCAGAATGGCCTCGAGTGTACGGGTCTTTTTCGTCGACTGCGCCGGCCAGCATCTGGATGGAGCTCAGGAAAAGCGTCTCGTTCTTTTCCGCCGCTTCCTTCAGGTCCTCGACAAAGCGTTCCAGCTCGTCGGTCATGGAGTTGAAGGTGTGAGCGAGTTCGCCAAACTCGGTCCGGCTCTTGAGCTGGACACGCTGCTTCAGGTCACCTGCCGCGATTGCGCGGCTGGACTCTGTGAGCACGTGAAGTGGCGTGGTCAGCCGTCGCGTGGCCCAGACGCCTACGAGGATGCTGAATGCGACTGCGATCAGGGCGAAGCGCAGCGCCTCGTGCTGCATATCGATCACGTCGATGTAAGCATCTTCCTGTGTCTTCTGCGCCATTACGGCCCAGCCAAGGCCGGGCACGGCGAAGTACGTTCCCAGCATTGGAACTTTAGCTTTGCCTGCCTGCAGCGTGTATTCCTTGGTGACGGAAAGGCGGGTGTTGGCGCCCTGCTCGACAAAGCTCCTTACCAGCTCGTTCGAGCTTATGTCCTGTCCGGTGGCGTACTGCACGTTGGGCGAAGCCACCACCAGGCGTCCCGATTCGTCTACTACAAAGGCTTCGAGCCCCTGATCGCGATCGCTGGCCTCCTTCAACTTTTGCGTCAGGTAGTTGAGGTCAACCACCATCTGTAGGGTGCCCAGATACTTGCGATTCTCGTCGAGTATGGGCTTGCTGACGACCATGACCGTCCGGGTCCGTTTACCGGATCCTGTCACCAGCGCACCGCCGCTATACTCGCGATTCTCATGGGCCGCCGATAGTGCGCGGTCCAGTTCCTTTTCCACGAAGGCGTCCTGCTCAACCGCACCACCGCCCGTGGCAGTCATGGCCACAAAGCGGTTTTCGGGGTTAAGCAGCCGCACCATCACAATGGTTGTATCGGCACTGCTGAGGCTGTTTGTCAGAAGTCCCTGAATGCCGGGTTGATTGATGCGGCTCCCGCTCAGGTCTCTTCCGCCTGTCACCATGATGGAGTAGGCAAGATCGCTGAGTTTTCCTCGGATATCCTTCTCGCGCTGAGAGATGTCCTGCGCCAGCGTAGTGGTCAGCGTGTTTTGCAGCAGTTTTTCGTTGCGCTGCAGCCGTTCCCGGTTGGTGTCAACGACCTTGGTGGCGTAAAAATAGAGCGGAGCTACGCCCACGGCCATCAGAACAACCAGAATGCCGTAAATGATCGGTATCCGGGACGGTAAAGGGAGTTTCATACAGCAGATTAATTTCTCGATTGTATGCTGAAACCGCGTCGAACATAACCAAAATCCCTGAGCTGGTTACCGTTACAAAAGTACCCCCGCGCAAGCACACGTGCCCAAAGTTGACCCACAGGAAATGGTGAGGAACCGAGTGCTCGTGTGAGCAGAGCAAGCAAAGCAGTCGTTTCCGGTGTTTCCGGACCCAAATTCACCGTCAATGCACCTTCCCCGGATTGAGCTCCTGTTCAAGGAGGCGGGGAAATGGGCCCCCTGATGCGCGACAAGGACTGGCGAAGCACCCCACCGACCAAGCTTCCGCGTGATACCGGCGCTGCATGAGCCTGCGTGTTCCCGTACGCTGCGAGTCTCCGTTCCGAGACCGCGAGGATGGTTCCTCCGAAAGACCGGTCAGGTCTCCTAAAGTCAGAACGCCCAGGAAAAAGCTCAAGGTGAAGAAGAGCGCGTAATCAGGCGGTCTTTGACGTGCTTGCGGCTCCTGCTTTTCGCATCTAAGCTGTTCGGACGGCAGGGGAGCCATCGATGATCCGCATCATTACCATTGAACGTGAGTACGGCTGCGGTGCCCCGGAGATTGCCCGCAGCGTTGCCAGTGAACTTGGCTGGAAGCTGTGGGACCAGAAGCTGACCTCTGAGATTGCCCGCATGGCGAACTGCCATGTTTCCGCCGTCGAGGAGCGGGAGGAGCGAACAGACTCGCTCTACCACCGCCTGCTGAAATCGTTTGCCCGCGGCAGCTATGAAGCCAGCATGACGGTTGACCCGCCCCACCTTGAAATGCTGCAGTCGCTTGACGCCGATGCCATCGTCCGGATCTCGAGGAAGGTGGTCGAACAGGCCGCCGCGGAAGGGAACTGCGTGATCGTAGGACGCGGTTCGCAACACTTCCTGCAGGCCCAGGAAGACACCATGCGTTTTTTTCTCTATGCGCCCCGAGGAGACAAGATTGAGCGGTTGATTGCGGAAGGGGCCAAAGAGGGGCACGCCGCTTCACTGATTGACAGCGTTGATCGCGACCGCGCGGCCTTTATCAAAAACTACTTCAATGCGGAATGGCCAAACCGGCAGGTCTATCACGCCATGTTCAATACTGCTACGGGACACGACACTGTGGTAAGGGCAATCCTGGGATTTGTGAAGATAGCTCCCGCAAAGGCGGCCTGACGGGTTTGAACTAGAACCGGTCTTCTGCTTTGCCTGGCCTGGTCATCAGCGCGCGAATTGCGTCATGCGCCGACTTGTCTTCGTGCAGGATCGCGTGCATCTGTTCGGTGATCGGCATTTCGACGCCGTGCTTTTTCGCCAATCCGACAGCCGCATTCGTCGTTAGCACGCCTTCGGCGACCATGCCGTGCATGCCGGCCATAATCTCGCTGAGTTTCCTGCCCTCGCCCAGAGCGGAGCCAACACTGCGATTGCGCGAAAGCCCTCCGGTACAGGTGAGAACCAGGTCGCCCATGCCGGCGAGACCAGCCATGGTTTGGGGTTCGGCGCCGCAGGCCACAGCAAGGCGTGTGATCTCCACAAGTCCGCGCGTAATAAGTGCCGCGACCGAGTTGTGCCCCGTGTCGAGTCCCGCGCAGATCCCGGCCGCGATGGCAATGACATTCTTGAGCGCGCCGCCGAGTTCCACCCCGATTACGTCGTCGTTCAGGTAAATCCGAAACCGGGGATCGCTGAAATCCTTTTGCACTCTCGCGGCCAGCTTAAGATCGGCGGAAGCCACTGTGACGGCCGTCGGCTTGCCTTCTGCCACCTCGCGAGCAAATGATGGCCCGCTGAGGACAGCGATGTTCGGCTTGAAGTGGCAGTAGCGTTCCACCACTTCACGGATGACCTGGCTCATGCGCAGCAAGGTGTCATTCTCTATGCCCTTGGTCGCGCTGACAAAGAGCATCTCTGGACGCAGCCACTGCGCCATGTGCTCAAAGCTGCGACGGCAGTGGTGAGAGGGCATCACGCTGACGACGATCTCAGCGCCCACCAGGGCCTCACGAAAGTCGTTGGTTGCGGCGAGCGATTCCGGCAGCTTACATTCGGGAAGGAACAGGGTGTTGACGTGTTCGCGTGCGATGGACTCGCACACTTCTTTCTCCAGCGCCCAGAGACGCACCTCGTGATCGCCGCTACGGGCCGCAACGGCAGCCAGCGCGGTTCCCCAGGCTCCGCCGCCAATCACGGCGATGCGGCTCATGCCTGTTTCTCCGTGGTTGCGGGCTTAGAGCCGCCCAGCTTGTTCTCATTACCTTGCACAAGACGGCCGATGTTCTGGTGGTGTTTGATTACGACCAGCAGCGAGATCACGCACGCGGGCAGGAGGGACTGCCAGTCTCGCACGCCGAATGCCCAGGCAGCTGCAGGAAAGGCGAGACTGCCCAGGATCGAGCCGAGAGAAACGTATCGCGTAACCACGACACAAATGATGAAGATGACCAGTGAAACCAGCACTGCCTTGGGGAACAGGACAAGGAAAACACCGAGCGCGGTAGCCACGCCCTTGCCACCTTTGAACCTGAGCCAGACGGGAAACATATGACCGAGGACAGCAGCAAGTGCCGCGACTGACTCCACTTGCAAGATAGGTGTGCACGAGTTCGCGGCTCCGCAAAGGCCATTTCGCGTCGCCAACCAGCCGGCAAAGAGCACCGCGACTACACCCTTCAGCGTGTCCAATATCAGAGTGGCGATGCCCAGCCCTTTGGCGCCAGAGCGAGCAACGTTGGTTGCGCCGATGTTGCCGCTTCCGATCCGACGGACGTCCTCGCCACGAAGAAATTTGACCAGCAGAAAGCCGAATGGGATCGAACCCAGAAGATATCCAACGGCAGCGACGATGGCGTAAAGATTCAACATGCAGTCAAGGGTTGGGCGCTATTCCAGCCGGAATGTCTCCAGCTTTGTGTATTTCGAGCCGCCACGCCCGGTCTGGCTCTGGAAGAGAAAAAACTCTCGCGACGTCATTGTACCGAACTGCGGTGCAGCTTCACGCTCAAGCAGCGGCGTAAGTGCTCGCAACTCTTTGTCGCGAGCGCGCGCGAGCGTGAGATGCGGATGGTAAGGCTTGTCTTCGGGTTGAAATCCGATGGGCCGCAAGGCGTCATCCACCGACTTTGCCAGCTGCGGCAGCTCAGCGCCGGCCTTTACCCCAGCCCAGAACACACGCGGCGACTTCGGGTTTGGAAAGAACCCGATACCGGCGAAGGCAACTTCGAATTTCGCGGATTTCACTCCGGCCAGAGCGGCTTTGATTCCAGATAGCTTTTCGTCTCTTACCTCGCCGAGGAACTTGAGCGTGACGTGCAGACCTTCGACTCGCGCCCATTTGGCGTCCATCGCGTATTCGCGTACCCGTTCCATATACCCAGAGAGCCCGCTCCGCACAGGCCCGGGGATGTCCAAGGCAACGAAGAGCCTCATTACATCAGTCTCCTTCGGACCATATCCAGGGCCTGTTGTGATGCCCAGTGGCGGATTCGGTCACGATCGCCCGGATACCTGCGCTCAACCACCTCGGTTTTGTTTCCGTCCGCGACGCCAACATACACCAACCCAACCGGCTTCTGCTCGGTGCCGCCGGCGGGCCCGGCGATGCCCGTGATTCCAACTCCGATGGAAGCCTTGCAGCGCTCGCGAATTCCTTCCGCAAGCGCTGCAGCAACGGGATCGCTTACCGCGCCATGTTCCGAGATCAGAAGGGGTGGTACACCTGCCAGTGTTGTCTTCAGGGAGTTGTCATACACGACCGCGCCGCCGAGGAAATAACGCGAGCTTCCCGGTACGGAGGTGATCCGCTCGGCCAGCAAACCACCGGTGCACGACTCAGCGGTAGCCAGAGTGGCGCCGCGCATCTGCAGGTAATAGCCGACGATCTGCTCCAGGGTCTCGCCGTGCGCGGAAAAGATCGCGTCTTCAAACTCGTCTTCCAGTTCGGCTGCAAGCAGGTCCACGCGTTTCTGAGCGAGCTCCAGGCTCGGTGCGCGGGCGCGCAAGTGCAGCTGAACCTCGCCCGGCGTTCCGGCGAGAATCGTTGTTTCGACATCCTTGTGGAGTTTGTAGATCGCTGCGGCGCGGTTATCCGCGGCCGATTCGCCGATCATTGCGATCTTCAGTACGCGCGTGGCGATGTTGAGTTCCGGCGCCAGCCGCTTGAGACGCTCCTGGCACTGGTCTTCGAATATGCCTTCCAATTCGTGCGGAGGTCCCGGGAGAAGGATGATGATCTTCAGACTGCCCAGGCGGTCGACCTTTAGAAACTGTCCTGGCGCGCTGCCGCGCTTGTTGGGCAATACATCCGCGCCTTCGATAACGTCCGCCTGCTGCAGGTTGTTTTCCGCCATTTGCCAGCCACGCGCGGCGAAGCGGGCGCGCAACTCTTCCACCAGCTTCTGGTCACGATGGAGCGGGCGCCCGAGCACTTCGGCCACGCTTTCGCGAGTGAGGTCATCCTGCGTTGGGCCGAGCCCGCCCACCAGGAACACCACATCCACTCGTGCGAGAGCAGCTCGTGTGGCACTCGCCAGATCGGCCCGGCGATCGCCCACGATTGTCTTGAAGCTCACCTCGATGCCCATGGAATTGAGCTTCTCGGTGAGGTAAAGCGAATCGGTGTCCTGGCGAAAAGGGGTCAGCAGTTCAGAGCCGACGGCAATAATCTCAGCGTTCACTTGAGCATTCTAGACGAGCGAAAGCGGTTGAATGCCCCAGGTGAGGTGGAAAACCGAGGTCGTGGTAGCGAGCACCGCACCACCCGTACGGGTAAAAGCGAGACCGACCAGGCTGTGCCCTGAAACGGAGAGAGATGCTTTCTTATCGGGAGTAATACGAACAATGCCGCGACGTCCCGCGAGCGAAGCCGCGACATAGCAGTTACCGGCTGCGTCGAATGCGAGTCCCTGGGGCCTTCCCAGACCGCGATAAAAAGCTTCTACGGTTCCATGGTGGTCGACCGTGTAGACCGCGTCGAAGCTGGAGGTAGTGGGGCCGGAAACGTAGAGTTTGCCATCGGGCGAAAACGCCAGGTGATATGCCGCGACGCTGGGCTCCAGAGTGGCGTAAACGAAGATCTGCCGGTCAGGCGCGATGCGCCAGATCGTGCCGCTGCGGTCACCCACGTAGAGGCTGCCCTCGCGGTCGAATGCGATGCCTGTCGCGATTCCCATACCCTCGGCGTAGGTCGTCATGGTGCCGTTGGGAGTAACTTTGTAAACAGTGCCGTCATACCGCGAAGAGACATAAAGATCGCCCGCCGGATCGATTGCCATTCCAGTGGCATTCATCAGGTCAGAGAGAAAGGGCTTGACGTTGTAGTTGGAGTCAATCTTGTAAATCGAGACCGGCACCTTCTGTCCGCGCGAGCCGGAAAATGTGACGTAAATATTTCCTTCCAGGTCGATGGCAGGGTTCGCCACCGGGTGCAGGTTTTCCGCCAGGGGCTGCGCGACCTTGAGCTCACGCCCGTTGCTGATGTGCCCATTGGTCTTTACAGTGACTTCACCGGAATGAGCGCCGTACGGCACACGTGCGATCAGGAACTCCTCAGAGCTGGCTACGATGGAAGCAGCCACGCCGCCGATAGCAACTTCGGGACGCGCCAGCATGGGAGGCTTCAGCGAGCTGCCGAGAATCTTTACTTCGCCTCCGGGCAGCGCCGCGGCAGGATCGATGTTTTCTATGTACGGATTGCCGTTCACGTTTTTGCGGCCCAGAAGTGAGTCAGAGATGCCCATGCAGATTCATCGCGCTGAAAAATGAATCCAAAGCTGCAACAGGACCAGCGCATAAAGTCCTGCGCCAACGTCGTCCATCATGATGCCGGTTCCTTCCGGCAGTTTTTCCAGCCGGCGCAGGGGAAACGGCTTGAGGATATCGAAGACACGAAAAAGTATAAAACCCGGTATCAGGTATTTCCAACCTACAGGGCTCCCAATCAGGGCGATCATCTGCCCTGCAACTTCGTCAATCACCACGAATCCGGGGTCTTTGCGCCCGCTTTCGCGTGCCACCACCGTGGAAGGCCCGATACCGGCAAGCGTGACAGCCAAAGAGACAACAATCGCGGCCGCCATTTGCCAACCCGGTGGGATTAGATGCGCCGCAAACCACCAGAGGAGCACCGTCGCGCCGGAAGCCCAGGTTCCCGGCCCGGGATACATCCGGCCAATGTAAAAGAATGTAGCGATCAGCCATGAGAGGTGAGATTTTTGGGTTACGGACGTTTCCGCCATCTCGTCCAGAATACGTGAGCCGGACTGACGGTTGCGAGGGTTTTGGCGGCGAACCGATAAACATCACGCGGCGCAGAGCCGCGCACGGGAGGCGCAGCTGCCGCTGAACCGAAAATCCGGCTCGCGACATCTATAATGATTCAGTGAGTACTGCTCCCACAGTTCGCAAGGTTGCAGAAGCCGATTTCCCCACCCGCTGGGGGAACTTCCGCATCATGGGCTTTGAAGGCTACATTGGCGATGATCGCCGCAAAGAAGAGGCGGTGGCGCTTGTAATGGGCGACATTCATTCAGCCCCGCCGCTCGTCCGCATTCACTCCCAGTGTCTAACTGGAGATGTTTTTGGTTCTCTGCGCTGTGACTGCCGCGCCCAACTGGAGATGGCGTTGCAACTAATCGCCGAGTCTGGTGCAGGCGTGCTTCTCTACGAACAGCAGGAAGGCCGCGGCATAGGTCTGATGCCGAAGCTCCAGGCATATGAACTTCAGGACAAAGGACTGGATACCGTGCAGGCCAACGAGCAGCTCGGTTTCAAGGCCGACCATCGCGAGTTTCAGCTGCCCGGCGAGATCTTGAAAGCGCTGGGGCTGAGCTCTGTGCGGCTACTCTCGAACAACCCTCAGAAGGTGGCTGCTCTCGAAGCTGCCGGAATCAAAGTGGCGGAGCGAGTCCCCTGCGAAGTTGAGCCTACCGCGACGTCAGAGCGCTATTTAACCACCAAGAAAGAGAAGCTGGGGCATTTGTTCAGCAGCCGCTAAATTACTTCAGCTCGTCCGTGACCGCGGTCACGGGGCCCACGGCGGAATCGGTATAATTTCTAGTTTTTCGCATGCGCCCAACGGCGCTGACTCATCATTTCGAACATTCGAGGTACGTTTATGGCTACCCAGAGTTTCCGGCAGGAAAAAGATTCCATCGGCCTCAAGGAAATTCCCGCTGACGTTTATTACGGGGTCCAGACCGCGCGCGCGGTGGAGAACTACCCGATCTCCGGGATGCGGGCGCATCCTTCGCTGATCCGCGCCATTGGCATGGTCAAGCAGGCAGCTGCCGAGGCCAACAAAGGTTTAGGACTGGTGGATGATGAGCGCGCCGATGCCATCATGAAGGCTGCGGGGGAAGTGGTGGACGGGAAGTGGAACCAGTCGTTTGTGGTGGACGTGTTCCAGGCCGGCGCTGGCGTGAGCTTCCACATGAATTCGAATGAGGTCATCGCCAACCGCGCTACGGAGATCACCGGCGGCAAGCTGGGCGAGTACAAGGTACATCCGAACGATCACGTGAACTACGGGCAGTCGACGAATGACGTGTTTCCCACGTCAATGCGACTCGCGACGCTGCTGGAACTGGAGAAGCTCTATCCCGTGTTGAAGAACCTGGCCGCCGCGTTCGATGAAAAAGGCAAAGAGTTCCACAACATTATGAAGTCAGGCCGCACCCACATGCAGGATGCGGTGCCGATCCGGCTGGGACAGGAATTCGCGGCTTACGCAATCGCGATCCGTAAGGCCGAAGCCGACATTCGCCACCAGGCTGATTCACTTCGCGAACTGGGATTGGGCGGATCAGCCGTGGGCACCGGAATCAACACGCATCCGGACTATCGAGCGAAGGCGGTGGCCAATCTGGCGCGGATCTCGGGCCAGAAGCTCACGCCGGCTTCCGACATGCGCTGGGCGATGCAGTCGAATGCGTGCATGGCGCAGGTTTCTTCTTCGCTGCGGAATCTGGCGCTGGAGATTATCCGAATCTCTAACGATTTACGCCTCATGTCTTCTGGCCCGAACACCGGATTTGCAGAGATCAACTTGCCGGGACTGCAACCGGGATCTTCGATCATGCCGGGCAAGATCAATCCGGTAATGCCGGAGCTGGCGGCGATGGTTTCATTCCAGGTGGTCGGAAATGACGCTGCGGTCGCAATGGCGGTGCAGGCCGGGCAGTTGGAACTGAACGTGATGATGCCGACGATGGCCTACAACGTTCTGCAATCGATCACCATCATGGCCAACATGCTGCAGGTCTTCACTGACAAGTGCGTGAAGGGCCTGACGGCCAACGAACAGCGCAATGCCTTTTACGCGCAAAGCACGGTGTCGCTCGCGACGGCGCTCAATCCATATATCGGATATGCAAAGGCAGCGGAGATCGTGAAAGAATCGGTGAAGACCGGCCGGTCGATCATCGACATCGCACGCGACAAGAAGCTGCTCAGCGAACAGGAAATCGCCGAGATTCTGGATCCGGTGAACATGACTGAGCCGCAGGTCCCGCGCGAGGCGGCGAAACATCGCGAAGAGGTCAAAGCCCGAGGGTAGATGCTTTTTTGTAATCCCGAACACCGATGGTTCTGCGGTGAGGGACCCCTACCAGCTTCGATTCATTTCCTCTGAAGTCCACTGAATGTTGCGACTATAGGGCTCCCTCGCTGCGCTCTCGGGTTACAGCTCAGCAAAAGCCCGCACAGGAAAGGTTCCGAAACCTTTCACTTTGACCGGCACTGCAGAAAAGCTGAAGCCCTCGGTCGGAAGGCGGTCTAGTCCAGTCATGTGCTCGACGATCAGGATTTCCTGACCAAGCAGGATTGAATGCACCGGACGCTGGCCGTCCGAGGTGCCGTCGATATTGTGGGAATCGATCCCCACCAGGGCCACTCCAGCATTCGCCAGGAAGTCGGCTGCGCCTTCGGTCAGGAACGGATGACCTTCATAGTACTGGTCGGTCTTCCAATGCCGTGACCATCCTGTTTCGACCAGAACGGCCTTCCCTTTGAGATTTCCCAACTCCGCGAATGCGGCAGCATCGATCGACTGGCGATCAGGCGCGACTACCTTCACAGCCGGTAAGCCGGCCAGCTGTTCGAGGCTGAGCTCGGAGACGTCTTTCCCCTCTGCGTATCGATGAAATGGAGAGTCGAGATATGTTCCTGTGTTCGCGACCATCTCAATCTTGCCGATGTGAAATTCGGTGCCGGGAGAGTAAAGCTTGCGCGACGCTTCACGGCTCAGGTAATCGCAGATGATCGGTGCGGGCAGGCCTTTGTAGGTGACGAGGCCCGCTTCAACGGTATGGCTCAGATCAACCAGCATAGCTCAGGAACTCGCAGCCGATGACCGTGTGCGCTGAGCGCGCACCGTGGCCAATACCGCGATCAGGATCCAGACCACATTCACGAACGCCGAAGGATATGCGCGGTAATAAACGGTGTTAACGATCAGGCAGCAACTGCCCACAGCGTTTGCAAGCTGGTAGCGGAGAGAATCCGGACGCAGCCTGTGAAAAGAAACCATGGCGTAGGCGGTCAGCAACAGGGCTGCGCCAATCCAGCCAATGGCGTCCGCAGCGACCTTCATAAATGCCTCTCAGGATTGAACTAGCACGCCCAGCGAAGCAGCGCCGCGCCGACGGTGAATCCGGCTCCCACGGATGCAATCAACACCAGGTCGCCCTTCTTCAATCGTCCCTGCTGGCGCGCGCTTTCGAGCGCCAGGGGAATGGTTCCGGCAGTGGTATTTCCAAACTCATCGATGTTGATGATGACGCGGTCTTCTCTCAAGCCGAGCCGGTCAGCGGCGGACATGATGATGCGTTTGTTGGCCTGATGAGGCACGAACAACGCGACGTCGTCTCCCGTGTAACCATTCCGCTCAAGCACATTTACTGACGCTTCAGCCATTTTGCGTACGGCGTATTTGAAAACCTGCTGCCCGTCCTGATGGACGTAGTGCATTTTCTGTTTGACGGTTTCGCAGGTTGCAGGATTCAGGCTGCCCCCGCCCGGCATTTTGAGATAGCAACCGCCAGAGCCGTCCACTTCGTGGAGGAAGTCGATGCAGTAGTTGTCGTCGGTTGCTGGTTCGATCACTACTGCGCCGGCGCCGTCACCGAAGATGACGCAGGTTGCGCGATCGGTGTAGTCAATGATAGAAGACATCACGTCCGCGCCGATCACCAGCACGCGCTTGTGCGCTCCTGATTCAACGAACTTCACGCCGGTCTGGAGCGCATAGACAAAACCTGAGCAGGCGGCCGAAATGTCATAACCCCAGGCGCCTTTCGCGCCGATACGGTCCTGGACAAGGCAGGCAGTGGCGGGGAACAACATGTCAGGAGTTACGGTGCCGAGGAAAATGGCCTCAATGTCAGTGCCGGAAATGCCGCGCTCGGCGAGCGCCCGGCTTGCAGCCTCAGTGGCGAGATGCGAGGTAGGCACGCCTTTCTCAACGATGTGCCGCTGCCGAATGCCGGTGCGTTCCAGAATCCAATCGTTGGAGGTTTCCACCATCTTTTCGAGGTCAGAGTTGGTGAGCAGCTTAGGTGGGACGTAAGTTCCGAGGGCTGAGATTTTCGCCCGCACTAGATTGGCCAAATGATTTCTCCCGAGCAACGAAGGAATAAACCACTTATTGTAAAGCCGTTCCAGTTGAGAGGGCGATAGACGAGCAGGAAAGGGAACTCACTGGTAAGGTGTGAGCCTGAGAGAGAACTGAGGGAACTTAAACCGGGGAACCCGCTGCACACGCACTAGCCCGTTACCGTTGCTTCCTTCCGGACCTGGCGGGGTTGGCGGGATTGCGTCGCGCGGGACCCGGCACAATGATTCTAACACTTTCGCCACGTGCGCCGGCGAATCCGGCTCAGGTTTGCGCTTTTATCCCAAACAGATTTCGAACACAATAGCAGGGTGCCTTCCCAAGCCATGAATCAGTCAAGCCAGCGAACTGGCGGAGCAGAGCGGTTCTTTCAGTGGTCGCTCTATCTTTTGCTGGTCACAGGATTTGTCGCGCTGCTGGGAACCAACAAACTCGATCCACCTTCCCTCCTTCTTGTGGTGCCGGCGTTGCTGGTGCGGGGATTGCTCCTGCTGATGCGCAAGGAATTCAGCATCTCAGAGCGTTTGACCAGTTACCTGACGCTGGCTTATTTCATTTTCTACCTGCTGGATTACATCTACATTTCGCAAAGTTTCATTGGGGCAACGGTCCACATGGTGTTGTTCACCATGGTGGTGAAAATCTTTTCCGTGCGGCGTGACCGCGACCTGGTCTATCTGGCAATTCTGGCCTTCCTCATGCTGCTGGCAGCTGCCGTTTTGACGGTGGATACGTTGTTCCTGGTCACGTTCGGGCTCTTCATCCTGGTGGCGATAGCGACATTCATCAGCATGGAGATGCGGCGCTCGGAAAAAGAAGGACTGGTCGTGGAGGTCCCCGAGAGGTTCGAATCAAGGTTTCAGGGATCTCTCGCGGGTATGGCCGGCATTCTGGGCGTGCTCACGCTGGCGGGGTCGGCGATCCTTTTTTTCATCATCCCGCGCGTGAACACCGGCGGTTTCCTGCGGAATCTGGGAACTGAGGCCGCCATCGTCAGCGGATTCAGCCAGGAAGTCAGGCTGGGCGGGATCGGCCAGATTCAGCAGTCCAACGCGCCGGTGATGCACGTAAAGGTGCTTTGGGGAAAGCTGCCTGCGGACGTGAAATGGCGCGGCCTGTCCCTGGCGAACTTCGATGGCCAGCGGTGGTGGAACCCGACCGAGGAGCGGCGCTTCCACGGCATGGCAGCCGGTTTTCTCGACATTTCGCAGGCTTTTGCGGCACCGCAAGGTCCGGCACAGGCGGTGCCTCGTCGCCGTATTTCCACGCTCAGCTACAAAGTTGTGATGGAGCCATTGGGCCTGGACCTGTTCTTCCTGGCGCCGGTTCCCATGAAGATTGCCGGCGACTATCGCGTCGTGGAACTCACGGCCGACGGCGCGGTGTACAACGCTCATCCGGTGATGGGCAAGACAGGTATGACGGATGTTGAGAACCCGCAACCGATCGGCACTTACACGGCCGAAGCCGATACCCGCGACCCTGAGGCCCTGGTGCGTGACTCGGTATCGCAGGATTATCCGGCTCACATTGAAAGCGTGTACCTGCAAAGACCTCGACTTGATCCCCGCATCGCCGGGCTTGCCGAAGAGGTCACTGCAAAGTCGCGCTCAAATTTTGCGAAGGCCAAGGCGATTGAGAGCTATCTGCGCCAGAACTTCGGATATACGCTCCAACTCCCGGGAAACCGTCCACGGGACCCGCTGGCTTATTTCCTCTTCGAACGAAAGAAAGGGCACTGCGAGTACTTCGCATCTTCGATGACGATCATGCTTCGGGTGATCGGAATCCCGGCGCGAGTGGTGAACGGCTTTCGCGGCGGCGAGTATAACGACCTGACCGGAAGTTATATCGTCCGGCAAAAAGACGCGCATTCCTGGGTTGAAGCCTACTTTCCCGAAGCCGGATGGGTGACGTTTGATCCAACGCCTGCTGCCGGCGGCGGCGTGCCAGACACCCGCTGGGCGAGGCTGGCACTCTACATGGACGCGGCCAACGAGATGTGGCGCGAGTGGATCGTCAACTACGACTTCACGCACCAGGTGCGGCTGAGCACACAAATCAGCACCAGCGCCGGGAACGCGCAATCGAACACGCGCGAATGGTTCAGTGACAAGTACAAAAAAGCGGTGCAACGCGTGCTTCGTTTTGAAGAGCGGCTGCAACGCCTCACTCCCACCGAAATGGCAACCATCTGCGTGATCCTGGGCGTGCTGCTGGCGTTACCATTCCTGCCGCGTTCGTGGCGGAAGATCAAGCAGGCGCGCGCGGCGCGAGACCCGCAGAACGCTCCCAGGAGCGCCGCAAGCTTCTGGTATTTGCGGTTCCTGAAGAGGCTGTCACGCGAGGGCTTCAAGAAAGCTCCGGGCCAGACCCCGGTGGAGTTTGCCGCGTCGATTGACGATCCCGAGACACGCCATGAGGCCGTGGTGTTTACGGAACACTACGAGCGGGCACGCTTTGACGAGTCAGTGGAAGATGCCGAGCGGCTGCCGCAGCTTTATGAAGAGATGGCCGGCCGAAGGAAGTAGGGTCGCGGCCAGTCCAAAATCTGCCAGTCTATTTCGGCTTCTGAATCACTCCACATGCTATGCGAGCTCCTGCAGTAGGAGGATCGCTCTTCTGATCATCCGCCTTGGCATGAATCACCAGTGAGGTGCCGTTCCCGGTGAAAACGGAATTCGGACCGCTGCCCATGGTCACTCCAGGAGCGACGACAAAAGTCCTGGCGTGGCGGGTGGCGTCCACGTTGAAGTTGGGCATGTCCCCTGCATGGGGTCCCTCGGGATTTTTGAGGCCATGCTTCTTGTTGTCCGGATTAAGGTGATCGCCGGCCGACTTGAAATCGGGGCCTTCGCAAGTGGGATTCTGGTGAATATGGATTGCGCGTTCGCCGGGAGCAAGACCGTGGAGATTGAGACTGATCTTGACGCCTTTTGCAGCCGGAGTGAGTATCGCGGTGCCTATGGATTTTCCATCGGCATTTTTCATGTGCACGACTGTTTTCTGGGCTTTCTCGCCCTTGGCGAGCGCGGCGGGAACCGCGACCAACAGGACCAACATCGCAAAGAACAGCAGCGCAGAGAGGGTTCGATTGCTCTGCATTTTGCCTCCTGTGAATCGAGACGAGACATGAGGCGATTCTAGCTGAGCCGCGCCGGGTAGGCGCTGAATACGATGATAAAATAAGAGTAGTTTCATGCCAGTTGAAAACCCCACAATAGCGCCTCCGCAGCCGGAAACTGCCCAGAATTCAGCCCCGCTCAAGATCGGATTTGTGAGCCTGGGGTGTCCCAAGAACCTCGTCGACAGTGAGGTGATGATGGGCATGCTGCAGACCGGCGGCGCCCGGATTACGCCTCGCGCCGAGGATGCAGATGTAATCGTGGTCAATACCTGCTCGTTCATTGACTCAGCCAAGCAGGAATCAGTGAATACGATCCTGGAGATGGCGCAGCACAAGGTGACAGGCAAGGCGAAGAAGCTGGTGGTGGCCGGCTGCCTGGTGGAACGCTATCGCGATGAGATTCAGAAGAATATTCCCGAAGTCGACGCGGTGGTGGGGACCGGCGAGCTGGACCACATTCTGGCGGCTGCTGGCGTGGCTCCGTTAGCTGAGCAGCCCCAAAGCGATTCTCCGTTTGTGATTTTGAATTCCATATCAGCGAGCCAGACACTGAAATCAGGGATCGCAGCAAGACCGGAAGGCGTTGTTCGTGAGCAGAGCGGGCGGTTCTCTCGAGCGGAGTGGGACGGCGCGATCGCCGACCTGCCGAACTATCTGTACGACGAAAACACACCGCGCGAGCTGGCGACACCAAAGGCTTCTGCTTATATCAAGATTGCCGAGGGTTGCGATCACCCTTGTGGGTTCTGCATTATTCCGCAGCTGCGCGGGAAGTTCCGCTCGCGGCATTTTGAGTCCGTGATCGCAGAGGCGGAGCGGCTTGCAGCAAATGGCGTGCGCGAGATTACTCTGATCGGTCAGGATACGACGTGCTATGGAGAAGATCTCGGGTTGAAAGATGGTCTGGCGCTGCTGCTGGAGAAGCTGGCGAAGATTCAAGACCTGCGCTGGGTGCGGTTCCTGTATGCGTATCCGAACAAGATCACGGGCAAGCTGCTGGAGACAATCGCAGCCAACGAGAAGATCTGTTCGTATATCGATGTGCCGTTGCAGCATGCGTCGGCGTCGGTGCTCAAGAGGATGAAGCGTGGCGCTGGAGCGGGGATCTTTTTGAAGTCGATTGAGAAGATGCGGCAGACGATCCCAAACCTGACGCTGCGTACGTCATTCATCGTCGGCTTTCCGGGCGAGACGGAGCAGGACTTTGAAGAGCTCTGTGAATTTGTGAAAGCCGCCGAGTTCGACTGGCTGGGCGTGTTCACCTACTCCGACGAAGATGGCTCAGCGGCGTTCCACCTGGGTGAAAAGGTGCCGCAACGCACAATTCAGGCGCGGCAGCGCAAGTTGATGCAGATCCAGAAACAGATCAGTAAGAAGAACAAGCGGAAGCTGTTGGGGAAAGAAGTTGACGTGCTGGCACTTGGGCCGTCCGAAGAGACCGAGCTTCTCTGGGAAGGGCGCACGCAGATGCATGCGCCGGAGATCGATGGCAAATTCTTCATCAACGATTTCGGCGACTTTGAAGAACTTACGCCCGGTGAGTTCTATCGCTGCGAGATCACCGAGGCGCACGAGTACGACCTGGTAGCAAGGATCGTAGGCCCGGCGCAAAACATCTAATTGATATGCCAAAAAAGAAAGCCAGCAGCGTGCGCTGTCCTACCTGTCGCACGCTGGTGCTGACCAGAGACGAACATTTCCCCTTCTGCAGCGATCGGTGCCGGCTGATCGACCTGGGCAAATGGGCCAGCGGTGGATATGTGATCTCGACGCCGATTACCGATCCGGAGACGCTGGAGAACGTTGCGGAAGAGCAGGCGAAGCGCGCCCAGCGCGACCCAAACGACCAGTAAGGCAGTCACTTCGGCCTAGGGCAGCTCGCCAAGGTACGGGAATGCGTACCATCCCAACCAGACAAACAACAGCCAGTGCGCGAGCAAATTGCGCGGAAATGAAGGCTGGCGTTTGGCCCATATGAATGCGGTCCAGAGAAGCATCAGCGCGAGGATGTTGACCACGCAGCTCCCGACCGTGAATGCCGGACCCTGATATTCAAGTCCCAACCTCCAGCTCTCGACAAAGTAAAGGTCGGTGAGGGCAGTCAGGATCGTGAGCAGAATGAGTGAGCGGGTCGGACACTGCGGGTCGGCCCGGAAGAGCGCCGGGTTCCATGCTACGAAGAGCAGAGCAGGGAGCAGAAGGGCGATCCAGATGCCTCCCTGGTTTCCGAGCAGAAAGCCCGCAGTGACCGTGAGGCTGGGAAATGGTGAAAGCAGGGTGGGCGTTCCGGAGAGCAGCAATCCGAGGCACGCAGGCACGATCAGACTTGCCGCCGCCGCGGATGTCCAGAGCGACCATTTCATGACGTATTCGTTGTACTCCACCCGTATAGCAGCTGCAATGCGAATGAGATTCGACAGTCAATGGTAAGATTCGAGCCATGGGAATGAGCGACACACGGCCGGAAATTGAGGCCATGCAGGCGCGGCTGCACGAGGCCATGTCTGGCGAGGAACGCGTTCTGTTGGCGTTTGAGATGAGCCACTACACTCATGAGCTCGCCAAACAATACCTACGAGACCGGCATCCGGACTGGCCAGAAGACCGCGTTACGCGGGAGTTTCTCTTTTCGCTCCTCCCGCAAAACTGCCGCAACCAAAAAATACAATGAGCTTCGTTGAGGTGTTGCGCCGCGTCGCCGCCCGCATGGAGCAAAGCGAAGTTCCGTACATGGTTACGGGATCGATTGCTGCTTCCTACTATGGCCTTGTCAGGGCGACACAGGACCTCGACATAGTCATCTCCGCAGGCGCGGATGGCGTTAAGCGACTGATGAATTTGTTTCCCGAGGAAGAGTACTACGCTCCATTGCAGGATGCACTGGACGCGCTGCGCCACAATTCCATGTTCAATGTGCTTGATATGACAAGCAGTTGGAAAATCGATTTCATTTTCAGCAAGCCGGCGCCTTTTCATCGCGAGGCATTTGAGCGCCGCCGCGCGGTCACATTCGAAGGTGTGCCTACGTTCATGATCAGCCCGGAAGACCTGATTGTTGCCAAACTGGAGTGGGCCCGGATGAGCGAATCCGAACGCCAGATCAGAGACGTTGGCACCGTTGCGCAAAAGCGATCACACGAACTCGACAAGGCTTACGTCGAGAAGTGGGTCGCTCAACTTGGGCTCGGCGATCAGTGGGGCGCAGCGCGCAAAGCTGCGGGAATTTAGCGGCCCGCGCCGCGGGAGTTATACTCTAGGGTTTTCCTATTCTGATCTTTGATCTTTGATCTTTGATCCATGGAGGATCACATGGCATCGCCCGCGGTTGGATACGCCAAAGAAAATCAGCAGAGATTCCTGGGAGAGCTCAAAGACCTGCTCCGCATTCCCAGCGTGAGCACCGCGCCGGAACATAAGGATGACGTTCGCCGTGCCGCCGAATTCGTGGCCAATGACCTGCGCCGGATCGGCATGGAGAATGTTGAGATCATTCCCACGAAGGGACACCCGCTAATCTATGCGGACTGGCTGCATGCGCCGGGCAAGCCAACGGTCCTCTGCTACGCGCATTATGACGTGCAGCCGGCGGAACCGCTGAACGAGTGGATCTCGCCACCGTTTGAGCCCACGGAACGCAATGACAATATCTATGCCCGCGGGGCGGTGGATGATAAAGGCCAGCTCTGGATGGAGATCAAGGCGATTGAGGCGCTGATGAAGGGGCACGGCGGCAGGCTACCGCTGAACGTGAAGTTCCTGATCGAAGGCGAAGAGGAAGTTGGTGGCGAGTCGATTGCGGCCTATGTCCGAAAAGAAAAGAACAAGCTGAAGGCGGACTTTGCCCTGGTGTGCGATACCGAGCTGTTTGCTCCGGATTTGCCGACGCTGTGCGTCGGGCTGCGCGGGCTGGTTTACACAGAGCTTGAGGCGCAGGGCGCCAAGACCGATCTGCATTCGGGCATGTATGGTGGCGCCGCGCCGAACCCGCTGTTCGCGCTGGTGGAGATCATCAGCAAGTTAAAAGACGCAAAGGGCCGGGTCTTGATTCCGGGTTTCTACAGCAAGGTGAAAGCCCCCACCGCGGCCGAACTGAAGGCATGGAAGAAGCTGCCGTTCAACGAGGAGCACTATCGCAAGACCGAGGTCGGCTCGAAGGTGCTCACCGGCGAGCCCGGATACCCGGTGCTGTATCGTACGTGGGCACGGCCGACGCTGGAAGTCCACGGCATGCCGGGAGGCTTTGTGGCTTCGGGCGCGAAGACGGTGATTCCGGCGCGCGCGTCGGCCAAGGTTTCCATGCGGCTGGTGCCGAACCAGGATCCGGACGACATCCTGAAGCGCTACACGAAGTTTGTGAAGAAGCACACGCCAAAGGGCATTGAGCTGAATATCAAGGTTTATAGCAAGGGTCCGGCGTGCGTGGTCAGCACGGACAACCGGTTCATCAAGGCCGCCACAGAGGCGATGCACGACGTCTTCAAGAAAAACACGGTGTTTATCCGTTCGGGCGGATCAATTCCGATCGTTACGGATTTCCAGGACGTTCTCAAGATTCCCAGCGTAATGATGGGATTTGGGCTGCCCGATGATAACCTGCACGCACCGAACGAGAAGTTCCATATTCCGAACTTCTATCGGGGGATTGAGAGCATTATCAGATTCTTTGAGAAGCTGGGCTCTTAATCGCCGGAATCGCGCGAAATCACCGGAATCGCCGGAATCGGAAAGCAAGGAGGACGGTGTGGGCCCGCGTGTGGTTGCAGGCGGCACGAAACGGCATTTATGGAGACCTTTTGAGCGCAATATCTGCGGTAGAGCAGGGCTGGCAAGCTCACTTGCACGAACGCGGCTACGCGATTGTGCCTGACGTGGTGAGTTCGAGCGAGGTGATGGTCCTGCTGGTGGCGATGGCAGACCTGGTGTCGAGGCGCGGGCGCGCGGGCGTGCGGCATGTGCTGAACCATCCCACGGTGAATGTGATCGCCAATGACCGGCGGCTGCTGGGGATGGCACAAGAGGTCCTCGGTCCTGAGGCCTTCCCGTTCCGCGCCACTCTATTCGACAAATCTCCTGAATCCAACTGGCTGGTTACCTGGCACCAGGACACCGCGCTGCCACTGCGCGAAAAAATGGATATTCCCGGATGGGGACCCTGGTCAGTGAAGGACGGCACTGTCTACGCACATGCGCCGGCATTCGCGCTCAATCAAGCGCTGGCGTTGAGACTTCACCTGGACGAATCGAATGAGCGGAATGGTCCGCTGCGCGTGCTGCCCGCGACCCACACCCTGGGCGTGCTGAGCGATGAGGAGATCGCCCGTTGCGCCGATGAACGGACCGCGGTCGAGTGCATGGTCGGCAAAGGCGGGGTTGTGGCAATGAAGCCGCTGGTGGTGCACGCGTCATCAAAGTCAGCGGTGGAGATGCCGCGACGGGTGCTGCACATTGAATATGCCGCCAATGCCGGTACGGCATACCCAGCCCAACTGGTCAGCGTCTAGTTCCATTCACAGAGTCAAACATGGTACGGCTGAACGAATCTCATCTCTTGCCAAAGGCGAATAAATAACGTATATTATCTCTGTTAGCCACCGCCGGACGCTTGCCGTTCGGATGAGGTGGCACGCTCTTTGAAAATCGAAAGAAGCTGCTAGCTACTAGCTGCTGGCTTGGAAAACCAAGCATTCTGCAATCAGCATTCAGCCCCTTAACGACGTGGTAAACCTGGCGCACATTGTAAAGCGGGTTAGACCCTTGCATGACCCAAGCGAAATCTTGGGTCACCCAATGGAAAACTCTGGGTCACCCAGGCGAAATCCCGGCGTGACCCAAGGGTCGAAATCGGGCAAGTTGGTTTGTTTGCAACAAAACGCCAAAAAACATGGGGGCACCCCTACTAAGGTTTACCAAGTTGCAACAATGGGATCGCCGTAATCGCGCGTAATCGCCCGGAATCGCCGTAATCGGAAGAGCCGGCTGACCGATGCAGTGGGGATAAGAATTGAAACGTCCTGGAACTCGAGGCAGCTCGTAGAGAAACGGAAATAAGCGGTGTGGGCTTGCACCTTAATCCTTTGGCCGGTTGAACTCTGGTGTACCGAAAACTGCCTTAGGACAGCTTGCTTCTGTGCACCAATGGCGCTACAGTTTGCTTAGCTCTGATCGATTCTCTCCGACCTTATATTTCCTCACTGCTGGAATTGTGACCAATTGCTGCATCGGCGGTGCGACATGCTGTGGAATGAACGTGTTATCCACAATATCTTGTGGGCAGCAGTCTTGACCCCCAGTGCCTCTGTGGGTACATTAGCTGGAACGCGGGTTCAAACCTTCCAGCCATGGAACCCGAAGCCGAACGCGTGAAAGCCCTGCGCCGCCGTCGCCGGGCAGCATTGGCCATTCCTGAAGGAGTAGGAAGTTGCTCAAACTGAAGAAGCTACAAATCCTCGGATTTAAGTCCTTCTGTGACCGCACGGAACTGAAGTTTCCGGGCGAGGGCATTGCTGCGGTGGTTGGGCCCAACGGGTGCGGGAAGTCGAATATTTCAGACGCGATCTCATGGGTGCTGGGCGAGCAATCCGCCAAGAGCCTGCGCGGCGTGCGCATGGAAGACGTGATCTTTGCCGGCACTCGGGAACGCAAGCCCACTGGCATGGCGGAGGTTTCGTTGACGCTGGTGGATCCTCAGGTATACGAGGGCCGCATCGGCCCCGAGCCGGAGATCGATATCCAGGATGAACTCGGGCAAGGGGAAGACGATTGGGACGAGGCCTCCATCCGAGCGACCGCTGCCGAGGCGACTGAGGCTGCGACTTTGGAAGTGCAGCCCGGACCGCTCGACAAGGAAGAGATTGCTGAAGCGGCGGCACCGGAAGCAGGCGAAGAGGCCGCTCAGGGCGGCGAAGGCGCGGAAGCAAGCTCAGAAACCTCTGATCAGAGTGCAGAACCCGATTCTGCTGTGGCGGCCGAGGCCCGGGAAGCGGCTGTCGCGGCGCCGGAAGTCGTCGCCAGCGCAACCGAGCCTGATGCCCAAGCTTCTGTTGTCGCGCCGAACGCCGTGGTGCTGAAGATCCGTCGGCGCAAGCTGAAGCCGGTGCAGCTTGCCAAGGGCGAAATCGTAGTCACGCGTCGCCTGTTCCGAACCGGAGAGAGCGAATACCTGCTCAACGGCAAGCTCTGCCGTCTGCGTGATATCCAGGACATCTTCATGGGCACGGGCCTGGGGCCGGAGTCGTACGCGATCATCGAGCAGGGCCGCATCGGGCAGATCCTGAGCAGCAAGCCGCATGACCGGCGCGCGATCATTGAAGAAGCGGCTGGAATCACCAAGTTCAAAACGAAGAAGCGGCTGGCCGAGGCGCGGCTTGAGCAGTCACGCCAGAATCTGGCGCGCATCAATGACATTTTTGAAGAAGTCACGCGGCAGATGAACTCGTTGAAGCGGCAGGCCGCTAAGGCCGAGCGCTATGCCCGGCTGCGCGACGAGATGCGCGACAAGCTGCGCATTGTGCTGGCCAGCAAGTTCGCCCAGATGGTTCAGGAAGAGGCCACACTCAACGGCGCACTGGAAGCGGTGAGCGAGGAGATTCAGGCGCGCACGGAATCAGTGGGCACGCTGGAAGTGGAGCATTCCGAACGCACGCAGCGCGGGTACGCCATTGAGAACGAGATTGCGCAGAACCGTCAGGCGGTCAACGCTGTCGCGCTTGAAAGCGAGCGGGCCACCGGGCGGCGCAATGCCAACCAGGAGCGCTGCGCTGAGCTCGAGGTACGGTCCGCGGCTGCTGTGGCAGAGCTGGAACGTGCACAGAGCCACCTGACTTCGGTAACTGGGGAGTTGCAGACAAACCGGCAGTTTGCCGAGTCGGCGGCGTCAGAAGTTGCGGCGGCGAAACATGAATGGCAGATGCGCCAGCAGGATGCACAGGGAGCCGGCGCGTCACTGGCCGATGTGGAACGGCAGCAGGAGGCGCGGCGGTCGCAGGTGATGGAAGTGATGTCGGCGGCCTCGCAGGTGCGCAACCAGATCATCCAGGCGGAAGAGCACATGACCGCGCTGGACCGTGAAGCGGCACGGCTGGACCGTGAGATTTCGGCGGCGCAGCTCGATATAGAAGCCTTCGGCGGCAAGCGCGGCCAGATCACGTTTGAGTTCGAATCGGTAACGCAGACGGTAAGCGCTCTGGGCGATCGCATTGCTGAGACGCGGACGCAAATCGAGGGCAAGCGCAAGGAAGAAGAGGAAGGTAAGCGGCACCTCGATACACTGCGGGCGGAGTTCGCGACGGCGCTGGGCAAGCGGAACTCGCTTGAGGCGGTGATCAACGAGCACGGTTACTCGACGGAGTCAGTGAAGCGGCTGTTCCAATCGAGTGCGGTTGGTCAGGCCTTTACTCCGGCCGGCGTGCTCGCCGATTTCCTGGAAGTCGAGACGCGTTATGAAAGCGTAGTTGAAGAATTTCTGCGCGATGAACTGAACTTTGTTGTGGTGAAATCCTGGGATTCGGCCAATGAGGGCATGAAGCTCCTGCAAACCGATGTGGACGGTCGGGCGACGTTCCTCGTCCATCCTGAAGACGCGCAGGCGAAATTCTCTTTTTCGGTAAATGAGAACCGGCAACACGCATCTGCTCCAGCGCCCATTGTGCGTTTGAAGGATTGCATTCGGGTCCTGGACGGCTTTGGCCGCTCGCTCGAGGTGATTCTGCCCAAGCTGCGTGATGGCTACATTGCTCCTGATCCCGAAACCGCCCGCGGTCTCGCTCTCAGCAACCCGGACGCGTACTTCCTCTCGTCGAGCGGCGAAGTGTTCCACAACGTAACTGTCACTGGCGGCAAACAGCGCAAAGAAGGGCCACTCTCACTCAAGCGCGAGCTGCGCGACGTGATGAAGGCCTGCATTGACCTGGAATCGGCAATCCAGAACGAGCAGAACAAGATACAGACACTCGAGCGCGAGTTGAAGGAACTGGGAAAGCTGCTCAGCAACCTGGAGGAAGAACGCCGCGAAGCAGAGAAACAGGCGCTGACTTCCGGCCACGCGCTCAAGCAGCTGGAAAGCGAGCTGGCGCGCACCGAGCAACGGCTGAATACTTACCGCCTGGAGTTTGAGCGCACGCGCTCGGAGCGCAACCAGAAAGAGACGCTGGTAGCGGAGAAGCGCGACGCGGTAGAAGCTCTGGAGCAGAAGCGGAGCGGCATGGAGAATGACATCCGTTCTGCGCAAGAGCAGCTCGCCGAACTTCGGACTGCCCGTGACACGGCGGCGCAGACTGCTGCCGAAGCTTCCGCCAAGCTGGCCGGACTGGAAGAGCGCCGGCGGGCCGCTGCGGCAGCGCTGGAGCGGATTGAGCAGCTCGCGAACGAAGCAGCGCGACAGGTGGAATCACTTCAGGGGCAGATTCGCTCCGCAGCTGCGGAGAAGCAGCAACGCGGAGCTGAGAACGCACAGATCGAAGAACGCCTGCAGGCGCTTGCGGCAGAGAAGCTGGCGGCGGAAGCCACCGGGATCCAACTACAGCATGAGTCAGACCAGGTTCGCGCACGCATCGCAGAGATTGACCAGGAACTCAAGGCGGCGCGCAACGAATTAAACCAGGCTCGGGACCGCAGGGCAGATCTGGGCCAGCAGCTGGCGAAGCTGCAATCCGATCTGGCCCACATGGGTGAGACTTGCCAGAACGAGTTAAGCGTGAGTGCCGATGAGCTTCGAACCAACACGGAAATTCCGCTGGTGGAAGGCGAGCAGCTGGTGGCGGAAGAAACTGTCTATCGCGAGATGCGGACGAAGCTCGACAACATGGGTCCGGTGAACATGATGGCGCTGGAGGAGTTCAAAGAAACAGAGCAGCGTCACCTGTTCCTGGAGACACAGCGCAAGGACCTGCTGGATTCGATTGAGAATACGCAAGCCACGATCAAGGAAATCGACGAATTCTCGCGGCAGAAGTTCCAGGAGGCCTTCGACCGGATCAACGAGAATTTCCAATTCACCTTCCGCAAACTGTTTGGCGGTGGGCAGGCATTCATGCGACTGACTGACGAGCTCAATACGGCGGAAAGCGGCATTGACGTTGTGGCCTCGCCGCCGGGCAAGAAGCTGCAAAACGTGCTGCTGCTCTCAGGCGGTGAGAAAGCGCTGACCGCGTTGTCACTGCTGGTAGGCATTTTCCAGTACCAGCCAAGCCCCTTCTGCATCCTGGACGAGGTGGACGCGCCGCTGGACGAGGCCAACGTGGGCCGCTTTACCGAACTGGTGAAGGAAATGGCAGTGCAGACGCAATTCATCGTCATCACCCACAGCAAGAAGACGATGTCAGTGGCCCCGGTGATGTATGGCGTGACAATGCAGGAGCCCGGAGTCTCGAAGATTGTGTCAGTGAAGTTCGGGCAGGAGAGCAACCTGCAGAAAGCCTCGGCGTAAGAAAAATTTCAGACGACTGTTTATTTTTTTGTCACGGTTACTACAAACTTTTCTGAAAATCAATGCTGTGGAGGCCGCTACCCATGCGGGTTTCACAGCATCCAATTTTTGACGCGAAGTTTTTCGAAGAAGTTCCTGCCGCGGCCCGTTAACCGTCTCCAAACCCGGTTGACAAAAACGTCTGGAACGCTAGAATAACGCCTCGCCCGTCTTATCTGTCATGAGCCCAGCAACAATAAATCGCATTATTCTCCAGACTGACATTCCGGAACTGAAACTCCATGCCCGCGGCAAGGTCCGCGATATTTATGACCTTGGGAACCAGCTGCTGTTCGTTGCGACGGACAGGATTTCCGCATTCGATTACGTTCTTCCTACCGGGATTCCGGAAAAAGGGCGCGTGCTCACGCAGCTCTCGTTGTTCTGGTTCGACTTCCTGAAGAACGTGGTGAAGAACCACCTGATCACCGCGAACGTGAGCGAGTATCCGGCAGAGTTGCAAAAGTTTGCAGACCAGCTTCGCGGACGCTCCATGCTGGTGAAGAAAGCCAAGATGGTGGAGATTGAGTGCGTTGCGCGCGGATATCTCTCCGGATCGGGATGGAAAGAGTATCAGCGCGACCAATCCGTCTGCGGAATCAAGTTGCCAGCGGGGCTGAAGGATTCCAGCAAGCTGCCGGAGCCGATTTTCACGCCGGCGACGAAAGCGCTGAGCGGCCACGACGAGAACATCTCTTTTGAGCAGATGGTGCAGCACACAGGCAGGGAACTGGCGGAGAAGCTGCGCGACCTGACGCTAAATGTTTATAAAACCGCAGCTGATTACGCGCTGACCAAGGGCATTATTATTGCCGACACCAAATTTGAATTCGGCTTCACGGAAGATGGGCTGATCCTGGCCGACGAAGTTTTGACTCCAGATTCCTCGCGCTTCTGGCCGGCGGACAAGTATGAAGCGGGCCGGGCGCAGGCGTCGTACGACAAGCAGTTTGTGCGCGATTATCTGGAGCAGATCAAGTGGAACAAGCAGCCGCCGGCACCGGAATTACCGGATGAGGTGGCGCGGCAGACGAGCGAGAAATATATCCAGGCATACAGGACACTGGCTGGGCGCGAACTGCCCACCGGTTGAGCGGCAGCGAGTGGATGAACGCCCTCGACTGGCTAATCCTGTTGATCCTGATGTTCTCGGCGCTGCTGGCTGCGGCGCAAGGTTTTCTGTTTGAAGTGATATCGCTGGCGGGAGCCATACTCGGCTATCTGACAGCGGCATGGGGCTGTGCGCGGCTCGCGCCGTGGTTTCTGCAATACGTGAAGTCGCAGGCCTTTGCGGACCTGTTTGGTTTTTTGACGATCTTCTTTGCGGTCGTGATCCTGGCAGGCGCCATTGCCCGGATCGCCCGCTGGATGATCCGCGAGGTAGGCTTGCGCTGGGTGGATCGCGCGCTGGGAGCGGCATTCGGTTTTGTACGGGGCATGGTAATCATCACTGCGGGATTGCTGGCGATCACGGCGTTCGACCCGGGATCGACTGAACTGAGGGACTCACAGCTTGCAGGATATTTTCAGCTGGCGGGCAGAGGAGCCAGCTGGCTGGCGCCCTCGGAGGTCCGGCAGAAGTTTAGAGAAGGCATTCAATCACTGCGCGGCATCTCGACCGAACCGGCGGCGGGCAAACCGGGTCCGGGAAAAAAATAAATGCAAGCTGAGCTGACAACCGCGATCGAAAGAGAGGACATTGTGAAGGACCAGCTGGAAGCACTTGTAGCGCAAATGCACAGCAGTGGCATCCTTTATTCGGAGGCCGTCCGGGAATTCAAGAAGCGCTTCATCATGAACGTGCTGCAGCAGAACAAGGGCAACCAGTGCAAGGCCGCCCGCGAGCTGGGAATGCACCGCAATACTCTCAGCCGCACGATTGCCGAGTTGAAGATGGACGTACGCCAGTTCCGCGACGGCGGAAGACGTCCGGTCCGCAGTGAGAAAGCCATTCCGCTGGAGAAGAAAGCTGTTCGGTAGCGGCAGCGCTCCCCGCAGAAAACGAATCCAAAAAACAGATGCCCATCGATGCTGAGTTATCGCAGGAACAGCGTGCCTTCGTGCGTTCCGGATTTGAATGGCGCGCAGCCGGCGCTTATCTGTTTGATATTGACGGCACCCTCGTCAACACACGCGACCTGGTCCACTATCACTCTTTCACGCACGCCATGCGCGAGGTGCTGGGAGTGGAGACGACGATCGATGGCCTGGCGCTGCAGGGCAACACCGAACCGGGAATCCTGAGAGATGCCTTACGGCGCGTTGGCATGGCTGACGACGTAATCGAAGCAAAACTGCCGGTACTGGCAAGATCGATGTGTCAGTACGTCCGCGAGCACGCGGAGGAGCTGCGACCGGAGTTGTGCCGGTCGATCCTGGAGTTGGTGCAGGAGTTGTACGGGCGCGGCAAGCTGCTGGGCGTGGCATCGGGAAATCTGGAGACGATTGGCTGGCTCAAGCTGGAGCGCGCCGGCGTGCGGCACATGTTTTCCTTCGGATCGTTCTCGATGCCGAGGCAATCCCGGGCCGACATTTTTGCCCATGGAATCGAGCAGGCGCGGCAGCGATTGGGCACGTCGGCTAAAGTACATGTTGTTGGCGATACGCCCTCTGACATTCATGCGGCAAGAGAGGTCGGTGTGCCGGTGATTGCGCTGGCCACAGGAATTTTTTCTTTTGCCGAGCTCATGGCATGCGAGCCGGATGCGTGCTTCGGCTGCGGCGCAGATCTGCTGCGGCACACGGCGGCCTTCAACGGAACAGGGAAGAGCGCGGCGGCTTTTTCGCCGGTGCCAAGATGATCAGCGGCGGGTGCATAGGCCTTTTAAGGGCTCATCTGCTACAATTATTTAACGAAAGACAAAGTTGACTGCGCGGTGATATGTAGTTCTTACCTGCACCGCCGGTCGAGTTAGTCCAATCGCAAAAAGCTGGGGACGTAGTTCAGTTGGTTAGAACGCTGCCCTGTCACGGCAGAGGCCGCGGGTTCGAGTCCCGTCGTCCCCGCCAGCTTTTTCATAGACTTAGAGAGCAATCGCCCCAAAAGTCCAACCCACAATTCAACCCACAGCTCACTGCACCGCCTCCGGCTTGAGTCCCACCGCCGCCAGGAACGCTCCCTGCGCCGCCCGTGCTTCATCCGCATCGTCCTGCGTGTACAGATCCAGCGTCGTCTGAATCTTGCTGTGACGCAGAATCCCTTGCACCGTCTTCGGTTCCACCTTCGCCTTATTCACCAGCCAGTTGCTCAGTGAATGCCGGAGATTATGGAGACCGAAGCGCTGTCCCTGTGCGATCTGCACTCCGGCTGAAATAGCGGCCGGGCGCAGATGGTCGGCAACGAACGTCGATGCATAGAGCGGCAGCTTGCCTTTCGCTTTCAGCGACGGGAACACAAAATCCGTCTCCTTCGCGTAAGGCGTCTGGCTGCGCCACTGCTGCAAGGCATGAGAGAGCAGGGGATGCAGCGGCACGTATCCGTCCGAAGCTTCCGTCTTCGTCTCTCCGTCCTCGCCCTTCGCCCAGCGCTTGCTCACCCGGATG
>DATAEJ010000183.1:0-4814 GCA_036258095.1 Candidatus Angelobacter sp. | reverse complement strand
CATGTGGTATTCGATTTGCTCGGCTCGTGATATGTAAGACTCTGGTGTTGGGTTATCGTCAGTGCGGGAATTTCGTCCCAGGCTTTTTGAGATGGAGGTCTCAATGGCAAAAGTTGAGCGCATTCGTGAAGTAGTAACAGGCTCGGTTGATCTGGAGTACGTCCGCCAGAAGACTGAGGCGGGCTGGAAGCTGGTGGCAATGGAATGGCGCCGTGAGATTGCGGGTGATGAAACAGAGCAGCCGATCATTGTGGAGGAAATACCCTACGGACTGCGCGTCGCAACCGATTGCAGCCGCCTGGAAGAAGATCCGCAAGAGCGTGCCGCGCTGGTGCAAATGATGGAGCTGATCGTCCAGGATTATTCCATTACCCTGGTGGCATCTGAACTGAACAAACGCGGTCTGCATACTCGTACCGGCGGTCTCTGGACGCCTGTTTCTGTTTTTAATATGCTTCCGCGCCTCATTGAGGTGGGGCCACACATTTTCTCCAGCGACGATTGGGACGAACGCCGTGAACGCCTGCTGAAGCTGGTCTAGTATGCTTTCTGGATGAAGATCGTCTCGGTCGGCGAGGTACTGTGGGACATTCTTCCCTCCTCTGAGCACCTGGGAGGCGCGCCCTTCAACTTTGCGTGGCACGCACACAATCTGGGACATGAAGTCTGCTTTGTCAGCGCCGTCGGTAATGATCAGTACGGAAGACAGACCCTTGAACAAATGACGGGGGCGGGATTGTCGACGCGATTCATGCGTTGCGTTCCCGATTGTTCCACAGGAACCGTCACGGTCACCTTGGATTCACGTGGACTACCACAGTACACAATTCATCGCCCCGCCGCGTATGACTTCCCTGCTCTGAGCCCGGCCGAATTTAATGCATTGGTCAATCCCACGCCCGACTGGATTTATTTTGGCACTTTGCAACAGATGAGCTCTCCCGCCCATGAACTCGCGATGAAATTGCTCGCGGCTGCCCCAACGGCAAGATATTTTTACGATATGAATCTTCGGATAGACTGCTTCAGTCCAAAACTAGTCCGGAGTCTTGCCCAGCACGCTCACGTCCTCAAGTTGAATGAGCAGGAAATTCCTTTTCTCAAGGAGATGAGCGGGCTGCAAGGCGACTCACTTGAGCAGTTCTGCCGGAACTGCCTGAGTGCTTTTCACCTTCATGCCATATGCATCACGCTGGGGCCGAAAGGCTGCGCGCTGTTGATAGACGATGAATATTTGGAAGCGCCTGGGTTTTCCGTCAAAGTGGCTGACACCATCGGCGCCGGGGACGCCTCTTCCGCAGCTCTTCTCCATGGAATTAGCGCAGGCTGGACCGCCACGCGAATTGCCGAATTCGCGAACCGCATCGGCGCGCTGGTCGCCAGCCGACCGGGAGGAACGCCTAAATGGACTGTGGCCGAGGCCATGGCGCTTTGATTCCTGATTGTCCATCCTCCAGCAATCTTGCCGCAGGCTTCCTACATTAGTTGCTACTCTAGTAGAGTTGTCGATCAGGCGACCATTTACCGTTCGTCTATTTAGGAAATCTGAATATGCTTTTAAGCTCGGTTGGCTCACAGAAGATTTCTTCGGGCACGGTTCACGTCTGGCAATTCGAAATCGCCTTGCCCAAAGATCAGGCCGACCGACATCGCACTCTTCTTTCGCCAGATGAAAACCAGCGGGCCGACCGTTTCTATTTTGATCGGGACAGAATTCGCTTCATTGCAGCTCGTGCGGCAATGCGATCAATTCTCGCGGGATATCTGAGTGTGGCGCCAGCAAAAATCGTTTTTTCCTATGCTGTAAACGGAAAGCCGGAGCTTGCAGGTGGATTGAACGAATCTGGATTGAAATTCAACCTGTCGCATTCCCGTGATCGCGCCCTTCTCGGCGTAGTGGGCCATTCCTGCATTGGGGTTGACATTGAATTTATCAATCATGAATTCGCCAGTGATGAAGTAGCGCAGCGCTTCTTCGCTCCGGGTGAAGTAACCAGGCTGCAGGCGATGCCTGCGACGGAACGCCCTGCCGCATTTTTCAGTTGCTGGACACGAAAGGAAGCCTACATCAAAGCTGTTGGACAGGGTTTATCGCTTCCGTTGGATAGCTTTGAAGTGGCGTTTGGATCGGGAGTCAAGCCCAGCCTGTTGCGCGTTGAAGCCTCTCCCGATGAGGCGGCGCGATGGAGCATGTACAGTATTCCTGCCCCTGAGGGCTATGCCGCAGCCATCATCCTTGAAGGAAAAGATCATAAACTTGAATATCGAGAATGGGACTGGAAATTCTGAGCGGGGATAGGCCTTAGCGATCGTAAATCTCAGTGAATAGCTTCAACCGGCACTGGTCCGGTTCGCGAAGATTGTCGGCACTGAGCCTCCATGTCCAGTTCCCGCCAAGGGTTCCTGGCGTGTTCATGCGCGCTTCGCTGCCAAGCCCTAATACATCCTGCATGGGGAAAAGGACGGTGTTGGCGACCGACTTCATGACCTCGCGGATAAAGATCCAGTTTACTTCATGGTCAAATTGGGCTGCGTTCACGCCAAAATAATTCTGTGCGTCGGCATATTCTTTTTTTACTTCGGCCTGAGTACGCGTGCTTTGGGCCACCCCGGAACGCCACCACCCGAACATGGTGTCATTGTCATGCCCGCCGGTATAAGCCACAAGTTGCTGCTCATAATTGTGCGGACGAAAAGTGGGCGCCTGCGGATCAGTGCTGAAAGCGAATTGCAGAATCGCCATCCCGGGATAACCAAAGTGCGTACGGATTGCTTCCACTTCCGGCGTGATCACGCCCAGGTTCTCGGCGACAATCGGCAGCGGGCCAAGAGAATCCGTTAAAGCTTGAAAAAGTTCAGCGCCCGGACCTTTGGTCCACTTGCCATGCATAGCCGTCGGCTCGCCTGCCGGGATTTCCCAATAGGCTTCGAATCCACGAAAATGATCGAGCCGCACCATGTCAAAAATCTTGAGCGATGCGCGCAGGCGTTCAATCCACCAGCAATAACCATCCCTCTTCATTACATCCCAACGGTATAAGGGATTCCCCCAAAGCTGCCCGGTGGCGCTGAAGTAATCCGGCGGGACACCGGAAACTTTCAGGGGATTTCCCTTTTCGTCGAGCCAGAACATTTCACGATGGGCCCAAACATCGGCGCTGTCATGCGCGGCATAAATGGGAATATCTCCCATAATGCGAATCCCCTGCCGCATGCAATTCTCTCTAACCAAATTCCATTGCCGAAAAAACTCAAACTGCCAGAATTTATAAGCAGCGATTTCAGATGCAAGCTTCTCTCCCCACCTCTTTACAGCCGAGTGATCGCGCGCCGCCAGGCCCGGGTCCCATTCCGTCCATACCTTCCCCTGGTGCGCGTCTTTGGCAGCCATGAAAAGCGCATAATCTTCCAGCCATATTTGGTTTTTTTGGACGAATCTCTCAAACTCAGCTCTAATTTCGGATGTCGAGGATGCGAAAAATTTAGAAGCCGCTTTTCGCAGCAAACCAAATTTCCACGGGATCACTCTGCTAAAATCCACGCGGTCCGCGGGAAAGTCCGGTATCGATTGCAATGTCCCGTTATCCAGCCAACCTTGTGCGACCAGCGCTTCCAGGCTGATCAAGAGCGGATTTCCAGCGAACGCGGACAAGGATTGATAGGGAGAATCGCCGTATCCAGTGGGATTCAACGGCAGCACCTGCCAGATTTTTATCCCTGAATCATGCAGATAGGAACAAAAACGCTGCGCTTCCGCTCCCAGTTCGCCAATCCCATAGGCGCCGGGCAAGGACGTGGGATGCAGCAGTATGCCGGCTGATCGCGGAAATATCATTGCAGGTGTTCCAGAATCCCGTGAAGCGGGATGCGCACCCAATCTGGCCGGTGCTCCAGTTCGTATTCGATTTCTATCAAACCTTTTTCAAGCGTATAGGCATCCAGCAGAGCTTTGATTTCCTGTTGCGTTCGCGGCAGACAGCCGGCTGCGCCCGCCGTTTCAAAATATCCTCGCAGGAACAGCGCGCTTACCCATTGGTACCAGGCTTTGGCCCAGCGTTCCAGGCGCCAATCGGCATCCTGCGTGGTAACAATTCCCGGGACATGATTGAAGAGCACCGCGTGCGATACGTAGTGAAGCGAGCGGACCATGCTGGCAACATCTTTGATCGGCGATCGTTTAATGCGCCGCTCACTCATGGGCCTTGTATAGTCTCCATCAAAATTCTTAACGATAAAATCACTGCCGGTGTAAAGGACATTTCCCAGGTGATAGTCGCCGTGATGGCGCGTTCGCATCCCCGAGATGCGCGTATCACGCAGAAGGTTGAAGCATTGACGCAGCGTATCCTGCTGTTCCAGCAGCGCCCGCGCCTCCTCCTGGGCCGCGCCGGATAATTGCTCAACATGATGACGAAGTGCATCCATTGACTTATTCATCTCCGCCAGCAATCCATGATAAAGACTGTGCCGATAGAACTCCGTGAATGGCTCGGGCGCAAAATCCGGAATCTCCGGCCGGCTGCTGAGCGCAATGTGCATGTCGGCAGTGCAGCGCCCCAATAGGACTGCGATTTCCGCATGCCCTCCAAGCAATTCATTAATCACCCGCGGCACCGGTTGAGAGGACAAGGCGAACGGAGTGCCTTGGGTCAAATCCTTCAGTCTCGGGTCGTCTTCGCCAATGGCCAGCGCACGCTCAAAGAAAAGCCCCAGATGGTCAAGTGTGTACATCCATCCATCGGCTGCATTTCGAGCATAAGCTGTAAGAGTTCCAAGTGTTGTAACTTCCTCGCTCTCATCTGCTTGCATTACGC
>DATAEJ010000182.1:0-8145 GCA_036258095.1 Candidatus Angelobacter sp. | reverse complement strand
CCTAGCCTCCCACAATAACTCCCCTTCAACTTTTCCCAGCCGCCAGGCGTTCCAAAATTCCTTCTCCGCCGTCTCCCTTTGCAAGTAGTCGCTCCGCCCGACAATGTAATTAGAGAAATAGCCGATCGGCACTCGGCATTTGGTCAGTGCAAGGGTCGGTGCCAGCAAGTTGTCCCCCGGCAAGACCACATCCCCAGGCTGCGCATCCTTTGTCAAGAAGCCGATGACGTTCAGGGTTTCCAAGTCAAAGTTTTGCAACTCCTTCCTTAATGGCTTCCCGTAAACAAGATTCGGGTCCCGTTCCAATGCGAAGTGCTGCACCGTCGCAGGCGCGCTCAGGAGCACAGCGCCCAGCGTGATCCCTGCTGCAGTGAGCGAAGGCCGCGTGCCGCGCGCGATGCCGCGCCGATATAAGGTTTGAAGCACTTCAACCGCGAATATCCATGCAATGAATTTACTTTGGGCGAGGAACCACGCGCTGTTGTTGTAGGCGTGTACAAATCCAGCTGGCACGATGCGGCATGTCAGTGCAACTAACACTCCAATCACGATGAAAAACGCCAGAACGAACCGCAAACCGGAGTGCCGCGTCGGACGAAACAACGCGCTGAGGATCGCGGGCACGCCAATCACGCGCAGACCAAGGCAACCGATGAGATAAATCGGCAATGCGATCCCTGTGAGAGCAAGCACGTTAGTGAAGCGGTCTTTAATTCCAAGCGCCTCTCTCATGCGCGAGATGTAATACCACGGCTCCAAAGCGGCAATGTATGCTGCTCCACCTTTATTATGCAGAAAAACTGATAAAACCAGCGGCACCGCCAGGGCTGCGGTCAATACCGCGATTCTGAACAAGTCCGCGTTCCGAAAGACCAGAAGATAAACGACAGCTGCAACTCCCAAACTGCACATAATGTGCGCCGCTGTGAATATCTTCACCTCGATCAACGCAACGAATAACAGCGCGGAAAGGAAAAGCCAGGCCCCGCCGTGATCCCGCAGGTAGCGTTGCAGACAAAACAACCCGGCAAACAAAAGCCCCAGTCCAGGAAGCATTGAATTGATATAAAAGAGCGAAAAAACCGTAGGCACGTTAAAATACCTTACCGACCAATCACCTTTTTCGCCTAGAAGCAATCCGGGAATAAAGGCAAAGTCTTCTCCGAAAAAAACCAGGAACACGACGAGCGCGCCGAAGTACCCCGATCCGAGCCAGCTTCGTGAGAAGCAAAAAACACTCAGCATGGAGAGAACCATGAACAGTGTTGGTACAAAACGCAGCGTCAGATCGCGCGCGTCTAGGCCAGTCGCCTGGGCAAACATGGCGACCGAAAGATCCATTCCATAATGATAGGGCAGCGAGTGCCCCGGGAAGACCGGAGCTTGGGGCGGTATTGTATGCGTCAACTCGTTCGCAATCGCGATGTGGAGAAACACATCAGGAACCGGACGGACATGCATAGTGCCATCCGCCCGCCAAGTGAGATTGGTGTAATAAAGGGGCAGAAAGGTCAACACCATGACTCCAAGCGCGATAACTGCAGTTAAGGCAAGGCCGGATCTGTCGAACGACCGTCTCGCGCTCTCTTCGTCAAAGGCCGCGAGCTTCGTGGACTGATGCCACAGGGACTTCCATTTTCGGGCTTGGAGATAAACAAAGAGTGAGGTACATGCTAGCGGCCAAACGACATAAACGTGTGCATGATGAGCAAACGCAATTAACCAGTAAGCGAGCCCGCTCACGACCAGCCCAAGAACACAAGCCAGAGTGACATCTTCCAGAGGGCTAAGCGTCGGCTTAAGAAAAAGTAGCAGCAGTTTGCCTGGCACATAGGCCAACATAATGACGGCGACAGAGAAGAGGCACGCGCCAAAAAAAATTTGCATGTGTGAAATTAAAACTCGGAGGCCTCTTAAGGCGACAAGCGACTAGCTCACTTGGCAAGACGCCACGCAAGGCAAAATTGCAAGACTGTCAGCCTCGCTTTGACGAATTCCAGGTTGTCCCATAGTTTCGGAGGCTTTGCTGAACATGGACTCAGCGTTGCAATTTCCTGAGCGGGGTTCGATTTCCGTAGTCACGCCAGTTTACAATGGCGAGGCTTCCGTCGCCGAGCTGTGCCGGCGCTTGGAGGAGGTGTTGCCACGGGTCGCGACGCATTACGAGATTATCCTGGTTAACGATGGCAGCCGGGATCGAAGCTGGGAGGTGATCTCAGAACTCTCCTCGCGCTTGCCGACAGTGCGTGGCTTGAATCTCATGCGCAATTACGGCCAGCATAATGCTCTGCTTTGTGGCATTCGCACGGCGAAATATGAGGTGATCGTGACCATGGATGACGATCTGCAACATCCGCCCGAAGAAATTCCGCGGCTGCTCGCGCGATTGGAAGAAGGATTCGATGTTGTTTACGGCGCGCCAAAAACCGAGCAGAACGGGCCTATGCGTGCCATCGCTTCGCGCATCACGCGGCTCGCCCTGCGCAGTGCCGTGGGTGCCGACATAGCGAAAAACGTGAGCGCGTTCCGCATTTTCCGTACGCAGTTGCGCGAGGCATTTGCCGGCTATCAGACTCCGTTTGTTTCCATCGACGTGCTGCTTACGTGGGCGACGACTCGCTTCGGGGCGACAACTGTTCCTTTTCAGAAACGCTTTTCCGGCTCTTCAAATTACACATTCGTGAAACTCGTGCGCTATGCGCTCGACATGATGACTGGCTTCAGCACAGCGCCGTTGCAGCTTGCGAGTCTGATCGGCTTTACCTGTACTCTTTTTGGGATTGGCGTTCTCATTTATGTCTTCGTCCGTTATTGTTTGGAAGGAAGTGTGCCGGGTTTCCCGTTTCTTGCGTCAATTATTGCAATCTTTTCTGGCGCACAGCTATTCGCCCTGGGAGTCATTGGCGAATACCTGGCGCGGATGCATTTCCGCTCTATGAAACGACCGGCGTACGTCGTCCGCGCAACGACGTTGCTCCACGAGTGAACACACAGTCCAGAAGGCGTCGGGTGGAATTTCTTCGTCAGAGCGGGACATAGATAATGAGTCGAAAACTAACGCTTGAAGAGATAAGAGAATTCTGGAGACGGCAGGCCGTCGAGCATGGCCAATCCCCGAGCGTCTCGTGGTCGGATCATAGTGTAATCGAAATGGAGATCCGGGAATTGCTCCGCCGCTTGGACAACGGCGACAAGGTACTTGACATGGGATGTGCCAATGGCTACTCGACTATTCAGCTTGCTTCGCAAAAGGCGATTCAGATTCGCGGGCTGGACTACCTCCCGGAGATGATAGAGCAGGCGTGCGCCAGCATGCGGTCATTGCCAGCGTCGATGCCTGGCAAAGTAGATTTTGGTGTTGGAAGCATCACGGCTATACCTGAACGTTCCGACGCGTACGATAAGGTGGTTGTCATTCGCGTCGTGATTAATCTTGGCAAATGGAGCACCCAACTGAAAGCGCTGCGCGAGTGCGCCCGTGTGCTCAAGCCCGGTGGAGTCTTGTTGCTATCGGAAGCGACGATTCAAGGCTGGAGCAAGCTAAATGATTTGCGGCGGGAGTGGGGACTCCCTGACATACCGATGCCTGCCTTTAACACCTATCTGGACGAACAGAAGGTCATAGATTTCATGCCAGCGGAATTGGAGTTGGTGGAGTTGGTGAACTTTGCGAGCACCTACTTCGTGGGTACGCGACTGCTCAAGCCGCTATTGGCACGGACACTTGGTGGGGACGTAGACCCTGCCAATCCAAACATGGAATGGAATAGATGGTTTTCGACGCTGCCGGCTTATGGGGAGTACGGCACGCAAAAGCTTTTTGTGTTCCGCAAACGATGAAGGATTGCACTCCCGTTCAAATCGCCCGGTTTCGAACAAGATCGGTCCTCAGAGGCGAACTTTTTCGACAAATGGCTTCCGGAGTGATTGTGCGATGAAACGCTGTCTCGCATGCGAGTATTGCTTCGAGAGCGCAAGGTGGGACTGTCCGCAATGCGGGCATCGGCCAACATTGCGAAATGGAGTGCTGTGTTTTATCGAAGATCCACCCGTCGTTGGTAACGGATTCAAGCCCGAGTACTTTGCAAAACTCGCCACGCTTGAGGAACATAACTTTTGGTTTCGCTCGCGGAATCAACTCATCCAGTGGGCACTGGGCAATTATTTTCCGCGCGCTGGAAGTTTCTTCGAGGTCGGTTGCGGAACCGGATTTGTTCTCAAAGGCGTGCGGGAAAGCCGACCGGATTTGCATTTGGCGGGAAGTGAGATATTCGGCGATGGTCTGGTCTTTGCGCGGGCGCGATTGCCCGGCGTGGATTTATATCAAATGGATGCGCGCCAGATTCCCTTCGAGCGTGAGTTCGATGTGATCGGAGCATTCGATGTTCTTGAACACATCGTCGAAGATGATGCTGCGCTGAGGCAAATGTTCAGGGCAACACGACCCGGCGGCGGCTTTCTTGTCACGGTGCCGCAGCACCGGTTCTTGTGGAGCGCCATCGATAAACACTCGATGCACCAGCGCCGCTACAGCCGAGCCGAACTGCGCAGAAAAGTCGACCAGGCGGGGTTCCGAATCCAGCGAGTGACCTCTTTCATTTCGCTGCTTCTGCCATTTATGATCTGCTCGCGAATGAAGAGAAACAGCAGTCGCGACTTCCAACTCTGGAGGGAATTCGAAATCAGCCGGCCGCTCAACGCAGTCTTGGCAAACATTCTGGCGGTCGAGCGCGCGCTGGTTGAAAGAGGTGTTTCTTTTCCTGCCGGAGGCTCGCTCTTGCTGATCGCAAAAAGACCGGCGACTGGACAATGATCCGCATTCCATTCAACCGCCCGTTCGCCACCGGCGATGAGCTCGATTACATCAGAGCCGCGATCGCGACACCGAAATTCTCAGGCGATGGCAAATTTACCGCGGATTGTCATCGGATCCTTGAACAGTCGCTGGGGATCCAGAAAGCGCTCCTCACGACGTCCTGCACTCACGCGCTGGAAATGGCTGCGCTCCTCCTGAACATCAAGCCTGAAGACGAAGTCATTGTTCCCGCCTTCGCTTTTCCCTCCGCGGCAAATGCGTTCGTCTTGCGCGGCGCCAAACCTGCCTTCGCAGATATTCGCGCGGACACGCTTAACATTGATGAGAGCCAAATCGAACAACGCATTACCCCGCGCACGAAGGCGATTTTTCTCGTGCATTACGCAGGCGTCGGCTGCGAAATGGACACGATCATGACGATCGCGCGTCGGCATGCCATCGCAGTGGTCGAAGATAACGCGCACGGTCTTTATGGCAGATATCGCGGAAGGTATCTTGGCACACTCGGGCAGCTTGCTACTCTCAGTTTCCATGAAACCAAGAATTTCACTTGCGGAGAAGGCGGCGCACTGCTGATCAATGATGCGCAGTTTAATGAGCGGGCCGAAATTCTGCGGGAAAAGGGAACGGACCGCAGCCGATTTTTCCGCGGCGAGGTCGATAAATACACCTGGGTCGATATCGGATCGAGCTATCTGCCTGCAGACTTGCTGGCAGCTTTCCTTTGCGCACAGCTCGAACACCGCGACCAGATTCAGTCGATGCGGCGCAAGATCTGGGAAACCTACGCGCGCGAGCTAGCTTCCTGGGCCAAAGCGAATGGAGTTCGGCTCCCAAGCATCCCCACTGAATGCGAACAAAGTTACCACATGTTCTATTTGATCATGCCTTCCTTTAAGAGCAGGCAGGCCTTAATCTCGCATCTCGCAGGTCTGGGGATTCTGGCCGTATTTCATTACCTGCCGCTGCATCTGTCGCCGATGGGTCTGCGGTTTGGCGGACGCGAAGGCGACTGTCCGGTCACGGAAGATCTGGCTGATCGCCTACTGCGTCTTCCATTTTTCACCGGAATGAGCAGTTCGGAGCTGACGCAGGTAACCGACGCCGTGCGCGCATTTCATTGCTAGGCAACAGTGCTAATGAGCAAGCTGGCCGTCCGATCCGTTTGTGCTGGATGGAATGCGCCGTTGTTGGCAGCCGCATTGGCGGGCTATCGTTGCGCTATTACGAAATCAGCGCATGCCCCGCAACCAAGTTAGCCGCGAAACTCGAAGGTGGGCAATGCGTGAAATCCAGCAACCAACTAGGACGTTTGAGGCAAAGCGGCCGCCCGCACGCGCTTTCGACAGACGTTGCTTGTTAGCTTGCCTTGCGATTTCGATCTTCCTTGTCGTCTGGATCACACTTGCCGGTGGAAGCTTTAGCCTGCGTTCCGCAGTGTTTCTTTTGGTGCTGCCGTGGGTTTTGCTCAGAGCTGGCGGCATCATCGCGGCAGCGTTGCGGCTACCATCCTTCTTCGCCTTAGATTTCCTGTTAGGAGTCGTCATTGTTTCGGTCGGAGTGATGGCGTGGAAGGTTTTTGTGCCATTCTCACTCTGGGTTGCGCTGATTATTCTTCTGATCGCGGTCGCGGGCATTCCAAAGTTTCTCCCAAATCATCAGCGTGACCCGGTTTCTGCTTTGGGACTGCTAGGCGTAATTTTGAGTCTTGTTGCAGCAACGGGTTGGTCTCAGGACCTCATTTTGCCCACCCGCGCAGTCGAAGGTGGCATCGTCTTCAAGCCGTGGTCGGATTTTTTCTTCCACGCCACTATCGTGGCTCGCAGCTTGGGAACTCAAACTTTGTATCAAGTTGGCAATTATGAGTGGAAAGGCTTCTCCGCAATGTTCTATCATTATGCGAGCTACTCTCTCGCCTCGTGTTTAGCTAAGGTGGGGCACCTGCCGGCTTATGATACGGTAGTAGGTTTCTGGACACCATTCGGATCATTTCTTACCGGATTAGCCAGCTTTGCTCTCGGCCGGGCCATCTGGGGTCAAGGGGCAGGACTGGCAGCGCTCATGGCTGCATCCTTAATACCGGACGGCGCTTTGTTGGCCATCGCCCACCCTTCTTACGGCTATTTCTGGCTGCAACACATTGCCCCTGGAGGTCTCTATGGTGTCGCGGTCGCCGGCACAGCGCTGATTCTTATAATGCAAGGGATGCGCGAAGAGAGGCGCGCCTGGATTGTATCCGGAGTGGTAGTCGGCGCTTTGGTGGCTCTTTTTAAGGTTCACATCTTTGCGGCAGCATTTCCGCTACTCCTTTCTTTTGCCATTCTAGCCTGGCCTCCGCGCAAGCGCTCGCAATGGCTTATTCTCAGCGTCTGTGTGGCCGCCGGAGTGGCCTTCCTCACGTTGGCGAACCGTTTACATGTCGGACCAGATATTCACTTCGATTTCTCCGGTGGCGCTTGGTACTGGAAACTACTGGCAAAGTGGGCTAGCGGTACGCGCGTCGAGAGTTGGTATCAGATTTTTAGCAGTGCTCATCCGTTTCCTGCTCACCTAGCGCAGGCGATCGGTTTACTCTTGGTTAATGCTTTGGGGATTTTCGCGGTAGTCGCGCCGTTCGTTTGGCTTGTTTCGGTGTGGTGCAAGACATGGCAGGTATCTGAGACGATCTCAGTGGCCACGGTAGCTATTTTGTTGTTGATGACCTTTGGCCTGAGCGGCAATGCAATCTTGGGCAATCGAGACGAGTTGATACATCGGCCCTTCGTTTGGGCGTACTGGCTAGTGGGCTCGCTTGCTGCGGGACGCCTTTTTTCGATGGCGGCCAGACGTCGCGCGCAGCTGCCAACTTGGGCCATTGCCGTTGGTATTCTTGCGTTGATGCTAGTTCCAGTGTGGTATGGCTCCGGTCTGGAGCGCGGCAAAGGGTCAGGACCGGATGTGTATTCCAGCATACGCGTGGATCTCGGTCTGGTCGAGTGCGCGCACTATATCCGGCGTCAGCCTCCTGCCAATGCTCTGGCACAGGACTCGCGTTTGGATGAGCTCCCGATCCTGGGGGGATTGGGTGAACGGCCTTCTTTCGCAGCCAGGCCCAAATTCTGGATGAGAGCGAGTAAGGCCTTCCGAGAATCCCCTTACCAAGAGCAACTGCGGAGGTTGCAAAGCCTGCAGCAAGCGACAAACGTTCCAGACTTGCAGCGCAGTGTTCGCGACACTGGCATTCGCTGGTACGTTGTTCATCCGGGCGATTTCTACCCCTGGCCAACCGAGTTTCGTGATCGCCCCATATTTGAATCCATCGGCTACAAAGTTTATGATATGCAGCGTTG
>DATAEJ010000181.1:0-3593 GCA_036258095.1 Candidatus Angelobacter sp. | reverse complement strand
GGGTGCTCGAGGAGATCAAGCATCTGGCCGCTGATGTAGAGATCGCAAGCATGCTGGATCTGGGGGCAGGTCCGGGTACGGCGCTATTCGCGGCGAAGGAAACTTTCCCGGAGCTTGGCTACGCAACCCTGTTGGAAAGCGATCCAAGCTGGCTGAAGATGGGAGAAAGGCTGGCAGAACATTTTGATCCCGCAATTGAGGTTACCTGGACACAATCTGATCTTCGCCGACCACTTATGGTTGAAGAGCACGATCTTGTCATCATGTCTTACGTGTTGGGCGAACTTCCGCAGGGAGCGATTGAGAGTATTGTTCGATCAGCGTGGAAGCTGGCACGGAAGTTTCTGGTGATCGTGGAGCCCGGAACCACACGTGGCTTCGCCACCATCAATGAGGTCCGGTCAACTTTGATTGCGGCTGGAATAGCTATTCTGGCGCCGTGTCCGCATCACAACGTCTGTCCGATGGCCGTAGCCGGCGACTGGTGCCATTTTGCGCAGAGGGTGGAGCGGACGTCGCTGCACCGGCAACTCAAGGGCGGCGAGTTAGGGTTTGAAGACGAGAAATTTTCTTATGTTGTCGCGGCACGTGAGCCACGGTCCACGCCGGCGGCCAGGATTGTCCGGCACCCGCGCAAGCACAGCGGTCACGTTCAGTTGACGCTTTGTACGGCGGAAGGGCTGAAGCAGACTACGGTCACAAAATCCCAAAAATCGCTGTACCGCGAGGCTCGGAAGGCGGGGTGGGGCGACGGTTGGGGCGTGCCTTCGACGGAATAGCACCACATGAGTGCGATCCGCAAATAATTTCAAGAAAGGCTGCCGGGAAGAGCGCCGCTTGTGCGTCTATTAAAAATGGAGCGGTGTGTCTGCGCGGGGTGCGCAATCATTTGCACCTTCTAATATTTGGGGCAGCATCTGTTGGACACTGTCCCAAAAACATGACGCGCACGAGGACTCCTCCCATAAACTCAATCAACGTTTTTTCATGCCGAGATCTTAAGTGCCAGCCCCAGGGAAACAAATACTTCCGGTGCCCCCAAGCCTCCCGCCGATGTTGCAGGAGATTCTGGTGGTGTGCCGTGACGCACTTGTCTTGCGACCCATCGCTTCAGCGGTCCGCAACACTAATGTTCGTTTAAACTGCGCCACCTCGGTGGGTCTGGCGGGCGAGTTGCTGCTTCGCCGCAGGGCAGATGCCGTCTTTGTGGATATGGCGCTGCCACGCGCGGCAGAACTGGTGAGCGCTATCCGGGCAAGCAGCGCGAACCGCGGCACCGTAATCTTCGCCTGCGTCAGCAACGCCGAAGCACTGACGGCAACTTTCACCGGCGCGAGCTTTGTGCTCAACCGGCCGATCACATCGGACAAGATCGCCAATATGCTGCGCCTTGCCTCTTCGGCCATGCGGGCCGAGAAGCGGCGCTACTTCCGCCATCCGCTCATGGTTCCGGTGAACCTGAAGGTGAACGGCCGCGAACTGGAAAGCACCATGGCCAACCTGAGTGAAGGCGGCATGGCGATCTGGTCACTGCACTACCATCCTCGCGGCACGCATGTGGAATTCAGTTTTGAGCTGCCTTTTGGTGGCGAGATCAGCGGATGCGGCAAGATTACATGGACCGATCCGCAGGGCCTTGCGGGAGTGCGCTTCAATCTCCTAACCGACGAACAGTACAGCGTTCTGGCCGGCTGGATTTTCCGGAGCGAGAACCGGCTGAGCGCGTAAGGACCGGGATCGCCAGAAGAGCTCATTCTTTTAGCGACGGAAGAACCGCCAAAGCCCGAGCGCGAGCGGAACGAGCCACCCGCACAGCAGGAACCCGTAAACCCACAAGAGAGCCTGCATTACAATCAGCGCGATTTTGCGATGCCGCCCTTTGATGTCGATCGCCCATGACCGATACGTCATATTCCATACAATCACGACAATAAGCCATACGACTCCGACCCACAGCAGGCGTTGTGCACTCGCGGAGGTCTCGTTGAGTATCAGTCCGAATATCAATAACGAGCAAAGCTGCCCTATGCTTCCGAACCGGCGTCGTCTCGTGAGACTGCGTCCCTTCATCTGAACCAAAGGAACATGAGTCTCGGGCGCGAGTTTTGCGATGATGGCGCGCGCCTCGCTTAGACCGAGGTTATGCCCGTTCAGAAGATGTGCAGCAACACAGTCACTTTCGCGGAGAATGCCAAGCAACAGGTGTCCGGGAGTAATCGTGGTGGAACCGAGCCTTTCAGCCTCTTCCGCCGCATAAGCGAGGGCGCGTTTACACGCGTTGGAGAGGGGAATGTCAGTGCCGATCGCCGCAGTATCGTTAGTGAACGGCGTGAGTTGAGCACGCAAATCCCGCTCGACGCTCTGCAATCGGAAATTCTGACCGAGTTCCGGTTCACAGGCACGGGTAACTCCGAGCAGCAGATGCTCAGGTTCGATGTACCGTGAACGGAGGCCTTTGGCCTCTTCTACAGCGTAGGAGATGCTTTTGCGAGATCGATCGGTATATAGGTCGTACACAAGCGACCATTGTAAGCAAGAGGGTGCAATCGGTGGTTTCCGCGAGACGGCAGCGGAGCCGATCCCTCACCGCTCGCCTCACTTCACTTCGTTCGTTTCTGCTCGGGATTCGGGATGGGGCCTCCAGAGGGAGAGTTCATTGGAGCTGCCGCAGATTGCACTTGCGAGGGAAGTTCTTTCAATCCACACACCGCAAAAATAAACATGAGTCCGAAGGGCGCGCACAAAATCCTTACGCTCAATTGAAAAAGGGAGCCGGCAACTGCCCGGCTCCCTTTTTTCTCCCCCGCTGAGAGGTGCCTGCTTACTGCACCGAAATTGATTTGCTGGCCTTGTAGACGGTGCCGGCCGTGTCCCAGGCCTGGAAGGTGACACTGTGGGTTCCCTTGGTCATGGCCAGGCTTGTGTCAACCGAAGCCGCGCTGGCGCTGTACAGGCTCACGCCGTCCACGTAGATCCGCATGGTGGAGATGGGCTTTTGCGCGATAGCAGAAGCAGCCAGGCGAACCGGTGATCCGACTACTGTGGACGTGGTGGGGGCAAGGATCGTAACTCCTGGAGGAACCACCTTTATGGACTTGCTGCTCTTGTAGACGTTGCCCTTTGTGTCCCACGCCTGGTAGGTCAGGTTGTGCGTGCCGGCGGTCATGGTGATTGTGGTGTCGACCGAGTTCGCGACAGCTGAGTATTGCGCGACGCTATCCACGTAAATCTTCATCGCGGTAATCGCAGTCGGAGCCGACGCAGTGGCGGCCACGTGGACGGTTGGACCTACAACGCTAGTCGCAGTGGGAGCAGCGACATAGACCGTACCGGCGGACTTAAAGAACTCAACCATCGGCGGCGCGTTCTGCGCGGCCGAGGGGAAGCTGGCCTGTTCGCCCATCAGCATCAGGATGGTCTTCAGTACGCTCTCGTGGTGGTAGGTAAAAACGGACTTGCCGTTCGGCATGATCTGCGGGCCGATCATGGCAACCACGATATGACCGCCGCAACCGCTCGTCACGGTAGCGCTGCAGCGGCTGTCGCCGCTCAGATCGGCCTCGTCTGCCCAGATTATCAGCACGCCGTCGCCG
>DATAEJ010000180.1:0-26450 GCA_036258095.1 Candidatus Angelobacter sp. | reverse complement strand
ACGCCATGGTCTTCCGGGGTTCCATTGCGATCGATGATCCCGACGCGCGCTCCCGGCCGCAGCGATTCCCGCAGCCGCTTCATCAGCGCCACCGGCTGCGCTACTTCGTGATAGGTCTTCAGGAGCAGCACTGCATCCACGCTGTGCGACGGCAGCATAGGATCGTCCGGCTTTCCGGTGATCACCTTTATATTGCCGATGCTCTCGCGCTTTGCCCGCTGCTCGATGTAGGTGACTGCTTCAGGGTTGATATCTACCGCGTAGACCAGCCCGTTGGATTTCACCCGCCGCGCAGCGCGAACCGAAAACCATCCTGAACCCGCTCCTATGTCAGCCACGCTTTTTCCCGGAGCAATCCCCAGCAAGTCCATCACTCGCTCCACCTGTAGCTTCTTATCGCGATCCGCATATTCGAATCTGGAAAGATCGCCGGTGTAGGGCGTGCTCGTCTTGCGTTGCGGTGTGGCTTGCGTCTCAGCCGCAGGCGTCTGTTGCGCTCTCAGGTGTTGCGGTGCGAGCGCCGGCAACAATGCGAACCAACTGCTGAGCGCCAGCAGTCCTGCGATGATTGCGGATCTCTTCGGCGCGTTCGTGCGCTTCGTCTGGAGCGGCATCACCATTCCATCTTCTCATCTGCGCCGTTGGTTCACCAGACTGTGCAGCGGCCGAGTGCTGAGTGCTCTTGCCCAACTCGACGCTGAGACTCGCCTTTCTGCTACCCTTGACCTTGGAACACCCATGAACCAGATTGACGAGATTGCGCACGTAATTCAGCTGTCGGTTGCGCCTGTATTCCTGCTCACCGGCCTGGCCACGTTGATCGGCGTGTTGAGCGGGCGGCTTTCCCGTATCGTCGACCGGTCGCGCGTGATTGAAATGCAACTGGAGACATGCAAGCCGTCACTCAAGCAATTTCATAACGAAGAACTCAATGGATTGGAAAGGCGTGGCAAGCTCATCTATCGGGCCATTACGCTGAGCACGTTGGCAGCTCTTATGGTGTGCGTTGTCATTGTTCTTCTTTTTGGCAGCGCAATGTTGCACCACGTAAGCCGTATGCTGGTGGCGGGATTGTTTATCGTGGCCATGCTCGCCTCCATCGCCAGTCTCGTGTTTTTCCTGCGCGAAGTCTTTCTTGCCATTGAGACCTTCAGGATCGGCTTGGCTCAGGAAGACAAGAAAAAGGGAAGTGACGGCGAGAGCTTGCAGCACAGCGCTTGATAATTACCCCGTGCCTTTCTCCGCGTTTCCGCGCCTCCATGGTAGGTCTTTTCGCCTGTTTCGCGTTGATTCGCGGCTCATCCCTCACGTGCGAAGTAAAATCCCCTGTCGCCGCTACGGCATCCAATCTCGGGCAGTAACTACTATTCAGGAGGCAGGAGGAACGAAAATGTCCGTTTCATGGATCAAGGACGCCGATGCCGCGTTGAGCCAGGCCAAGTCGCAGCACAAACCCATGCTGGTGGACTTCAGCGCTGCCCCGGCTTGAGGAGGATGTGCTCGGCTGGAGGCCGAGTCTTACGCCGATCCACAGCTTTCGTCATTCATTGATCAGAACTACGTACCGCTCTCCGTTCACATCAAGGAGAATCCAGCAGGGTTCCATCGCTTTGACGCCGTGTGGACGCCCACCGCGCTCGTCCTCGACGAAAATGGCAAGGAGCGCTACCGCATCGAAGGCTATCTCCCCAAAGATGAATTCGCAGCTCAGCTGCTTCTCGGCCTGGCTCGAGTGAGCTTCATGCAGAAGAAATGGAGTGATGCGGAAAAGCTCTACGCAGAGGTCCTGGAGAAATACCCCAATACTAAGGCCGCCCCAGACGCTGTGTACTGGAAAGCGGTGAGCCAATACAAGGCCACGAATGACCACCACGTTCTGGGCGAAGTGCGCAAGACTCTCGAGCAGAGATATCCTGGCAGCGTAGCCGCGAAGAAAGCCATCCCCTGGGCAGGGTAATCACAGATCAGGATGGCCTCCCGGCCACCCTGCCTGCGACAGAACACCTTGCAGGACAGCGGATTGTTCACCTTCGCGAGCTTTGCGGTGAAAGATTTTGCTGTTATATGACGGCGATTCCGCGCGATTACGGCGATGCCTCACTGCCCGACCTTGATCTTGTCCACAATCTTTCGATATCGCCCATACTGTGACACGATGTCCAGTGCTCTCTGGTGTTGCGCGTACGTGTCCACACTGCCCGAGAGCGTAATGTTCATATCGTCAACTGTGGTTGTGATGTCCGCGTCCTTCAGAACCTGGTCGCCCTCCATAACGTCATGGATAGAGCGCTGGATTCTCGAATTGGCTTCGCTCTGCGTCTGAGTTGCCGGAGCTGGCTGCGAGGAAGCTTGCGTCTGTTGGTTGGATTGTGGATCCTGCGCTCGGCTGTGAGCCACGCACAGCGTAACCACTGAGAGCAGCAGGAGAAGACGACCGGTGTTTCGGAGCATGTAAGCCTCCTTCGTTCCCCTCCTCGATCATTCTGCGCTCACGCTGCGACGGGGTCAAGGAATCGAGCCCCATCGTGCCTCTTCCCGGAGCTGATCTTTTTCTCGTGACGAAAATGATGGCGGCCTGCTTTTCCTGATTCGTTTATTCGTGTTGATTCGCGGCTACGTTCTTGGCAGGCAGCAAGGCGCCGCCGGCGTGCATCCTCCCTGAGGCATGCTGAATGAGACCGCCAAACGTGTTGCTGATCTGCTCGCCATTTCCTTGCGCCTCAGGAACGAATGGTTCCCCTCCGAGAAGACATGGCGACCGTGGTTTCGCGGGCACATCAACGCCGAATGGCCGCTCTGTCCCAAGATCTTCCGGCTCCAATCAGCTGCAAGGCCCATTCGCGTCATTGAAGACGAAATCCGCCAGGAGTTCACCATGCGTGCACCTGGCTTTTCCGGCACACGCATCGCCGACCCCTGGGAAAGCTACTTCACCATGCAGCATTACGGCGCGCCTACGCGGCTGCTCGATTGGACCGAAGGCGCTCTGATCGGACTTTACTTCGCCACCCGCGACCACGTTCCACCCGCCGACGCGGCTGTCTGGATCCTGGATCCGTTTTGGCTGAACCAACAGGTGGTTGGCGAAAGGGAAGTCATCGCGCCGGCTGCTCGCCCCGGCATCCTCGAGTCTGACATCAAGCGCTACGAGCCATGGCTGCCGCCGCGCTATTCGGAAACCGGACTCAACCAGCTTCCCGTCGCTGTGTACCCAACCTACACTGCGCGTCGCATAAGCACTCAGCGCTCCTGCTTCACCATCCACGGGGCGGATCCCGAAGGGCTCGACAATTTGTTCTCGCGCCGAGATGCCCACGTTGCCCGCGTCGCGGTACCTGCCAGGGCCGTCACGCAGATTAAGGCTGAGCTTTCGATGGCAGGTATTGACGAAACCGCCATCTTCCCCGACCTCGACGGACTCGGCCGATTTCTCAACAGCCTTTTTGATGCGGAGAGGGAAGAGTAGCTTTGCCTGCATGCTAAAGTGCTCACATGCCGAAAGAAATCTTGTTTGAGGGTCTGACGCAGGACCAGATCCTCAAACTCCCTCCTGAGGAAATTCAAGAACTCGTGCTGCTCGGCGAGCCAATAGTCTTCCGCATCGGCTCAGCTAAGCTGTTTGGTTCATTCAAAGTCGAGGAGAGGCGGCTTGTCATCGAACTTGCGCAAATTGAAGGCGGGGGAGAAGGCGTTCTCTTGTCGCTTGGTTCTGTCGCAAGGCGCTATGCGCAATTACGCGGGCTGACAGAGATTGAATGGATTGTGCTTGCCGTCTCTTGTGCTCGGCCGAATCCCAGACTCCGGGCCATGCTGGAACATCGCGGCTTTACTGTACGGCCGATTCCGGATGTTGGGGATGCTTACCATCTCGTTGAATCAGTCTGAGTGTCAACTTTGAAAGCCTTCCCCTTTCTCCTTACGTATGCGTTGATTGAAGCATTCTTATTCAGGGTTCAAAGTAAACTCCCGGTAAATGCTGTTCCGATCACGGACGATTCGCGACCACCTCGGCAAACACTTAGCCTCCGGAACTCTCAAGTTCTTTTAGTTCTTCCGTCTCTCCGCGCCTGACAGGTAGTTATGCTGTTCCGATTACGCGCGATTACGGCGATTACGGCGTTTCCGGCGATCGAAATGGTTGGCCACCGCTTTTTTCCCTCACGCATCCGAACCCTAGATAACCCCCGAGGAGAGCACTTATGAAAGCAGTTGTTTACCGCGGAGTCGGAGACATTCGTTTGGAGAACGTCGCAGAACCAAAAATCCAGAAACCCAACGACGTCATCGTGCGGCTCACCGCCAGCGCCATCTGCGGAACTGACCTGCACATGATTCGCGGCACCATGCCGGGCATGGTTCCTGGAACCATTCTGGGCCATGAAGGCGTGGGCGTTGTGGAAGAGGTGGGCAGCGCCGTTCGCAATTTCCGTCAGGGCGATCGCGTTGTGGTGCCCTCAACCATCGCATGCGGCAACTGCTCTTATTGCCGCTCCGGCTACTACGCGCAATGTGACAACGCTAATCCCAACGGCCCAAGTGCTGGCACTGCGTTCTACGGTGGTCCTGCCACAACTGGCCCGTTTGACGGCATGCAGGCCGAGTTCGTGCGCGTTCCCTTTGCGAATATTAATCTCGTCAAGCTTCCCGACGGCGTGTTAGATGATGAGGCTATTCTGCTGTCTGATATTTTCCCCACCGGCTACATGGCCGCCGACCTCGCCGACATTCATCCCGGCTCCACTGTCGCCATCTTCGGCTGTGGCCCCGTCGGCCAGTTCGCGATTGCCAGTGCGCGTCTGCTGAATGCCGGGCGCATCTTCGCCGTGGACGCGATCCCCAGCCGCCTGGAAATGGCGCTGAATCAAGGTGCGGAATGCATCAACTTCGAGCAGGAAGATCCCGTGCAGGCGATCAAGGGGTTCACAGGTGGAATCGGGGTGGACCGCGTGATTGATTGCGTCGGCGTTGACGCGAATCGTCCTCACTCCGGCCCCGGTGCTCGCAAGAGCATGTTGAAGACGCCACGATTCCGCATGGACCGCATGAAGACCACGCTTATGCGCGAGAGTCCCACGAACGGAAACTGGCACGCGGGCGATGCGCCCTCGCAGGCGCTCGAGTGGGAAGTGGACGTCGCGGCAAAAGCGGGCACTCTCTCCATCGTGGGCGTGTACAGCGAAATCATGAATACTTTTCCCATCGGGCAGGCCATGATGAAAAACCTCACCATCAAAATGGGTAATTGCCACCACCGCAAATACATTCCCAGGTTGCTGGAGTTGGTCCACGCGGGCGTAATCGACACAACAGAGATCCTCACCCACGTCGAACCCATGACGGACGTCATCGAAGCCTACAAGCTTTTCGATCGCCGCAGCCCCGGCTGGATCAAGGTCATGCTGCAACCCGAGCGCGAGCGCGTAGCCGTGTAGTCTCCTGATAGGTCACTGAGCCCGGCCAGAGTCGCACCGTCCGCGGCTCTGGCCTTTGTTGTCATTTCATTACAATGCTCTGGTGTTCACGCTGCGCCCTTATCGCGAGGCAGACTTCCCGCGCATCATGGAGATCGATCACCTGTGCTTTGTGGAGGGTATCGCGTATCCCGAAGACGAGATGCGCTACTTCCTGCGCCTGCCCACGGCGCGCACCATCGTTGCCGAGGATGCGTCGGGCAGAATCATGGGATTCATAATTGCCGATGCGTTTCGCCCTCGCCGGTTCTCCGCGTTGATGGGCCGCATCATTACCATCGACGTGGAGCCCTCGGTACAAAAAAGCGGCCTTGGCCGGCAGCTGCTCAAAGCGGCAGAGCAGCACGTACGTGAGGCCGGTTGCAAGCAAATCATTCTCGAAGTCGCAGTGGACAATGCACCCGCTCTCCGCTTCTACAAGAAGGCCGGCTACTCCGTTCTCAAATCGCTCCCCCGGTACTACATGGACTCGCTCGATGGCTTACTGATGGGGAAAAAACTGTAAGCGCTATGGTGGTTGATACTCCCACAATTCCTTCGCGTCCTCTGCGTCCTTGGCAGTGAGAAGGTTTTAGCAGTGAACCGCGTGTTAGAATCGCCAGTTCGCATGCCGCCCAAATCCCCGTCATCACTACGCATTGCCATCGATAGTGGCGGCACCTTCACTGACTGCGTCTGGCTTCAATCGACTGCCACACGTCTCCAGCTTCACGTCTTGAAGGTCTTCTCCACACCTGCCGACCCTTCGCAGGCGATCGCCGGCGCCGTGTCCCGTATCGCTGGCACCGCCCCCGAAGTGACCGTACTCCATGGAACCACCGTCGGCACCAACACCCTGCTGCAGCGCAAAGGGGCGCGCGTCGCATTCGTGACTACCGCTGGCTTTGAAGATTCGATCGAGATCGGCCGCCAGAACCGCCCCCGCCTTTACGATTTCTTTTTCGAGAAGGAGCCCGCACTCGCGCCCTCCGAGCTTCGCTTCGGCGTGGCGGAGCGCATTGCTGCGGACGGCTCCGTGCTGCAGGCGCCAGACGCCGAGTTACTGCGCGGCTTGACAGAACAGATTCGTGCCCAATCTCCACAGGCGATCGCCGTCTCCTTGTTGTTCTCATTCACTAACCCGCAGCATGAGCGCACTGTAGCCAAAGCACTGGAAAGTCTTCGCGTGCCGCTGTCGCTTTCTCACCAGATCCTGCCGGAGTTCCGGGAGTATGAACGCGCAGCCACTGTGCTCGTAAACGCCTACCTGCAGCCCGTAATGGAGAAGTATCTGCTGGGCCTTCAGCAGCGACTGAACTCTAACCAGCCTGGTCGCAAGCCCTCGCGAATTTTCGTGATGCAATCGAGCGGCGGCATCACCGCCCTCCAGACCGCCGCCGAGCAGCCGGTTCGCACCGTGCTTTCCGGACCTGCAGGCGGCGTAGTCGGCGCCGCGGCGGTTGCGGCGCGAAGCGGGTTAAGCAAGCTGATCACCTTTGACATGGGCGGCACGTCCAGTGACGTGGCTCTTGTCGATGGCCATGCGTCCACCACCAACGAAGGCGAGGTTGCGGGCCTGCCGGTGCGTGTCCCTGTCCTTGACATTCACACGGTTGGCGCAGGTGGAGGCTCGATCGCGCGTTTTGACGCCGGCGGCGCGCTTCGTGTCGGACCCGAGTCAGCCGGCGCTGACCCTGGGCCCATCTGCTATGGCAAAGGTGAGCAGCCGACCGTCACTGACGCAAACCTTCTTCTCGGCCGCCTGCCTGCTCGCCAATTCCTCGGCGGCGACTTCACGCTTGACCTTCCGCGAGCGAAAGAAACCGTTCAGCGCTGGCTGAGGGAACGCGGCAGTAAGCTGAGTATTCAGGAATTCGCTGCGGGCGTTGTTCGTGTGGTGAATGCCAACATGGAAAAGGCCATCCGTGTGGTTTCCATCGAGCGCGGCCACGATCCTCGCGACTTCACTCTGGTTGCCTTCGGCGGTGCGGGCGCAATGCACGCGTGCGAGTTGGCACGCTCTCTGCGGATCCCGCGCGTCCTGGTACCCGCGCATCCGGGCGCGCTTTCTGCTCTTGGCATTCTCATCAGCGATGTGGTCAAAGACCACTCGCGCACTGTACTGTTGAAGGTTCCCGCTGGAAAGTTTTCAGGTGAGCTTAGGAACCGCATCAATTCGATCTACAGCGAGCTTCAAAAGCGCGTTGCCCTCGAATTGGCCGCAGAGGACTGGCGGGGAAGGTCCGTATACGAACGCAGCGCTGACCTGCGTTATCGTGGACAGGGCTTTGAAATCAGCTTGCCCTTCGGTACCGACATCCTCGCCCGTTTTGCCGCTGAACACCAGCGCCGCTACGGTTACAGCGATCCCGAGCGTGATATAGAAGTCGTCACAGTACGCGTACGCGGGCGCGTGGCCTCGCCGGAGAAGCTGGAGAAAATGAAGGTGCAGGAGCCGGCCGGTAAACTGCAGGCCACCAGTTCGGAAGCTTTCTTTGATGGCAGGAACTGGGAAACGCAGATTATTCCCCGCAGGCTCCTCGGTTCCGGCAGGCGCATGCGCGGCCCCGCGATTGTCACCGAATACAGCGCAACTACCGTGGTGCCACCGGGTTTTACGTTCCAGGCCGACAAAGTCGGCAATCTCCTGGTTGAAGTTGCGTGAAGCGCGGCGGGGCTGCGCTCTCTAGATAAACGAAAAGGGACGGCACAATGGCCGTCCCTTTCCTCTTTCAAGGAGCGAAAGAGATCCTTTACGCTGCTTCGTCTTTACGATCGATGTCGCGGTCGTCACGCTTAGCGTCATCCGCCACGTTACGAACCGCGTCCTTCATTTTGCCCACCGCGTTCTGGGTTTTGCCTTTAATCTGGTCGGCCGCGCCTTCCGCCTGGGCCTTATCGTCTCCTGTCCATTCGCCCACTTGGCGTTTTACGCGTCCCTTCATGTCCTCCGCTGCGCCTTTAATACGGTCCTTATCCATAACACCTCCCTCGGGGTTTTGGTTGGTTTAGAGTTCAGACGACAGCTAGACAGCCGTTCGTCTTCCCGTGATGAGCTGGAAAACAAGTGCTACCAGCGCGAGTACGAGCAGGATGTGAATGAATCCCCCCATGGTATAGCTGCTCACCACGCCCAGCAGCCACAGAACAAGCAGGATTACAAAAATCGTCCAAAGCATATCGTCACCTATTTGTCTTTTACTTTTACTGAATACTGAACGTCATACTGAACGTCTTGCTGAGTGTTTCCTCAGACGAATCATTGGAAGGTTAAGGTGAACGGCTAGGTTGCAAACAATCGAGAGCTGCACCTGCGTGATTCAGCTTTTTACAGGCGGCAAAATCGCCTTACTTAGTGCAACCCACGTTCACACTTGAGCGAGTGCTCTTCGCGTGCTGCAGGTCAGACAGAAAGCAAAAGGCACAGCCTTTCAGCTGTGCCTCCACAAGGATCCCAGTCTATCGTTAGCAGATCAGCTGCTCGCGTGAGAGCTTCAGGCCATCCAGGTTCCCGAGCACCGTCACCGCGATCTTCTCCGGCTGGAACAGATGCTGGGCCATTTCCGCCACTTCCTCCGCCTTCACTGATTCAATCTGCTCGATCGTCTCGTCCAGCGTAAAGAAGCGCTCAAAGTACATCTCCTGACGCGCCAGGTTTGACATGCGTGACGTGCTTGACTCGAGGCTCAGCATCAGGCTGCCCTTGAGTTGATCTTTCGCGCGACGCAACTCATCTTCCGGAATACGGTCGCCTTTGAGTTCGCGGAATTCGGCCAGGATCGAATCCACAAGTTTAGGGGTTGACTCCAGTGAAGTGCCCGCATACACCGCCATACATCCGGTATCGCGATAGGGATTCAGGTCGCTGTAAATGGAGTACACCAGTCCCTGTTCTTCACGGACCTTCTGGAAGAGCCGCGAACTCATGCCTCCGCCGAGTATCGTGTTCAGCACGTACGATACGTAACGTTTCTCGTGCGAAATCGGATGCGAAGGCACGCCCAGGCAAAGCTGCACCTGTTCGAGCGCCTTCTTGTTCCGTGTAATGATCCGCGGTGTCACTGCCGGCGCAGGATAATGAAAACCATTGGGCGCCTTGCTGAGAGGCGCGAATCGCTGCCTGATCAGCTCCGCAAATTCTCCATGCTTCAGGTGTCCGGCTGCAGAGATGATGATGTTGTTCGGGACAAAGCACCGGTTGTAGAAGCTGAACAGCTTCTCCTGCTCAAAAGACCTGACGGTCTCCTTCGTACCCAGGATCGGTTTCCCCAGCGGATCGTCCTGCCAGAAATTCTGGGTAAAGAGTTCGTGGACAAGGTAGTCGGGATTGTCCTCGTCCATCTTTATCTCTTCCAGGATCACACCCTTTTCGCGCGTGATGTCTTTCGCTTCGAATACCGGGTTCAGCACCAGGTCGCTCAGGATGTCGAGCGCCAGGGGAAGGTGTTCGTCAAGCACCTTGATGTTGAAGCAGATGGTCTCTTTTCCGGTGAAGGCGTCCATGTTGCCGCCAATCGAATCCACCTCTCGGGCAATATCACGCGCGGAGCGTGATTTGGTTCCCTTGAAGACCATGTGCTCGGTGAAGTGCGAGATCCCATTGATTTCCGGGGCCTCGTCACGTGATCCGGTCTTGAGCCATATTCCGATCGCAATGGAACGGATATTGGTCATTTCCTCGCTTACGATAATTAAACCGTTGGGCAGGACTTCGCGATGAATATCCCGGGTCTCAGTATGAGTGCTGGTTTGGACTGCTGTGTTCATCATTTGCCGTTAGTATGATTCTCACACACAGGGCAGGGTCGCTTCTGTTTTATATGTACTTTGCTTTCAACAACTTGTAAATCGCTTCCCAGTGTGCTCTGCACAATTTACGCTGCGTGTAGAATTAAGGTAAAGCTCGGGGCCTTGCGCCAGCTTGCGTGAAAGTACCCCGTGAGATGAACCGTTTCCTATGCCTGAACTCCCCACCAGCGGCCTCTTGGGTCTCGATTATCAGGAACTTAGCCGAATCGTTCAGGAGCACGGGCAGCCAGAGTACCGGGCTCGCCAGCTCTTTTCAGCGATTTACCCGCAGCGCTTGTCTACGCTCGAGAATATCTCAACCCTTCCCAAACAGTTCCGCGCAACGTTGCAGACAGCCGGTCTTGAGATCGTGCATCCCCGGATCGAAAAGAGCTTCCACTCGGTTGATGGAACCATCCGCTATCTCATGGTGATGGCCGACGGCGAAACCGTCGAGACCGTCTGGATGCCTGAAGGAGACGAAGGTGAAGCCGGTGACGGCTCCGAAGCGGGCGATCCCATTACCCCTGCAGACCCGCACGCGTGGGACCGGGCCACAATCTGTATCTCCAGCCAGGTGGGATGTGCGGTGAACTGCCAGTTCTGTCTCACCGCGCTGCTTGGCGTCAAGCGCAACCTCAGCGCCGGCGAGATCGTCGGGCAGGTGATTGCTGTCCTGAATGATCGCTGTGTTGATCTTGAGCGCCGTCGCGTGAATATCGTCTTTATGGGTATGGGAGAACCTTTTCTCAATTACCCAAACTTCATGAAAGCTGCGCAGCTGCTCGCCGAAGGAGTCGGGATTGCGGAATCACGTATGACGGTTTCGACCTCGGGGATCATTCCCCGCATTTACGACTTCGGCGCCGAACCGGTCCGTCCTAAGCTCGCCATCTCGCTGAATGCACCGAATGACGAGCTGCGTAATCGCGTGATGCCCATCAATCGCAAGTGGGACCTAACACAACTCATGCAGGCGGCGCGCGACTTTCCTCTACGCAACCGGGAACGCATCACCTTTGAATACGTGCTTCTCTCGAACGTAAATGATTCGCCCGAGCATGCCCGCGAGGTCGTGGAACTGGTGCGCGGCATCCGCTGCAAGGTCAATCTAATCGCGCTGAACCCCGGGCCGGGCATCGACTTTGGTACGCCCGACGAGCAGCGCGTGCACGCCTTTCAGCAGATTCTGATCAAGGCCGGCATTCCTGCCTTTATCCGCCGTCCCCGTGGCCGTGATATCTACGCTGCCTGCGGCCAGTTGAAGCGGACTATTGCTTAGATCCCGAGCGAACGAGGGCAAGTTTCAAATTCCGAGCGTAGCGAGGGGGTTTAGTCCCGAGCGGAGGGCGGAATCCCTGTAGTCTCATTTGGTTTTGAGGGCTTACCCAAAATCACGTGCGTAGGGCCGATCTGAAGACCCCCAATTCATTCGCCACTTACCCTGCGCTGCTCCTCCACGCTGGTCTTCTTCCCCCTGATTACCTCAAATTTCGGGACAGAAGCACGCGATCCCGGCAGCCGCCAAACATCCCGGATCATGGCTCTCCACATCTTCACGTCGCAGAACACGGGCAGCACAAACGCGGTGAGCAGAACGGTTTGGATCACCCGTGGGATGATCCCCAGCGTCCAGAGCATCCATTTCCAGAAAGAGTGCATGGTTGGTATGTTCTTCGGAATCAGGGGCCGGGCTCTCCAGGAGTTGAGCCCCCGGCCCTTCAGTATTTATCTGCCACATGAAGCTCTGGTTGACCGGCAGGAAGCCGCCAGCGCTCTCCACAGTAGAGTTGCAGATCCTATCCCTGATATAGGGACAATCAATTTAGATTGGAGTTTTTAATTTTTGGTGGCTGGGGACAAAACGTCCTGTCCTGCCACGCGGAGCGAAGCGCCGATTCGGCAACTTCCGGGCTGGGAACCGCAGTGCGACTGATTTACTGGAGACAAACCGCTGGGCGGGCAGCACGATGAACGAGAGAGTAACCTAGATGAACATCTCTTCATCTTCGCGAGAGCGCGGCTGGCGGGGGCCTGCGCTGCGCGACCGATTCGAACGCAGGAAACTCAATCCCGTGCCGATTGCCTGAATGATTGCCTGCACGCGCCTTACCGGGGTCAGCACCCTGGACTCGAGCAGACCGCTGGCCATCTCGATCTTGTTCATGGTGCTTCCGACGAACTCGTCCACACGTTCGGCGTTCAGCCGCGCGCGCTCCATGATTTCGGCGCTCGTCTCGGCCATTTGTGACACATGCGCGCGTACCGTTGCACTTGATTCCGCCAGGTTGCTGGTGATCTCGGCGATCTTTGGCCTGGCGTCGTCCAGAATGTCCGTAGCCGTCGCGAGCAGCGGAGCAGCCTGCTGCTCCAGCCGCGTTGCCACCCCTTCCATACGAGTTGCTGTTTGCTTCATGCCGAGATAAAGCGCAAGCATGATCCCCATCTGGATCACAATGGCAACAGCGGCTACGATCACGAACGCGGCTACGACAGTCGTCACAGTCGGAAGTTTCCTTTATTTAGGAGTTTTTATCGCCCTTGGCGGTATCGCGATAGGTCTGGCGCGCTGCATCCATAGCGGCGCCGATCTGGTCCTTGCCCCGGCTCACCACATCCTTCCCGCGCTCCACCCAGTCGTTCATGGATTCACGTGCTTCACGGCCCCGGGTGCGCAGGTATTCGCTGCCTTCCTGGGCTGTGGTCCGGAGAGAGTCGCGGGTCTCCTTGCCCGAACGCGGCGCGTACAAGACTCCCAATAGCGCCCCAAAACCCAGGCCGGCCAGGAACCACATGAAATTATTGCTGCTGTCGCGATCAGACATTACGCTTTCCTCCAGAACGCCGATGGTAACACCCGGAGTTGCCCATTTCAATCACCGGAAGGGCAAGTGCCGGCCGCATGCTTTTGTCCCGAGCGCAGCGAGGGACCCCTATAACCTTGTTGCTCTTGAGGTCAGAACAATCACCGTGACGGGGCTCACCTGGACCAATGACTCCATGTCGCCCTCGAATTCTCGAGGAAAATTTGTGGAGCACACTCACGCTGCGCTGTTTTTGTTATATTCGTCCTGGCTTCGCCGATATGAAACTCCCCGCCGGATACTCGAGCCTGCTCCGCCGCGAATTGTGCATCCGCAACCATGAATTCGCGCAAAAGCACAGACTGGACCATGTGCTCAGCTATGGCACCGAGTCCGTGGTGGTATATGCGCCAGACTTGTCCGGCAACCTTCACGGGAACTTCTATACTCCCAGTTACGCCGCCATCGTGAAACGACCCGAATGGGCGCGGCGGCTGGAGAAAATTCATGCCCAGGGACGAAGGGCCCTCCCCAGGGCTGATCGTCGCTGGCGTGAACTCGATTCCTGCATTAGCTCAGACGCGCTGCTGATGAACATCTTCTGTTGTCCGCGAGTGTGCAGTTCAAGGCAAGTTGCGGGCGAGCTTGGCACCGAAACCACTGACATACCAGAATTCGGCTACAAGGCACGCGTTCCATTCAAGCCACGAGAAACACTCCTCGCAACGAGCTTGAAGCCAGCGCCGGAGCGCGTCGACCGTACGGAAGTGGACATGCGGCTTGGCACACTCCTCGTCGAAGCCAAGCTCACCGAAACCGATTTTCAGCGGCACTCGAAGGACCTGGTTGAGACCTATCGCGATTTCGAAGAAGTATTTTGCGTCAGTGACTTGCCGCGTGCAGGCGATGAGTATCTCGGCTACCAGCTCATCCGCAATGTGCTGGCAGCGCATGCATCGGGGAATAGCTTCTGCGTGATGCTGGATGCGCGCCGTCGCGATCTCGAAGCCCAATGGCAGGACGTGCTCGGGTGCGTGAAGGACTCCAGCCTGCGTACCCGTTGCAAAATGCTGCAATGGCAGGAACTGGCCCATGTACTCCCGCCCGGCCTGCAGAAGTTCCTGGCCGAAAAATACGGAATTGACGCGAACTGAGAGACGGTTTTTGGGATGATCGGGTCAGGTCTTGCCGCGCCTTTGCCGCGCCACTTCATACATCACAACCGCCGCAGCCACGGAGACATTGAGAGATGGTACTTTTCCCATCATGGGAATTGAAACCAGGAAGTCGCATTTCCTTCTCACCTGCTCATGCAGGCCGTGCCCTTCTGCTCCCAGCACAATCGCGCAATCCATGTTGTAGTCAATCTGGTCATAAAGCTTCGGGCCACGTTCGTCGAGGCCAACAGTCCAGATGTTCTGTCCCTTCAGCTCTTCGATCGTGCGATTGATATTGGTGACCTTCGCGACCGGCAGATGCTCGGATGCTCCTGCTGAAGCCTTTACCACGGTCGAGGTAACCCCCGTCGCGCGTCGCTCAGGAATAATCACTCCGTCTGCGCCTGCGCCCTCCGCCGTGCGGATGATCGCACCCAGATTGTGCGGATCTTCCACTCCATCCAGCACCACCAGGAACGCGTGGTTGCCGCGGCGGGCGTGAAGGATGTCATCTACGTCCTGATACTGTTTGGCTGCCGTGACCGCAACCACGCCCTGATGGCTGGGAGTATTCGCCAGCCGGGTGAGCTGATCGCGCGGCAGGGTGCGCACGGCCACACCAACGGAGCGGCACAGGCCGGAAATCTTCTGGATGCGCGCATCACCGCGGCCCGGCGCCAATGCCACGTATTCGAACGCGCGTCCCCGCGCGGCAAGCGCCTCTTCTACCGCGTGAATTCCAAAGATGACGGCCATATCGGAAAGGAGCGAACCGCATATTGTATGGGAATCGCGTGAGGAGGGCCTGAGCACCGCAATGCTGGTCGCACAGAAATGGGGCCCGAAGGCCCCATCTTGATCGATCAACTTCGCACTTATTGTCCTGACGGCTGGTAGGGAGCAATCTGGTCGCCGATTTTGCTCTTGTCGCCTACCACCACGATCGTCATCTTGTCGGTATCCAGGTATTTCTCTGCCAGCTGCTGTACCCTCTCCGGCGTTACGGCATAGACATTCTGGACGTAGTTCTTGAGGTAGTCGGGCCCCAGGCCGTGTAAATCTACGTTGGCGAGCTGCCCAATAATCCCGAAGCGGCTCGAATTTTGCAGTACAAACACACCAGCCATGTAGTCCTGAATGCCTTTGAGTTCCTCGGCTGACGGAGCTTCCTTCTGCAGCCGGTTGACCTCGAACAGGATTTCCTTGATCGAGGCTCCGGTCACCGCCGTGGTTACGTCGGCGATTTCAGCCCAGTAAGCAGAGCGATAACGCGCCGAGAGCTGGCCAAACGGCGAATACGTGTAGCCCTTCTGCTCGCGGATATTTGAAGTAATACGCGAACCGAAAGACCCGCCCAAAAGCGTGTTCATCACCTGCAGCGGCAGATAGTCAGGATTGCTCGGATCCACCGTAGGCAGGCCGATATACAAAGTGGACTGCGCTGCATTCGGCCTGTCGATTAGTTCCAGAGTGCGCTTGCTCGCGGCCTTCGGCGGGTTTACCAGCACGTCAGGGCCTTTTGGCCAGGACGAGAAAGCAGCTGTAATCGCCTGCTTCACCGCGTCAGGATCGAACTTGCCCGCGACATATACATGCGTCCGCGCCGCGCCGAAATTACTCGCGTAGAACTTGCGCACGTCGTCGCCGGTGTATTTCTGGATCATTTCTTCCGTCGGATAGATACGGCCATAAGGATGATCCGGGTACAGCGTTTTCATGAACCGCTCGCGCGCGAGCGGCTGCGGGCGAGATTTTTCGATCGAGAGATTACGAAGGGAGTCCTGCTTCAGGCGCGGCATCTCTGAATCCGGGAGTGCCGGATGCGTCGCGAGATCGGCGAGCAGCGCAACCATTTTTGGCGTGAGTTCTGAAAGCACGTCAGAAGAAAGTTGGGTGCGGTCGGGACCGGCAGTTACATCAACTGCGCCGCCCATGGACGCAGCTTCCTGCGCAACCTGGTTGGCGGATTTGGTCTTCGTGCCGCCCTCCTTGATCAGGCGCCCGGTAAAATCGCTGATCCAGACCTGATCAGCCGGCTCGTTGAGAGCGCCGGCACGGACCGTCACAATGATCGTTGCCTTGGGAACGTTGCCATATGGAACCAGCGTTGCCTGAAGGCCGTTGGGCAAGCTGAAGGTCTGGCTCGGAGGAACGGTGAACGGCCTTGGAGCGCTGCCGGCCGGAGGGGCCTGCTTTTTGGGCGCTTCAGGCTGTTGCGCGAGCGCACCCAGTGAGAGCAGGGAAGCCACAACGAGAGCGAAGATGAAATTCATTTTTCTGTTCATGGACATGGCTCCTTAGTTCCCCGAGTTTCCGGGCTTCGCTTCACCCGCCTGCTTCGGCGCAGCCTTGGGATCAATCACAAGCACTGTTCGATTTTCCGGTCGCAGGTATTCTTTGGCAGTCTTGAGAATCAGTTCCGGAGTAACTTTCCGGAACTCGGATTCCAGCGTGTTCACCCTTGCCGGATTGTCATCGAACAACGCGAAGCTGCAAAGCAGGTCAGCCAGGCCGAGTCCGTTACCGCCGCCTACGGTGTCATACAGACTGGAACGGATCTTGATGAGCGAACGGTCCAGCGTTGCTTTGTCGATCGGCTTGGTCCGCAACGGCTCGATCACGGAATCCATCGCGCTGACCACGGTTTCACTTTTCACGCTGTTGTCATAGAAAAGCTCCGCGGAAAGCAGCATGGGGCCGTAATAGTCGTACATATTTCCCAGCAGGTTTACCCCGCCGGAGACATCGTCGGTCAGGCCGCGTTTTTTCACCAGTTCCTGATGCAGCAGGCTGTCGTCACCCTGGACCAGGAGTTCATTGATGATCCCCATGGCGTAATATTCGGGCGTGTTGCGTGGCGGCATGTGGTAGGCCACGGCGATGGCAGGCCGCGTCGCCAGCGTGTCTGGCTTGGTGGCATGTTTTTCTTTTTCCTGACGTGGCTCGGTCAGTTCAGGGAGCTTCGGCTGCGGGCCGGATGGTATCGCAGCAAAGTACTTCTTGACCCACTCTTTGGCCTGTGCAGGGTCAAAATCGCCGACGATCGCCAGCGCGGCATTGCTCGGCGTGTAGTAGGTTTTAAAGAAACTCTGCACGTCTTCAAGCGTCGCCGACTCAATGTCCTTCAGGTCGCCATAAAAATTGTGAGCGTTGTACCAGTTCGTATTGGCGTACTGGGGGAGGTCAAGCCACGGAAAACCGCCGTACGGCCGGTTCAGCACATTGACCTTTACCTCATTTCCTACAACGCCCTGCTGGTTCTTGAGATTGTCCTGCGTGATGTTCAGGCCGCGCATGCGATCGGCTTCAGCCCAGAGCACGGTTTCCAGCTTGTTGGAGGGCAGCGCTTCGTAGTAATTGGTGAAGTCGAAACGTGTGGAACCATTCAACACGCCGCCATTCTTCTGCACCAGCTTGATGAACTCCATCTTGCCCAGGTTCTGGGATCCCTGGAACATCATGTGTTCGAAGAGGTGGGCAAAGCCGGTGCGGTCGCGAGGCTCCACTCGGAACCCGATCCGGTAGTACACAGCTACGGCGACTGTGGGCGCCGTGTGGTCCGGCGAGAGCGCCACACGCAGGCCGTTGGGCAGCTTGTAATACTCCACCGGAACGGTAAATCGGGTGTTGGAAAGCGCGGGTGAGGCTTCTTTGGTCCGTGATTTCACTTGCGCGTCGCCGAATGCGGCGAGCAACAAGACAGAACTAAGAAGCCAATGGAATGACTTCATCTGGAATTTCCTCCGAATGGGGACGGGAGCCTCGAACAAGCTACCGGGTTGGTTTGCGCAGAACAGCCTAACTTAGACGGGACCAGCCGATTATCGTTAGCCGGAATCTGCAGGAACACTGATTCTATGCTGACGAAACCGTGTTTACAATGAGAGCGTGTGGGGCTTAGCAACTTAAGTGGCCAAGTCGAACAAGAGTAAAACGGTAGTTCTCACCATTGCCGGTCACGATCCTTCTTCCGGCGCGGGCATTACGGCCGATATCAAGACCATCGCCGCGTATCGCTGTTATGGGCTTAGCTGCATAACCGCGCTGACCATCCAGTCCAGCCGTGGCGTTCGCGACGTGGAACCAGTCGAGGGGCGGATTGTGAGCCTGATTCTGGAAGAGCTCGCCAATGACGTGGAAATTTCCGCGGTAAAGATCGGGATGCTCGGTTCCGCCGAGGTCGCCCGCGCGGTCTCTGGTTTCCTGCGCCGTCATCACTTCAGCCATATCGTGCTCGATCCCATCCTGAAGTCGTCCTCCGGAGCAGACCTCCTGTCAAAAGACGGCCGGCAGATCCTGCGCGAGAAGCTGCTTTCACAAGCCACCGTGATTACCCCGAATACTGCAGAGGCAGCCGAACTCACTGGCTCTGAGGTGAGAAACGTTGACCAAATGAAGACGGCAGCGGTCGCCCTGCAGCGAATGCAGGCCCGGAATGTAATCATCACGGGTGGGCATCTTGACCTGCCGGTGGATTTGATGAGTGCCGTAGCAGGAGGAGTGACTTTGCTCAAGGGAGAGCACGTTGCAAGCTCTTCCACACATGGAACCGGCTGCGCTTTCTCAACCGCGCTGGCGTGCAACCTGGCGCTTGGCAAAAGTCTGATGCAGGCAGCCAAGCTGGCTAAAGCCTACGTGGAAACCGGGCTGCGCAAGGCGCTCCAGATCGGCAAGGGTGTCGGGTCGGTGGTGTAGCTGGCACTCCCATCTCCTCCTGGCGGCAGTTCGTTTCCGAACTTCTAGAATTGGACCGGCGCCCAATCAGGTGGAACGCGGGCACTCACGGGTGCGGACTTATTCCTTCAAGCGGCAATCTAACCCTCACTGCAATGGCGGCTGCGAATTGTTCTGCTCGGGTGGCTGTTGCTGCTGCTGGCCGCGGGGGATCAAGACTGGCTCGTTTGGCGGGTTGCCGGCCGGTGGCTGCTGCTGTTGAGGCTGAGTCTGGTTCGCCGGGCGTGCCGGCTCCGGTACGGGACGATTGTCGCGAGTGCGCAGAACAGGGGCTCCGGCAGTGGCACGCCGTTGTTCCGCCTGCGTCTGGATAGCGGCGTCCACCAGGCTAGTGCTCTGATCAGCGACCTGTCCCACGGCCTGGCCCTCAACTTCAGGACGGGTTGCGACTGCGACACGAGTGCTGGCGCGACGGGCAATGCGGGCCTGCTCGTAATAGGATTGCGCGCTCTCCTTGTCGCCTTCAATCTCGGCCAGATATCCCATGTTGTTGATGGTGAATGCGTTGTTCGGCTCCAGTTTGTACGCTTTCTGGAAGTATTCGGCGGCCGCTTTGCGGTCGTTCCGATTCATGGCCGACACGCCGCGCAGGTTCAGCCGGGCTACCTGATCGGGAATATTCGCGGCTCGAGCCAGTTCGGCGCGCGCATTTTCGGCGTTCTCCGCGGCAACCTCGCTCACCGGCCGTCCGCGCCAGTTGCGATTCATGGCAACGATCACCGGTTCCCGCGAACCGGTCTGCGCCGACCTGGTGTAAGACCGGATGGCCTCTTCCAACTCGCCTTCCTTCTCTTTGGCAAAGCCCATGTTGTTCAGCGTGAACGGATTGTTGGCATCGATCTTGAGCGCCTGCTGCAGGAGCAGGTCGGCCTCCGGCGCGCGATCATTGTTTAAAAGTCGCAGAGCTTCCACGTTCAACTGGTTGACCTTTAGCTGGCCTTCCGCAGTGCGGCCCGCGATCGTCGCCACCGGCTTGCCAAGATCATTCGGCTCTGTGGACTGGTCCACCAGCGCTTCCGAGGTGTTGGCGGCCGCCTGATCGTAATAGCGCTGTGCGCGGTCTACATCGCCTTCCAGTTCCGCGACGTATCCCAGATTATTGAGGGTGAAGGGATCATTAGGATCAATGAGGTAAGCGCGATAGAAATAGCGCTTGGCCTTGTTCACATCTTTTTTGCCCAGCGCCTTTACCCCTTCGCGATTGAGTTGTTGTACCGGCGTGTACTTGCTCTTCTTGGGCAGCGGAATACGAAGCTGCTGGGAAAACAGGCCAGAACACGCGAACGCGAAGAACAGTGCCAGGATGGGGAACAGGCGGATGCGCATCTCTTATTTAAACCTCTGGCTTCAAACCTCAGATGACGGCAGGCAGTAGCTCTGCTTTGGGGTTGGATGATGAGAGCCGTCCCGCAGGTTGGTAGTGGATTCCGAGGCACTGAACCAGTGCCCGCAGGATGCGGACAGGTTGCCATCTGAGCTGCTCCGGATTGCATCCAACCCGCAGGCAGGTGCTTTCGAGAGATATGCAACGTTCCCCGATTACACTTCTCTTTTTCCTTGTGCTTTCAGCGGTCTACGTGTGGCCGCAAACGCAATCTGCTGAGCCGAAATCGGCTTCAGGACTGCCGCAGACACCGCAATCGAGCGCGCCGGCAGTCTCACAATCGCCGAATCCCACGCCCGCAGCCACCGGTACTCCGTCCGGCACAACAGCTCCCAAATCGGCCGGAACGCCACCGAGCACGAGCTCGGCATCCGGGACGACGTCTTCAGGCGCGGCTTCCACCGGGGCGAAGCAACAAAACAATACCGCTATCCCGGGGGAGCGACAGCTTTTGCCTGCGCCGATTTCAGGCGCCACGGCAACACAAGCGATCCCGCAGCCCAAAACGGAAATCCTGGATAGCTCCGCCACCGGCAGCTCACTCGGTACTGATGGCCACGACCCCGTTTTGGATCCTCCTCCCCTACCAGAAGGAATAACCACGCTGGTCGGAGGGACCATCCACAGGGTCGATCGCGTTCGCAACAAGATGACCGTCAAGGTTTTCAATGGCAATACCTGGACAATTGCCTTCGATGAGCGGACGCACATCTTTCGCGAAGGGGCGCAGACAACACCCCTGGCCCTGAAAAAGGGAGAGCGGGTGTACGTGGATACCATGCTCGACCCGAACCTGCATCAGATTCTGGCCCGCAATATACGTCTCGGTGTGGCTGCCCCGCCGGCAGATGCCGATGGTCAGGTCACGAACATCGATGTAGCGCACGGGGAAGTCACGCTGCGCGACAACATCAGCTCGGTACCGGTGCATTTCGGCGTGGACAAGGACACCCGTATCTCGCAGGGAAGCTCGCCCGTACAACTGCGGGAATTGAAGCCTGGCGCGCTGGTCCATGTTCAATTTTCACCAGAAAACGGTACTCGCGGGATGGCACGGAACATTTCAGTGATTGCCGCACCGGGTTCGGCTTTCACCTTTATGGGCAAGCTGACCTATCTGGATACGCATCGGGGCTTGCTGGCAATCCAAACCACCACTGACGGAAGGACATACGACATCCATTTCGATCCGCGCAGGACCCCGGACGCTGACCGCCTGACTGTGGGGTCCACTGTAAAGATTGTCGCCACGTTTGAGGGAACGCAGTACACCGCTCAGTCCGTCCAGCTGAATGGCTCCGGCGAGAACCGGTAATCAAGAAAAATGCGGCGCTGGTAGGCGCCGCAGTATTCAGGTCATTGAGGAAAAGCTACTTCTTTTTCAAGAGGAGTCCAGCGACAAAAAGTGCTACCGCAGCCAGCAACCACTCAATCCGCCAGATCTGGATTGCCTGCCAGTCCAGCAGGTTGTTGGCGGTAAAAACGAATCCTGTAAAGATTGCCGCAATCACGCAGGCTACGCCCAAAATGAATGTAACCATTGAGGCCGTGTTCTGGCCCATCGCCTCGCGGATGGAGGTGGTGAATATTGACGAGCCGTCTGCATCAATGGCTGTATCTGAAAGGTTTACCTGACGGTCAGCACCGCACACATGACAGAAACGCGAGCCCAGCACGTAATCTGTGCCGCAGGAAGCGCAAGTCTGCTCGCGCACCTGTGTGGTCTCGTGTTCGGCGCGAGGTGAAGCAACCGGCTTCCAAAACTCCTGCCGATCCTCGTAATTCGGCGCCAAGTGTGCCATAGATTGAAAACCCTTCCCGTTACAAGGAGATAAAGCACTTTTGCTTCCAAAAGGTGATGGTGGTTAACCTCTTGGAAGCAAAGAGCTTGTACCTTGTTGACGAGTCGGATTCGCCGAAAAACGGGAAATATTTACGGGGTAAAAGGTTCAGGCTTCGCGGCGCCTGGGCATGCGGATCACTTTTGGATTCTGTTTGCTCTTGCTCCAGAATCCGAGAAGTACGAGATCAGCTTCGGAAAAAGTGATCTCGGTTGGACGCGGATTGCCGTCGTTGAAAATGTGCTCGTCAAGCAGACCATGCAACTCGGCAACGGAGATATTGAGCGAGCCGGCAGCCTCTGCTTCGGTATAGAACTCTTTCACTGGACGAAATGGTCGGGTCATCTGGTTGTTCCGTATCCCTTCGTAAGGATGCGGGGGAGCCAGAGATGTTCTATCTTGTCAGAGTAGGACGACAAATCAGGTAAACTTCTCGAAACCAGAGCTCATGAGACCTTATCGCTCCCCCCTTCCGAGGCCCGCAGGTAACCTAGTGTGCCTGCTGCTTTTGGTTACTGTCTTAGCAGTAAACCTCAGCGCTGCCACATCTTCGCCCGAAAAGCCCGATTTCCAGGCCCTGACCAAAACCGGATTCTCGCATTTTTACAGTCTTGAATACGACGAAGCGATCAAGGATTTTCAAAAGGCCGCGGACCTGCATCCTGACGAACCCGCCGCGGTCAACCACCTGCTGGATGCCTATCTCTACCGTGACCTGAATCGGTATGACGCTCTGGATACCCGGCTCTACATCAAGCAGGGTTTTATGAATAGTAAACAGGTCCCGATGGACGCTACGGCGAAGAAACAGCTGAGGGACTTGATGGACCGGGCCATCGGTCTCTCAGAAAAACGCCTTAGATCGAACCCTAAGGATGCTCAGGCCCTCTACGACCGCGGCGTGACGGAAGGCCTCCGGGCCACATATATGACCATCGTCGAGCATTCCTGGTTTGGAGCCCTGCGCAGCGCCCTAGCAGCGCGCCATGACCATGAAGATGTGCTCAAGATTCGTCCGGAATGGGTGGACGCAAAGACGGTTGTAGGTGCACACCTCTATGTAGTGGGCTCACTGACCATGCCGGCCAAGGCAATGGCCGGGGTTGCCGGGATTCACGGGGACAAAACCAAAGGCCTGCAAATGCTGGATGAAGCGGGAAAGGCGCGCGGTGAGACCAGCGAGGACGCTCGAGTGGCCGAGGCGCTCTTCCTGCGGCGCGAAGGAGACTTCGATCATGGGCTGGAAGTGGTGCGCAGCCTGATCAAGGACCATCCCAGGAACTTTCTCTTTGCTCTTGAAGAAGGGAACCTGCTCCAGAACGCGCACAAGAATTCAGAAGCTGCCACAACGCTAAAGGCCCTTCTGGCGGGATGTAAAGAAGGTAAGTATCCTAACGCGCACACCGAGCTTGCCTATCTGACTTTGGGCGACGCCTTCAGGGAAATGAACCAGCTTCAGGATGCGTTGGCTGCCTACAAGGCAGCCGCAGACGCCGCTGCCAACGTTGCCGACTACAAGCAGAAGGCGCTCCTGGCCGCAGGCGAAGTCTCAGACATGCTTTCCCGCCGGGAAGAAGCCATGCTCGACTACCGCGCGGTGATCGCCATGGATGGATCCAGCGAGGAAGCGGGAACCGCCCGCAAGCTCCTTGACAAGCCCTACCGGGGACACTGAAACATTTCGGTCTGCATGAGCGTATAACAGAAAGAGAGGCGCCTGCTTGGCTTCGCCTCAGACTTTTGCGGGTTTCCGTGGAGGACCTTGCTCATGTTCTGTAACGCTTGTGGCAGACAAATCCCTGATGATGCCCAGATCTGCGCCTATTGCGGCAAAGCCGTTGCAGGCAGTGTGGCCCATAAGCGCCTGGTGCGCGTGCGTGAAGGGCGGCAGATTGCCGGCGTGTGCAAGGGAGTAGCTCAATATTTCGGCCTGGATGTGTCGCTGGTCAGGATCGTATGGCTCGTATGTGCGGCTTTCGGCCTGCTGGGTGTAGTAGCGTATTTCGCCGCGTGGATCATCATGCCGGAAGAGCCGCTGGCGCTGAGCACCGGCACTCAGAGCATCGTGAATACCCGGACGACCAGCAGCGTCGTTCAACGAAACTGAAACACCTTTGAAGAGCAGCTATAACAGCTTTGAAACTCAGAGGAACAGAGGACGCGGAGTGATGAACAGTTCTGAATCTTCCTTCGAAGGTCGTCGGCCTTCGTCGATGCGGGCAGGACAGCCGGCTCAGAATTGAGGTTCGGAACAAGGCAGAAGAGAGTCTCGCTTGTTCGCTGCCGGCCACCGTTGCGCGAAAGCGCCGTGAGTCGGAACCTCTGTATTACTCTGTTCGAGTGAGTTGGCGAGACTGCCGCGTCTTCGTTACTTGAAGCGTTGAACCTAAGCGAAAACTTCAACGAGCAAACAATTTTTGAAATCCCTCTGTGTCCTCCGTTCCTCTGTGTTTCAAAAATTTTTCTGAGCTATGAATATCAAACGAGACGGCGCTCAAATCTTCTATGACGTTCGCGGCAAGGGTTCGCCGGTCGTCCTGTTGCATCCTTTTCCCGTCAACCACCATTTCTGGGACGCGGTTGTGCCGTTCATTGAAGAGCAGCATCAGCTGATCCTGCCTGACCTGCGCGCGCACGGACAATCGCAGCCAGGCGACGGCGCGGCCACGATGGAGAAGCACGCGCTCGATGTGAAAGCTATTTGCGATGACGTGGGCATCGGACGAGCTGTTTTTGTCGGGGTCTCAATCGGCGGCTACGTACTGTTCGAGTTCTGGCGGCAATTTCGCGATCGAGTTGCGGCACTTGTTTTGTCTAACACCCGCGCCGGATCAGACTCACCGGAAGCTCGCGAGGGCAGGGAACAGTCGATTCAAGACATCCGGCAGCGCGGGCCAACGCCGTTCATCGAAGGTATGACCGCGAAGTTGATCGGCGAAACCACACGCCGAACACGGCTTGACCGCGTAGAGTCGGCGCGTACGATGATGTCGCAGATGACGGTTATGGGCCTCACTTCAGCGTTGCAGGGGCTCGCCTCGCGCCCAGATTCCACTCCTACCTTGAACACCATCACCGTTCCCACGCTGCTCATCGCGGGCGACGAAGACACGCTTACGCCGGTTGCAGAGGCGCAGTTCATCCAGCAGAACATCGCGCGCAGCCGGCTGCAGGTGATCCCCCATGCCGGACATTACGCGGCGCTCGAGCAGCCCGAAGATTTCGCGCGGGTGTTGGGCAAGTTCCTGGACGAGAGCAGATAAGACCATAGTTAAGTTCTCATTCTCTAGAAATCAGCGTGTCAAAAATTTGGGCAGCGTATGTTCTTGATTTAAGGCGAAGAAAGTGAGAAAATTAGCCGCTCAGGCCAGCCCTGGCTTACGGTCGGCCGCGCTCTTTGACAATTCGTGAACTGATTAATGGGCCATGGCTATTGGCGACCAGGTAAACAGAAGCAGTTCGACAGAGGATGACAAGACCCTTGCGTGACCCAACGTTTTCCAACTGGGTCACCCAGAGTTTGCACTGGGTGACCCAGTCTTTTGCTTGGGTCACCCAAGGGTCTTGCCACCCTCTGTCGAACTGCTTCTGTTTACCTGGTCGCCAATAGCCATGGCCCATTAATCAGTTCACGAATTGTCAAAGAGCGCGGCCGACCGTAAGCAGGGCTGGCCTGAGCGGCTAATTTTCTCACTTTCTTCGCCTTAAATCAAGAACATACGCTGCCCAGATTTTTGACACGCTGATTCTGGAGAATGAAAACTTAACTCTGGTCTTATCTGCTCTCGTCCAGGAACTTGCCCAAGACCCGCGCGAAATCGTCAGGCTGCTCTAGCGCAGCATAATGTCCGGCATGGGGGATCACCTGCATCCGGCTGCGGGCGATGTTCTGTTGCATGAACTGCGCCTCTGCAACCGGCGTAAGCGTGTCTTCGTCGCCCGCGATGAGCAGCGTGGGAACGGTGATGGTATTCAACGTAGGAGTGGAATCCGGGCGCGAAGCGAGCCCCTGCAACGCGGAAGTGAGGCCCGTAACCGTCATCTGCGCCATCATCGTACGCGCAGACTCCACGCGGTCAAGCCGTGTGCGGCGCGTGGTTTCGCCGATCAACTTCGAGATCATACCTTCGATGAACGGCGTTGGCCCGCGCTGCCGGATGTCTTCAATCGACTGTTCCCTGCCCTCGCGAGCTTCCGGTGAGTCTGATCCGGCGCGGGTGTTAGACAAAACAAGTGCCGCAACTCGATCGCGAAATTGCCGCCAGAACTCGAACAGTACGTAGCCGCCGATT
>DATAEJ010000179.1:0-29427 GCA_036258095.1 Candidatus Angelobacter sp. | reverse complement strand
CGGCGGTCTTTGGTGCTGAACACGACGTGGGCGATGAGTTGGTGGAAGGTGTGAGGCAAAGTCGTTCTCCGGCGCGGGATTCTATCTGATGTCGCGCCTACGGCGCTCGGATTTTTATTGGCACCCACCCCCGGTTGCGGCGCTTCGCGCCTTCACCGGGGGCTAACCTGAAGACGCGCCTTCGGCGCTCGAAGCATCGTGGCTCGCGCGAAGCAGGATCCTGGCGATTAAGCACTCCGATTTCGCAGAACAGCTATCAGATTTGAGGACCACAACCAGTGTTGTCATCGCGGTGATCTGGCAGAAGCACATGGTCGAAAAATCGAATGTCGACCCGCAACTACCAAGGCCGACGACTCTCCGAGCGCTGAAAGCGCGAAGTCAGGTTAGCCCCCGGTGGAGGTGCGCAGCGCCGCAACCGGGGGAACGTAGCCAAAAAATCAGAGCGCCGTAGGCGCGACATCAATCAAAGACATACCGCAGGTCGTATTCAATGCCAGCCTCATTGCGAAGGGATTGCTCAACAGGGATACTCCGCCGAGGAAGCACAGCCCTCCGTGGATCTGCCCCCAGTTGTAGCTTCTCGGCTGCTTCCACGTGTAGCTTCCTTGTTGCGGAAAGAGGGGTTGTGGAAGCGCGGGCGCCTCTGCGACCGGCTGTCGTGTGCCGCAGCTGGAGCAAACGGGCGCCTCACCGTCGATGGAACCGCCGCAAACGCTGCAGTACATGGGGCGGTAGTATAACCGACGAATCCATTAGCACCCACTTCGAGGTCGCTCAGGGCAGAGCGACGGAGCACGAACGGGCAATCGGGGAATCGAAACGGTAACCGCAGAGGACGCCGGACGCCGGGAGCGCAGACCACGCAGCGCCGTAGGCGCGGCATGAGTTAGCCCACACCGGGAGGTGTGGGTATCCGGCGCGAACAACCCTGAGCCCCGTAGGCGGCGGCACATCAACCGAAAACATATTTAGGGTCAAAGGAAATCCCGTGCTTGCGGAGCAATCCGATAAACTCATCTTCGAACGTAATCTTCCGGTGATGGCGCTCCTGATTGGCAATGTAGTTCTCTACAAGCTTCAGATTCGACGCGCTGACGCTGAACGCGCCGTAACCCTCCTGCCATGCGAACGGCGATCCGTGTTCGCTCATCCAGCTTGAAGAGTTGGACTTTAAAGTGGAAACCGCCATGGCCAGGGAAAGTGCGGGCGGAAGCTGTATTAGAAGATGAACGTGGTCTTCCATGCCGCCGTTCGCCAAGACAAGAAAATCGTGATTGCGGGCAATGCCTGCGAGATAGGCCCAGAGCTTTGGCTGCATCTCCGGCCGGATGAGCCTGCGGCGCTCTTTCGTGCTGAACACGACATGCAAATGGTTTTGTGAGTAGGTGTGTGGCAAGGTGTCGCCGCCTCCGGGGCTCACCATCCTATAACAACTGCTTCCCACACCTTCCGGTGTGGGCTAACTCATGTCGCACCTACGGTGCTCGATCCAACGCCGGTTTCTAACCACACACGGGCTGGGGATCGGGTGATCTGGCGATCGGGTCGGCCGGTAGTGTCTCAGTTTGAATTTCTGAGCGCAGTCCGTCGGGCGAGTCGCGCGATCAAGCGGGAACGTACGTCAACCGAATCAAGTCATCGGCGATTAAATCGCTGGCTACCAGGTGGAGCGGCGGCCGGGGGCCGGCGAAGAATGGCGTACCGCCACCAAGCACGACGGGGCGGAGGTAGAGTCGATACTCATCGATAAGGCCGGCTTCGGTCAGGCTTTGCGCCAGGGCTGGTCCGGCAACTTCAATCTCGCCAGCCAGCTCGGCCTTAAGCCTGCGTATCACCTTCTCAAAGTCATCCCCGACAAGCGTGGCGTTGGGGCCAACCGACTTGAGGGAATGCGAGACGACCCACTTCGGCTGGCTCCGCCACGCCACCGCGAACTCGCGGTCCTCCGCGTCCCAGTCAGGAGAATCTTCGTCCCAATAACGCATGATCTCGTACGTGCGGCTGCCGTAGATGCTGCCCGTCAGGCCACGCACCCACTCGAGGAAGTGACGGAAGACCGCCGGTCCAGGCGGTCCAAGCTTCGTGTGGTCGACGTAGCCGTCGAGGGACTGGCTCAATCCATAGACAAGTTTTGCCATGCTCAAATCTCCCCCGAAGTTCTTCAGTATAGCTTGAGCCGGCGTGGCGCGGAGTTCAGGCGGATGTCGGTGTGCCCCTCTGCGGTGAGACGTTTTTTGCGGTGAAATGTTTCCTCGGCCCTGTCGATTGCGCGACAATGATCCGTCGTACCTGCGAGAGGAGAAAAGAAGATGGCTACCCTGGTATCGAGCGATCTGGAGCAGGCAAAGAAGTACTTTGCGGCGACGCGGAGCCGGATTGAAGCAGCCACGCGCGGGCTGACCGAAGCGCAATTCGCGTTTCGTCCCACGCCGGCGAATGGTGAGGAAGGCTGCTGGTCGATTGCCGAAATCCTGGACCACTTGGCGACCGTCCACGAGCGCGTGGTGGGCCGGGTGAGGGCTTCGCTTGCCAGCGCGCCTGCGCCGGAGCCGGGCCGCGATTCGCAGTTGATCGACTCGATTGTGATGGACAAGATTCCCGACCGCGGCGCCGGCCGGTTCAGCGCGCCGGAGTTTATCCGTCCGGCGGGACAGAGGACGCCGCAGGAGTCGCTGGCGCGGATCTTCCAGGGCCTGGACGAGCTGGAGCAGTTTGTGGAGTCCACTCCAGACCTGCGCGGGCATGTGCTGGAGTCTCCGCCGCTGAAGGCAGTCACCGGCGGCGTGCATACAACGCTCGATGGTTACCAGACCGCGCTGATCGCGGCCGCCCACGACCAGCGCCACATTCGCCAGATTGAAGAATGGAAGGCGCGGCCCGGCTATCCGAGCGCGTAATCTGATGTCGCGCCTACAGCGCTAGGGGCATAGACGCTCACCCGGAGCAGGATCGCGAACAAACCATTTAGCTCTTCCGCCACCGCCACAGCCGCGCCTGCACCTCTCCGGGCAGCCGATGTCCCATCTGCCGGGCCAGCATCACGATCTGCCCGCGATGGTGCGCCTCATGCGCGACGAAATACGTCACCACGTGGCCGAGGTCAAGTGAGAGGTTGCGCCACACGTAGCCCTTCGAAGGCGGCAGCGCGCCGGAATCGAGCCCCAGCTTGAACAGCGTTTCCATCGCCGCGCCGCTGCGCTTGAGTGCCGCCAGCACCTGCCGCTGCGTCGCGCGGCTGCGGTCCAGTTGCTCGGGAGCTTTCACGCCGTGCTCCCGTCCCAGGGTGCGGATCCAGCCGCAGCGCGCGTTATGAAGATGCGCCGCGATCATGCGCACGCGCTTCCGCGGCACACCGGGAAGCGGCGCGTCCCACATTTCTTCGGGCAGCAGCTCGATCAGCTCGGAGGTCACGCGAGCGTTGGTACGCCACGCAGCCAGCAGGCTCTCGCGGATGTCGGACTGTGAACGCATAACGCGTCTAAGTTTACGGGATATCGCTTATGGGTGTAACCGGAGATTGCACTCCGCGAGCTTCTGCGTTCCCTGCGGTTGGAGCTTTTGTTTTCGATCACGGGCGATTCCGGCGATTACGGCGATTACGGCGATTCTTTACAATGACCTGCTTCGAGTTTCGCAGAGAGGACTCCGTTCATGCTGGGCTTGTTGTTCTTTGTCGCCTTGTACCTGGCCGGCGACTATCTTTCCACTCGCTTCGCGCTGCCCATTCCGGGATCGATCATCGGACTGGGGATGGCGCTCGGCTTCTTTGCCCTGCGCGGCAAAGTTGACGCCACCGTCAAGCCTGCCTCGGACTTGCTGCTGCGCTATCTTCCCTTGCTGCTTGTTCCCGTTGGCGCAGGCGTGATCCGCATCGTGGACGCACCACCCGTGGGCCTGTGGCGACTGGAAGCCGTGCTCATTATCGCGTTCTTTCCCGGCGTGCTGGGGACCGCGAAGATCGCTGAAGGCTTTCTGGCTCTTCATCGCAGAGAAGACGCAGAGAGCGCAAAGGGGTCAGGAAATCGTTAACCGAGAGAGCGCAGACGACACCGAGGGGGAGAAGCGCAGGAGCGGAGCGACATAAATTAAGATGACAGCCCACAAATTTCTGGATCCGATCTTGCTGGTCAGCGCCACCATCGCCGCGTACGCTTGCGGCGTGTGGCTGTACCATCGCCTGGGCAGGATCAGCTTCCTTCAGCCGGTGCTGATCACCATCCTGCTGGTGGTGCTGGCGCTGAAGTTCACCGCCTTCCCTTACGACCGCTACTGGGCCGGCACCACGGCGCTGCATTTTCTTCTGGGCCCGGCGATTGTGGCGCTGGCCGTTCCGCTGTACGAAAATCTGCAAAAGGCGCGCCGCGTGATCTGGCCCGTGCTGGGCACGCTGCTCGCGGGAGGCGCGTGGGTCACCGGCAGCGCACTGCTTCTGGGCCTGCTCTTCCGCCTTGACCGCCTGATGCTGATCTCGCTCACTACCAAATCGGTGACTGTTCCCATTGCCCTGGCGATTGCCGAAAAAATCGGCGGCGTGGTGCCGCTGACCATCATCAGCGTGTTCACCACCGGCATTACCGGGATCATCTGCACGCCTGCGTTTCTGCGCTGGGCGCGCGTCACTGATCCGGCGGTCAGCGGCTTCACTCTCGGACTGACCTCGCACGCGTTCGGTGTGGTGCGCGCGCTCGAACTCGGCAGCGAGGCCGTGGCTTTTGCCTCGCTCGGCATGGTTCTGATGGGCTGCGCCAGCGCGCTTTTGGTACCCATGCTCTTCAGATTGCTGTGAGCCAGATCACAAACCGCAGCACAGTTACTTCCGTACTGTGTTGCTTTCGCTCCGGTTTCAATACGATGGCGAAAATCATTTTTTATCAGCACCTGTTTGACTGGTGCTGGTCTGGGGATGAGCAGTGTTTCGCATTGTTGTGATGGTGGCGTTCTCGGCGCTCTTGTTGGTGAGTGCCGCAGTCGGCGAAAGCAACCGCGCTCTTAAAGTCAAGGTGGCTCCGCAGTATCCGGAGATCGCCAGAACCGCGCGACTTAGGGGTTCTGTCCGCCTGCAATTGCTGGTCACCGCGGAGGGACGAGTGAAAGACGTGACTGTTCTTGGCGGCAATGCAGTGCTGGTCAAAGCTGCAGAAGACGCCGTGCGCAAATGGCGATTCGAGCCGGCAAAAGATGAATCCACTGAGCAGGTCAAACTGGATTTCGATCCCGACAAGTAAATTCTGATCCGCACTCAGCCGCGTAAACTCCGCGGCACATTTGCGGCGGTTCCTCTGCGCTCCTGAGTATCCTGCGGTGAGATGTTATCGGTAATAGCCGGTCTTGGCGCGGACCGTCATCTTCCCTTCCCGCTTTTCTGCCTGCAGTCTTACTTCAATGCGAATCTTGCAGAACGTGCCTGCAGCCTGCCTGGCGCTGGGATAATACGCGATGGTGTAGCGCGTGCGGATCTCGTCGATCATTTGTGCCAGCTTCACGCTGACTTCTTCTTTGCTCGACTTCATCACCTCGCCGGCAGTGCGCTCTGCGTATTTATGGACGTCACCGGGAGGATCATGCATGCGAAACGGCGCGAACACGGGATTCTTGCTGAAGCTGACCATGAAGAAGTCAGAAAGGCCGCTCCGCTCCAGCAGCGTGAACACCGTTGTGCCGGTTTCCAGCACCGCGCGAAACGCGTCTTTCTCGCTGTGCTGTTTTGCCGATGGGATGTTGGGAACATTGTCAGTGAACCAGATGATGGTCCTGCGGCTGCGCGGATTGGTCGCCTTTTTGAGTTGCTGCGACGCTGCAAAGATAGCTTCATTGAAGTAAGCAGCCTCGCCGCTGTGCATCTCGCTGGCTTTCTCGATCGCCGCCACAACTTTTCCGCGATCGGTGGTGAAGTCCTGCAACAGCTCCGCCGTAGACGAGTAAACCATTACCGCCACTTCATCCTCCGCCTTCAGGTGCTCCAGCGCCTGCAACGCTCCTGCCGCAAGCGGCTTGAGCACCGGCTGGACCGTCTCCGTGAGGTCAAACAGCAGGACCACCGAGAGCGGAAGCTGGTCGCGGCTTACGTCGGCGATGCGCTGCTGCACGCCGTCTTCGTAGAGCTGGAAATCTTCTTTCTTCACTGAACCAACAGGCCGGCCGGTCTTCTTCTGCAGTACCTGAACATCCAACTGCACCAACTGGACGTTGATGCGAAACACCGGCTCGCCGGACGCGGTGGGCCCCTGCTGCGCGTTCGCCGTAAGCGCCCGTGAGAGAAGCGCCGCAAAGAGAAGTATTTTGAGCAGGACATGAACTCTGTTCATAACCAACATCTCTCCTCCTTACGCGGACGTGCCGCGTCGGAGCCACCTGAAAGGCAGCTTGGGTCTGCATTTTGCGAACGTTTTCTGTTAGCGGATCAGATCGGACCGCGATAGCGTCGCAGTCGCACCGCCGCCGCAATGAATACCGCGGCCACCGCCAGACCGATCCACAAGCCCGGTTCGCTGAAAAATCTCTCAGGGATGAGTGTTGCCATTATGTCCGCGGACTGGTGACCCTGCGCAGCATGGTGAGGCTGCGGGCCCAGGAACCGTACCTGCAACAGAGCGAGGAAATACGAGGTGTTGAACGCAAGCCGCTCGAGTCCGTAGATCACGAAGGGCGGCAGCACGGCCCACACCAGCGGCGCGCGCGGCGCCCACGCCGAAATCAGCAGCAGCCATCCGTAGAGCGGCGCGTACCACAGGCCATGCACCGTCACAATGTGCCAGAGCATGATCCCTGACGCACGCACGAAGCCGGAAAGAGTCCATAACTCGCTGATCTTCACGCCGCTCCCCAGGAATACCACGCTGCTCAGCAATAGCATCAGCAACTGCGCAGCCAGCGTGATCGCGAAGGTAAGCAGTGGAATAAAGAGCAGCGGGATGGAGAGCTTGGAAATTACGGTGGTGAAATCTGACACCGGCAAAGATTTCCAGAACAGTATGCTGCGATCGCGACGTTCGCCGTAGAGTGTGTCGAGAGCATAGTAGAGCCCCACCAGCAGGCCGGTTCCCATGACCAGCGCCGCCACAGATTCGTAAGGCGCCGCAAAGGTCACGTGGTTCCATGCTACCGTGCGGATGTAGGTTCGCATTCGGGTCAGGCTGATCAAATAGCCGAACACGAACAGAGCGCCGGCAGCGAGAGGAACCAGATAGATGAAACGGTTTTCCCACAGTTCGCGACGGATGGACCAGTACAGAGGCCGCGTAGGCGAAGTTGCCGCGGCCGCGACCGGCTGCGTCGCAGTCTGCGATTCGTTCATGGCATTCGATGGAGAGTTCATACCACCACTCCTTGTGCCTGGCCCGGGCCACCGCCCACAACGGCCACAAACAGATCAGCGATGCTGGGCGTTCGCGGATCGCCAAACGGCGCCAGCTGCCGGCGGTCTGCGCCGTCAAACAGCAGGATGGTTCCGCCGAGCACATCCCGCTCGTGGATCGGCTTCAGTGCGCGCGCCGCTGCCAGATGCTCGGGACGCACCATCACCTCCACGTAGCGCGCTTCGAATTCGTCCATGCTGCAACTCAATACGATGCGCCCCCGATCGATGAACATCAGGTCTGTCAGCACGTTCTGCAATTCCTCGACTTGGTGGGTTGTCACTACGATGGTGCGGTTGCGATCGAAATAGTCCGTCAGCAGCGAATCGTAAAACTGCTTGCGGTAAATGAGATCGAGACCAAGCGTGGGCTCATCCAGCACCAGCAATTTCGCGTCAATGGCCATGACGAGCGCCAGATGCAGCTGCGCGACCATGCCTTTCGAGAGCTCCTTCACCTTGCTTTCACGCCGGATCGTTGTACGCGCCAGAAAGCTTTCCGCTTTCGCGCGATCGAAACGCGGGTGCACTCCGGCAACATACTCGATGGCCTGCGAAACCTTAATCCACCGCGGCAGCACCGCCACGTCCGCGATGAAGCAGACATCCCGCATGAGCTGGTCGCGCTCGGTCCATGGATTCCGCCCCAGCACTCTGAGCTCACCTTCGTATGGCGTGAGGCCGAGAATCGCATTCAGAGCTGTGGTCTTCCCTGCACCATTCGGACCAACGAGCCCCAGAATGCGTCCTTCTTCCACCCGCAGGGAGACGTTATCCAGCGCTACCGTTTCGCCGAAAGCCTTGTGGAGACCGCGTGCCTCGATGCATGGCATGGCTTCAGCTCTCCTTCCTCGCGTCTTTGGGTCCGGCTTTGGAAGATTTATCACTGTCCGTCTTCCCGGAACCATTCAGCAGTTCTTTTGGATTCAGGCCAAGCCGCTGGATGGTTGCGTACACCTTTGGCCATTGCTCGGAAAGAAATTTCTGGCGCTCGCCCTCCAGCAGCAAGTTGCGAGCGCCGTTTCTGACAAACATGCCCAGACCTCGCCTTTTCTCGACAAGCTCTTCGTCCACCAGTTGTTGGTATGCCTTGAGGATGGTGAGCGGATTCACCCGGTAATCGGCCGCGACCGTGCGCACAGAAGGCAGCGGATCACCTTCCTTGAGCACGCCATCGAGAATCATCTCGACCACGCGGTCGCGGAGCTGCCGGTAAATCGGCTGGCCGTCATTGAACTCAAGGGTCATCTTCTGTTCCTGATTATCCTACTGGGCGCTCGCCTGTTCCTGCTTTTTGCGCTCCAAAACGGCGTGGGCGTGCATTGGCTTGTCGCCCGGCATCAGATACGTCCAGTCCTCGATGTGGTGGTTCGCATCGACGATCGTGAACACAGCATGGTACATGTGTCCATGCTTGTTGCTGCCGGAGAGATCGACAAACTCGAATTCCACTTTCTTGCCGTCCGGCGAAATCTTGCCTTCCATGCGCGGCCGGTTTCCTGCGTCGCAGTAGTGCGTCAGGACCAGGCGGTCGTTTTCCACGTAAAGCATCGTGACCGGATGATCATACTTGCTGGGATCCAGCGGTGCTCCCGATTCCTGCATCTCGTGCACCAGCGCGTTTCCTCTCGAGGTCACGCGGAACAAGACGCTGATCGGCTTGCCGTTGTCCATTTTTGGCATTGGAGGCTCAAGTGTTACTGGACCTTCCCATGATCCAGCCAGCGTTTTCATCAGGTCGAACGATTTCTCAGCATCAGTTTTCGGCTGAACTGGTTCTTGCGAGTGCGTTTGTGCAACCGCGACTAGAGACATTGAGAGAAATGCGAGAGACAATAGAAACCTGCGTGATTTCATGTTTTCATCCTTTCTTGAGAGCACCATGTGCTTCTCTTGCAGCCTTTGTTACCGGCCTGCTTTGAGCTGCAGTTCTCAAGGTGAGCCTCGACGACCTGCATGCTAGTGTTATACTTAACTAAAACACTAAATGTGTGTCAAGGGATTTCCGAGATTTCTTGCCTTAGTGGCTTATACTGTTGAAAAGAGAGCGTTTGCTGTTGAGAGCTGCTGCTAAAATCAGTGTCATGCCTCGATTCTTGGCGATGATTCTGCTGCCTTTGATCTCTTTGGCACCTTCTGCCCAGACTCAATCCGCCGCCACCTCTGAGAAACAATTCACTCGTGAGGTCAGGCTGACTTCCCGTCAGCTGGAACGGCTGAGACCCGTCGTCAAGAAAGATCTGGCAGAGCTTCTAAAGACTGTCACCAACGACACGCCGACTGCTGCCGATGTGGAAGACGAGTTTCTCCACTCGCAGTTCACGCCCATGAACTTAGGTGCGCTCGGACCGGCCATCCTGCTGGAAGCGCGCGCTGGCCATGGCGCCAGCAATGCAGCCCTGCTCACTATTTACGTGCCGGACAAGAACTCGTACCGCCGAATTGTGAAAACGGCAGGATTCGGACCAGAATTCGACAAGGCCACAAGCACGATCCCGGACCTTATCTTCGGCTGGGCTTCCGGGGTGTGCCACACGACTTACCAACATTACCGGTTCAAGGCGGGAGAATACCGTATCGATGCTTGCGATCAGGAAGCCGATGCCGAGAAGGGCGACACCTGCGTCGTGAAGTCGTGCGAGAACTCCTCGCTGCCTACCTTTCCTGATCCTGGACTTGAGGCTGAAGCAAAAGATGAGAGCAACACGCCTCCGCCACCTTCGCCGTATTTCACCGGAGCATCGCGTAGCGGCGAGGAGATACTCCACGCAAGTCAAACCGGCACCAGTTCCAAGTGAACATCCGCTCGGTAAGCCGCCAGCCTCCAGAAATTAACCTCCCAAAAAATGATCGGCGCAAAGTGCGCTGCTAGCAAGGCTTCCGTCCGACGCAGCAGATCCATGCTTTCGCCGGTTCAGTAAAAATCTGAACATCGGAGTAAGCGGTTCCTTCGAACAGTTGACGATGCTCGTCGGTGCTAAGCAGCTTCATGCCCCCTTTTGTGATCGCCTCTTCGAACCTCGTGATCTTTGCGTTCGCGGCTTTGTAGATCTCCGCAATGATTACCAGCCTGCCTCCCGGCTTTAGCACTCGCAGAATTTCCTTCATACCCGCCGGCAGGTCAGGCCACCAGAAATGTGTTTCCACTGCGGTCACCAGATCGAATGCAGAGTCTGCAAAAGGCAATTGCAACACCGAAGCTTCCCTGATCTCCACTCGACCCATTTCGATCTCTCGGCGATTGACGTTGCTCGCAACCATAACGCTCTGCCCGGAGTGATCGATGCCGTAAACCTTTCCTTCGTGGGCCATGGCGGCCAGCTTGTTCACCGTCCGCCCTCCGCCACAGCCCACGTCAAGAATGGTATCTTGCTGGTTCACCGAAACGTGAGAAAGCCCCCAGTCGGTGACGCTCGAGTGTCTCCAGTTCATGAGCCACAACGTGAGGCGACCGCGCAATCCGGCGGGGTTTTGGCATGCATTCACGCGAGCTTTTCTCTCAGACATTTCGGTCATGGTACTCGCCTGAACTGGAGGAAGTTTCCAGGTCAGTCGTTTTATTTCGGCCGCCCCTTCCCTTCATGGCACCGTGACCGTGGTGCTCGCCGTTACGACTTTGCCGCTGCGCGTCCAGGCCACAGCATTGATGGTGTGCTTGCCAGCCGTCATCTTCAGGAACGTGATGCCGCGCTGTGCCGCAAAATCGCTGAACGTCGCGCGGGCCACGTTGTCCACGTAAATTCTCATTGCCGAGTAGGACGACTGGATCGACGTTCCGGCAAAGATGATCACATAACGATTATCTGTCGGCTCTGCCTGGCAGACGGTTACGCCGGGATCCGTGTCGGGTACACAGACAGGCTCCTCAAGCCCGGTGACATTGATCGTGAACGATCTTTTGCCGACCGTGCCCTGGCTGTTCCATGCCTGCAGCACCAGCGCGTGCTGGCCCGGCGCAACTTGCAGCCTGCCTTCGTAGATCTTCTGTCCTGTCTGCTTATAAAAGAGACGGCCGTCAACGTACACGTTCAGGCCAGTGATGGAGCAGGCGGCCGAGTCGGCAGCGATGAGGAACGGCGGGAACTCTGGCGCGTTGCCGGGCGTGGGCGCGATACTCGAGACGAATGGCGTATCGCACTTCCCTGACGCGGAAATAATTTGCACGTTGGTCTCATTGTGGAACTCTGCGCCGTTTGCAGAGCGTGCCACCACATTGATGTTCTGCAATCCGCGCGGAAGTGAAAGGGCGGCGTCAATCTGGCCGGCGTTCTCGTTAAAGGCCGTGGCTTTCAGCTTGCCGGAAATGAACGTTTTGAGTGTAGTCACAGGACTTACTGACGATTTTGCCGTAGCCTGTACCAGCACTGCGCCCTTGGATTCAGTGAGGTTTGCCGGCCCGCATACTTTCACGCTTCCGTCATTCGTTGCGCACGCCAGAGCCACCTGCTTGTTCACCGTGATATGGACGGTTTTGTTGAAGACTTTGCCATCTGTCGCCCAGGCCTGCACCACCAGGCGGTGCGCTCCCGGTGCGGCATTGAATTTTCCCGAGAGAGCTGCCTGGCTGAGTTGTGTGAATTGAAGTTTATCGTCAATGTACAGGCTCACAGCCGAAACCGCGCAAGATGAATTCGCTGTGGCGTCGACCTGAAAATGCGACCCCACTGCGGCGCCTTCCGCGGGAGAAACGATGGTGACTGAGCCTGTACATTGTGCTGCCGCCTGCACTGTCAGTGCGAACGCGAGCACGAAAAGGGATGGAACGCGCGAGTAAAGCATATGACACCTCGGCTCCACTCAGCTTCGCGCTGCATCTACTCAGCCTCCGTGACTCTCATCACGCAAACTGCCTTAACACTTGAGCAAAGTGCTACTCAGCTCTGATCGCCGAAATTGGGTCGGTCTTCATCGCTCTGAACATCGGAAGAAGGCTTCCAATAAAGGTCATCAGAAGGCACAAGCCAACCGCCGCGAGGAACGTGAGCGGGTCAGCTGGCTTTACTCCCGCGAGCAGCGATTGCATCCAGAGCCCCGCCGTATAAGCCAGTAAAACCCCGGCAGCAATTCCAAAGACCGAAAGAAATGCGCTCCGTCCAAGGACCATTCGCATGATGTGGGCCGGGCGGGCGCCCAGCGCGATGCGAACTCCAATCTCCTGGATACGCTGCGACACGGCAAAGGAAAGCAATCCGTGGATTCCAACCCCGGCCAGCAAAAAGGCCACGGCGGCAAAGATTCCCAGCACTCTTACCAGCAACGAGCGTGCTGCGGTCTGGTCGGCAATGATTTCTGACATCGTCTGAACGTTGGAAATCGGCTGATCTGCGTCGGCGCGCTGAACAATGCGCCGCAACGCCGGCAGCAATGTGGCCGGAGCTGCCGTGCTCTGAATCACAAGGTCCTTCGGCGCATACCAGACCACCTCGTCGTCAGGAACCTGTTTGTAAGCCATATAAACCTGCGGTTCGCTGCTTTGCTCGAAGCCGCGCACGCGTATGTCCGAAGCAACCCCGACCACGACGCGATCATGCTGCCCGAATTTGAAATGCCGTCCAATTGGATTCTGGCCGGGCCAATATCGCCTGGCGAAAGACTCGCTCACCACCGTGGCAAACGGCTTGTCCGCCGTATCGGAATCGCTCACGTCCCGTCCGGCAAGCAGCGGGATTCCCATGCTGGAAAAGAACCCAGGCGTCACAAAACGCGCGCTGGCCGTGTGCAGGTCTGATTGGTCGGTAACATCGCCGTTTACACTCACCGGCCAGATGTTGCCTCGCGTAGCCATGGGCAGAAAGCTGATGTATGCAGCGTTTTTCACACCCGGCAACTGTCTCACGTCAGTCAGGACATGATTGTAAAAGCCGGTTCGGAGTGCGGTCTTGGCGTACTTGGGCATTGGCAAAGCCGTACGCAACGTGAGAACGCCTCCACTGCGGAAACCGGGATCAATCGCCTGGATGCGCCAGAGCGCGCGGATCAGCAAACCGGCCGAGACCAGCAGTACAACCGAGGCCATGATTTCCACGATCACGAGCGTCGAGCGCAGCCGCTCTTTCTTTCCGCCTCCCGCGCGGGAGCCCTCGCGCAATCCGCCAAGTTCGACATTACGGCAGGTGCGCAACGCCGGCAGAAGCCCAAATCCCAGTCCGGTGAGCGTCGTCAAAAAAAGCGAGAACATCAGCACACGCGAATCGAGGGTCGGCACCGCCGAGATTGGCAGTGAATCGGGTACGAGCCGCGAAAACAACGGCATGGCAACGTAAGCAAGCGCAATCCCTAGTGCTCCTCCCATCGTGGCCAGGACCATGCTTTCCGTGAGCATCTGACGCAGCAGACGTTTCCAGCCCGCACCCAGTGCGGAACGCACGGCAAGCTCTCTTTGCCGCACCATGGAACGTGCCAGCAGCAGGTTCATGAGATTGGCGCAGGCGATCAGCAATACGCAGCCCGCCGCGGAAATCAAAGCCAATAGAGCCAGGCGTAGGCTGCGCGAGAAGTCGTCCCGCAGAAGGTAAATGTTTGCGTCAGTCTGCCCGTTCTCTTTCGGATACTGCTTCTTCAACTGGGCAGTCACCACGCCCAGATCAGCCCGCGCCTGTGACAGCGTGACTCCTGGCTTGAGCCGAGCGACTACATGCAGGTAATTGTCATTGCGGTCCTGAAAATCCTCTTCCTGAAACTGCATCGGGGCCCACAGATCAGCTTCACGGTTGGGAAAATGAAAATCGCGCGGCATCACGCCGATGACTGTGTACGGCTTGTCATCCAGCCTGATCTTCCGCCCAATCACGCCTGCGTCGCCCCCGAATTCTTGCTGCCACATTCTGTAGCTTAAGAGAAGCGTCTTTGGTGAACCGTAACGGTCCTCCTCCGCCGTGAAGAACCGGCCGATCATCGGCTGAACGCCGAGCGTCGGCAGCAGGTCCGAAGTCAGGTACGCTCCTTCTACCCTTTGCGGTTCCTGCCCGGCGAGCATGTTCGCCGAGAGCCCGCGTGACGCGCCCATTGCCTGGAAAGACGCACTCATGCGCTTCCAGTCGCGATAGTCCGCTGGGGAAAGCTCCGTCTGGCTGTACCCGGGCGGGCTTTCCCAGATTCTCACCAGCCGGTCCGGTTCTGCGAAAGGGAGAGGCCGCAATAGTACGAAATCAGCCAGTGAAAAGGCCGCGGTGTTTGCTCCTACTCCAAGCGAGATCACCAGAATGGCAGCCGTGGCAAATCCCGCAGACCTGCTGAGTGTGCGTTTCGCGTAGCGCAGGTCCTGCTTCAGAATGTCCCAGTGCGCTGCCGCGGCGTTGACTACCACTTCAAGGCAGATCCCGAACCAGAACGTTGTAATTGCCACGATTCCTGAAGCTTCTCGCCGCCGATTTTCAAAGATCTCCTGCATTTCCTCGCCATAGGCGGCCCGAAATGAAGAAGGATATAAATGGATCAGCACCTGATAGAAACGCATTACGCTCTCTCCGGGGCCAGGCCCTTGGCTCGCGCCATCTTCACCAGTTGTGCCAGGCGTCGTGCCTCGCCCTTTGCCACCGAGTTCCCCAATGGCGTGATCTTGTAATAGCGGCGGCGCTCATCGTCTTCTTCCGGCGCGGGGCGCTCGCGCGTCTCGATGATTAACCCCTGTTCGAGCATTCGTTGTATCGATCTGTACAGCGTGCCGGCACTCAATCTAAGTGCTCCCCCGGTTCGTGCGGACACCTCCTGAATGATGGCGTAGCCGTGCCGGTCCTCATCCGCTAACGCCAGCAGGATGTGAAAGGTGGCCGGTTGCAGGGGAAGAAAGGAATCTACAGAACCGTTATCGTTTGGCATTGGTCTATATCCACCGTGGATATATCATACATGGCTATAGACGGCCAGGAATGAGAATGGATAGCGTTTGCAGCCCAGGGAATTTCAGGAAAGCTGATCATGGAATGCGCGAATCAGGAATCCGGACTGCGGACACACGACGCTGACGTGCAGCTTGCAGGCAGATTCCACGCGAGAATCTACCCTCCGCTGCGCTTCGCGACCATCCCGGCCATATAGCTTTTCACGTTCGCCGGTAAACGAGCGGAGCGCAGAACATCTTTGAGTTGCGCCAGGGGGAGCTCTGCGGCAATTTTCACCACCGCGGCAAATGGCGTGTTGCGGTTCGCTAGCAGGGCGGCGCGCACATCGTTGCGAAACGACCATTTCGGATGCTTGGCCACCAGCGGAGCCAGCAATTCTGTTCCAGCTTCCGCCTTGAGCGCCTTCACCACGTGAGCCTCAATCATCTGCGGGTTGAGAAGGGCTGCGGCGAGAATGCGTTCTTCCTTGTCGTGCAGCAGCGCCGCAGCCACACGCCCGGAGCTCCGTTTTGCGAGGGTAAAGCGTTCCCCGGATGAGACCGTCGCCAGCCGCGCGATAATGCCCTCTTCTGCCGCACGTTTCACATCAGCCGCAACCACGGGCATAAGGGCGATTTCCATGAGTTCGAAAGGATAAAGCTGCCGGATTGCCGGTACAGAAACGTGCCGCGGAGTTCGCGGGTGAGTCACCAGCGCGATCCGTACCTTGCGGATCTTCGCAACCATCGGATGGCGCGCCAGTTCTTCCAGTGACGGCGGTGGAAGATCGCGACGCTCAAGAAACGCAAGCGCCAAATCTTCGGTAAGCCGCACATCGCCGGCTACCGCTATGAGAATGTCAGCATCGGGATCGTGGATTAGTTGTTCCAGCTTCGCATCTGGCGGCAGGGCTGGTTTTCTCCGCGAAGATGTCGGCACTTCGGACATGGATGTTCGCGACCTTAGCGCCGTCCGCGATGCGCTGCTATTTCCAGTGCCCCCATCACGGGACGAACGAACGTGAAGCTCACGGCCGCATCCGGATGTTTTTCCTTGATGGTGCTGCGGAAAGCTTGCCGCACAATGGCGGAGTTCTGCAACACTCCTCCGGCCAACGCCACTGGTACAACCCCTCCCTTGGGCCACAGACGCTCGATCACCGCTCCGGCCAGTCCGGCCAGGGCGGCACCCGCACGTTCTGTGATCTCGCGCGCCGTCGGGTCGCCTTTCTCCGCCGCGGCTGAAATCGCACCTGCGAGTTCAGGAAACCGGGGCTCCGCAGAGTTGGCCATCCGAACCACCTCTTCCGGCGCGACGCTCCACAGTTCGGCGATCAAAGGCAGGAGCCCATTCTTCACGCCATGATCATAGGAACGCAGCGCCGCAGCCACCGCTTCCCTTCCCACCCAGAAAGCCGAACCTTCGTCGGAGATTGCCGGTCCCCAGCCACCGGAGCGTGCGGTCTCGCCGCCCTGGTTCCGGCCGAACGCAATAGATCCCGTCCCGGAAATCACCAGCACACCATGGGCCGTGCCGAAGGCTGCACGATGGGCGATGAGGTGATCGCCCGCCACGTAGATCGTTGCCTGTGGGATCAGCTCGCGGACCGTCTCCTGCGCCCAGGTGACGGTGTCCGGCAGCGAAGCTCCGGACATTCCGATGCAGACATGTTGTACGTCGTGGACCAGGATGCGAGCTGACTCGGCGGCCTGCTCCATCACGCGTTGCAGGTTTTCGCGGCCTTTCTGCTTGCCCACGTACGCGAGCTTGCACGTGGGACCAATAGCCTGTCCCAGCAGCTCAGCGCCGTTGCTCACCGCACATTCAGTTTTGGTGCCGCCGGCGTCAACGCCGAGGTACAGTGCCATAAAGGGGGTAAAACATCTTCCCACAAAAAGAGTTTCGTTTTTCTTTGACTTTCCTCAATAATACTCGAAGCTCTGTGATCTCCAGCTAGCCCGTGAATAACTTTGGAAGGATTTCTTGACGGCAACCTCGCCCGGCCCGCATGCGACTTCACTCCGTTGACATACTTATCATCATCGCTTATCTGATTGGGATTACCTTCTTTGGGCTGCGCTTCCGCAGCTCACAGCGCTCAATGCGCGACTACTTCCTGGCCGATCGCACAATACCCTGGTGGGCGATCGCGCTTTCCATTGTTGCCGCCGAAACCAGCACGCTCACCGTAATCGGCACGCCAGGAATCGCTTACGCAGGTAACTTCGGCTTTCTGCAGATCGTTTTTGGATATCTGCTTGGCCGAATCGTCATCTGCCTCATTTTCATCCCGCAGTATTTCCGCGGAGAGATGTTCACCGCCTACCAGCTCATCGACCGCCGCTTTGGGCCCGCGCTCCACAAGATTACCGCTGCGGTATTTCTCGTCACACGTGCTGCTGCGGAAGGCGTCCGCGTCTGGGCGGTGGCCATTGTAATCGGAATCGCGCTGGGCACAGGCGAGATTGCCTCCGTCGCCATTGTCCTGCTGCTCACCCTGATTTACACCTTCGAAGGCGGTCTTGCCGCCGTGATCTGGACTGACGTTATCCAGCTCCTTATATATGTCGCCGGGACCATCGTCGGCTTCTTCACCCTGCTGCACCTTGTTCCCGGATCATGGCCGGCGATTCACGCCTCCGCCGCAGCTGCCGGCAAGCTGCAAATCCTGGACTTCACCTTCAGTCTGAGCAAGACCTTTACCTTCTGGGCCGGGCTGATCGGCGGCATGTTCCTTACGACCGCGACGCATGGCACTGACCAGCTTCTGGTTCAGCGGCTGCTGGCCGCCCGCAGCCGCCGCGACGCACAAGGCGCGTTGCTCACCAGCGGGGTGGTAGTGCTGGTGCAATTCACGCTCTTTCTCCTGATGGGCGCTGCCCTGTGGGTGTTCTACGGGACACACCCGCCAGCCACGCCTTTCGCCAAAACCGACTACATCTTCCCGACGTTCATCGTCGACCACATGCCGCATGGAATCAGCGGGCTGCTCATTGCCGCGATTCTTGCCGCCGCCATGTCGAACTTGAGCGCCGCACTGAACTCGCTGTCTTCCACCAGCATGGTTGATTTTTATCTTCGCCACCAGCCAGACACCAGCGAGCACACCCGGCTGCGCCTTTCGCGTGTTGCCACCATCATCTGGGGAATCGTGCTTTTCGCCCTGGCGCTGGCTTCCCGTTACGGCGGCAGCGTGCTTGAAAAAGGTCTGAGCATTGCCTCAGTCGCCTATGGCGGACTGCTTGGGGTCTTTCTGCTTGGCCTTCTCACGAAACGCGCTACGCAATCGGGCGCGATCACCGGAATGCTCTGCGGTCTCGTTCTTAACATCTACATCTGGTTCCAGGGACACATTGCCTGGACCTGGTACGTCACCATCGGCTCATCCGCTACCTTTGCGATCGGATACATTGCCAGCCTGTTCACCACGCCTGCACACCAGGAACAAGGTGCAGCGCGAGGCGCGGACGATAGGGTGCAAACCTTATAGCTGCTCATGCAACGCTAATGCGAAACTATCGCGCGACGAACTCAATCCACAGGACCATGAAACTATTCTGTATCGCTTTGCTCCCACTCGTCCTCACGTTTACAGCGGCAAACGCAAAAGAACCGGCCGGCACCCGGCCTTCTACTCAGATGATCATCGTCACGACGCCCGACTGGAGTTCGCCTCAGGGAACGCTTCGCCGCTACGAGCGTGGAGGATCGGGGCAAAGCTGGCGTGCTGTTGGCGATCCCATCACGGTAATGGTCGGCAAGAACGGGCTTGGCTGGGGTTCTGGCGTTATGAACGTTCAAGCTCCCATTCGTGATGCCGCTGATCCCGCCAAGAAAGAAGGCGATGGCAAGGCGCCGGCGGGCGCATTCCATGTGAGCAGAGCCTTCGGCTACGCTCCAGACTCGCAACCCGGCTGGAAGATGCCTTACGTCAACCTGAGTTCCTCCATCGAGTGCGTGGATGATACTTCATCAAAGTTTTACAACCAGGTTATCGATCGCAGCTCCGTCTCGCCCGACTGGAACAGCTCGGAGCATATGCGGCGGGACGACGAACTCTACCGGTGGGGGCTGATCGTCGATTACAACTCGACGCCCGCGGTACAAGGTAACGGCTCGTGCATCTTCATGCACATCTGGCGCGGCCCCGGCCAGCCGACCGTCGGCTGCACCGCGATGGCGCAGGCCAATCTGGAAGCTCTGATTGGCTGGCTTGATCCAACCCGCAAGCCACTGCTGGTGCAGCTGCCTGAAGCAAAGTACCAGCTGCTCCGCAAGCACTGGAACTTGCCGCAGATTGCTGCTCCCGCTGCGGCCAAAGGCTCTACAATGCAGGGCGGACAACAATCGCTTGGCAAATCATCTGGTCAACAATAGCGAGGGCTCCATGGCTACTTCTTCCTCCGCGCCCGGCGCACGCGGTCCGGAACTTGTACGCGAACTCAACGTCTGGCACGCCACTTCAATCGTCGTAGGCACGATCATCGGCAGCGGCATCTTCCGGGTTTCGGCAGTGATGATGAAAGATGTTGGCTCGCCCTCGCTTGTTTATCTGGTCTGGTTGGTTGGCGGCCTGCTCTCATTCTTCGGCGCGCTTACTTATGCCGAACTCGGCGCGGTGCGCCCTTATGCCGGCGGCGAGTATGTTTATGTCCGCGATGGCTACGGCCCAATGCTTGGCTTCCTCTATTCCTGGACATGGTTTCTGTTGGCGAAGCCCGCCTCCATCGCAGCGGTCACGACTGGAATCGTTGATGTCCTGAGCACATTTCAACGCTTCAGTTTTCTCCCGCATCCTCTCATCTTCCTTCACCTGAGCAGCACCCGGAGCTGGCAGGTTACTTACGCACAACTGATCGCTATAGCTGCCACCATCCTTATCTCTGGTGTTAACTATATTGGCGTACGCAAGGCTGGGAATTTCCAGCTCGTCCTCACCACGCTCAAGGTCGGGATGATCGGCCTCATCATTGTCGTGGGTTTCACGGCAAGCACCGGCACATGGTCCAACTTCCACACTCGCTTCACTGGCGCACACGGCGGATTCTCCGGCTTCATGCTGGCGCTGGTCGCAGCTCTATGGGCCTATGACGGATGGAACGATCTCAACATGGTGAGCGGCGAGATCCGTAATCCTGAGCGCAACATCCCCATTGCCTTGATTGCCGGCGTCTTTCTGGTGGCGTTCCTTTATATGACCATGAACGCGGCCATCCAGTACGTGATGCCTGCTACGGCAGTCGCCGCCGCGCCAGTCGCAGCCGCAGCAGCCACAAAGATCGCCATCGGGTCAACCGGCGCGTGGCTGGTCTCTATCGGCATGGCCCTTTCCATGTTTGTGACGCTCAATGGCACCATCATGAGCGGCGGACGAGTGCCGTTTGCCGTCGCGCGCGATGGTTACTTCTTCAAAGGCCTTGCCGAAGTCCACCCCCGCTTCCACACTCCATCACTCGCCATTGTGGTCCAGTGCGTGATGGCAATTGTTCTCCTGCTCGGCGGAGGAGCTTTCGAGGCGTTCTTCTCGCTCGCTATATTCGCGGAATGGCTCTTTTACATGATCGCGGCCAGCACGATTTTTGTGTTCCGCCGGCGTGAGCCGAATGTGCATCGCCCCTATAAGACATGGGGCTACCCCATTGTTCCCGCGCTCTTTATTATTGCCGCCGCGGTGTTGCTGGTGTACACCTTCAACGAGAACAGGAAGGAGAGCTTCGCGGGACTGCTGATCATCCTTGCGGGTATACCGGTCTTCCAATACTTCGCCCGGCGCAGATCTGCACCGGTTTCCAATTGAACTGAATGGCAACTCAGTCCGCTACCGAGACCGCATCATCGAAAACCCAAGCAGTCGTGTGTGCCGGATGCGGATCACAGCTCAACGGCCCGTTTTGTTCACATTGCGGAGAGCGCGCACTCGGTCACCACGAATTCTCGGTCTGGCACTTCATTTCGCACCATTTTCTGCATGAGCTCAGCCATGTGGATGGCAAGATCGCGCGCACGCTGCGCTATCTGTTCTTCCGGCCCGGATTCCTGACCGAAGAGTACTTCGCCGGGCGACGGCTTACTTACGTGAATCCCGTACGGCTCATGCTCACCGCAGTGATTGCCTTTGCATTGCTCGTGCACAGCAGCGGATTCGCCGCGATGAACATCCGCAAGCTGCGACTCAGCCTCTTACCGCCGGGGATACCGCAGACGTATGGGATCGAGGACACAATCAAGCGGCTGGACCTGTTCGGGATCCTTTCAGCCCGGATTTCGCGGATGAAATCCGCGGACCTTGAAAAAGAAGCCGCGGTCGAGAAATTCCATCACGAACTGAAGAATTACTCGACGGTGCTCTCGTTTTCAAACGTCGTGCTGCTCGCCGCCTTCCTCTTCTTGCTGTTCCACCGGCGCAGGCCATATTTTCTGCAACACCTTGTCTACAGCCTGCACGTGGCGAGCTTCGTGCTTCTTTTTAGCATTATTCCGCTGAACCTCTTCCGTCTGATCTTCTATTTAGGTCAGGGCCGTGTCGCCACGGGGAGCGCCCTGGCCGCGATGGTCGTGGTTATGTTTCTGGAGATTATGTACCTGCATCGAAGCATGCTGCGGTTCTATTTCTCCGACGACGCGCAAAAAAGGAAGGGATGGAGCGGTGCAGCATGGGCTACCCGTGCCGCGGCGATATTGGTTTTTGTCGGGAACTCCGCGGCGTTGACGCTGGTGTATTTTGTGGGCGCCGCCATCGCGCTGGCGAGACTCTGAGGGCTACGCTCTGCTGAACTCCAGCACCTTCTCCTGTCCCATACTCTTTGGCGGAGAGAGCCGCTCATAAACCTTCACGTACTCGCGGGCTGATGCGGTCCAGGAAAAGTCCTTGGCCATGCCGTTCAGCATCAGCTTTTTCCAGCTCTCTTTGTCGCGAAACGCATTGATGGCATCGTGGATCGTGTTGAGCAGCTGCGACGCCGAATAACCGCTGAACTTGAATCCTGTGCCCTTGCCGGTAGCGGGGTCCCATGGCTCAATGCTGTCATCGAGCCCTCCGGTGGCGCGCACGATCGGCACCGTGCCGTACTTCAGGCTGTACATCTGATTGAGGCCGCTGGGCTCATATCGTGATGGCATCAGAAACATGTCCGCGCCCGCCTCGATCTTGTGCGCCACCGCGTTGTCATAAGCTACTTTCACGGCGAATTTATCGGGATAAAGACGGTTCAGTTTGATGAACAGGTCTTGATACTCTTTATCGCCGCTGCCCAGGATGGTGAAGATCACCGGCAGCTGCGCCATATCGTCAGCCACTTCCGCGATCAGGTCGAATCCTTTTTGCGCGGCGAAGCGCGAGACGATCCCGATCACCGGCAGGTTCACGTCCGCGTCTTCCAGTCCGAACTGGCGCAGCAAGTCGTATTTGCATTCACGCTTGCCTTCGAGTTTCTCCGGCGAATACTGCCGCACGATCAGCCGGTCTTTATCCGGGCTCCACTCTTTGTAGTCCACGCCGTTCAGGATTCCCGTCACCGTTCCGGAGCGGCTGCGTAAGACGCCGTCCAGCCCAAAGCCGAACTCCGCGGTTTGGATCTCCTGGCTGTACTTGCGGCTCACTGTGGTGATGTAGTCGGAAAAGGTGAGCGCTCCCTTCAGGAAGTTCACCTTGCCCCAGAACTCCATCTTGTCCATGGTGAAGAGGTCCCAAGGCAGCATGAGCAACGGCAGGATGTCCGGCGGGAACAGCCCCTGATATCCCATGTTGTGAATGGTGAACACCGTCGACGTGCCGTGAAATACCGGGTCATCCAGATAGCTGGTCCGCAGCAGCACCGGGATAAGCGCCGTCTGCCAGTCATGGCAGTGAAAAATATCGGGCACGCCGAGGATCTTGGTGGCTTCAAGCACGGCGCGCGAGAACAGCGCGAATCGCTCGGCATTGTCCGGGTAGTCGCCCGCAGGAGTCCCGTAGAGAGAATCACGGTCGAAGAACTGCGGGTACTCAATAAAGTAGAATTGCACACCGGCGATTTTTCCGGCGTCGATGACCGAGCAGAAGCGGTACTGGTCGTCGAACGGGACGGTGATGCTGCGCAGAGCAATTTTTTGGCTGGCGAGCCGGGTTTGCCGGTAGCGTGGAAGGTAAACAGAAACGTTGTGCCCGAGCGATGCGAGGGCCTGAGGCAGAGCGCCTACAACATCAGCAAGACCGCCTGTTTTGGAGAACGGCACGCACTCTGAGGCGGCAAAGACGATGTTCATAGGGCCCTCCTGAGAAGATGCTTTAGGAATGCCGCAGAGATGCCGCCACTGTGCGGAATATCTGCCGAAATCAAAATGGCCGCGCCGGCAGCGCCGCCCTTCGAAAGTCTAAATACTCAAGGAACAAAGGGTCAATTTGCGAACCGCTCAAAAACCTAAGCTCGGGCAGAACTTCCTGGCTGACCGCAGCGCCGCCACGAAAATCGTGGACGCTCTCGGCGATATCTCGCAATCTCTGGTGCTTGAGATCGGGCCAGGTAAAGGCGCATTGACTGACGCGCTGGCCCACCACGCCGGCAGGCTGATCGCCATCGAACTGGACCGTATTCTCGCCACCGAACTGCGCTTCAAGTATTCGCGCTTTGAAAACGTGGAGATCCTCGAAGGCGATGTCCTCAAGATCGACTTTCGCACCGTGCTCCGCCGCAGCGCCGGACCATTAACTGACCTGCGTCCGGTCAAGCCCGAGCCAGCCCGCGTGGTCGGTAACCTTCCTTACTACATCACGTCAGACATCCTGCTGCGCCTCTTCGAGTTTCATGACCTCCTGGCGACGATCGTCATCATGGTGCAGCGCGAAGTCGCTGATCGCATCGCCGCAGATCCCGGTTCCCGCGACTACGGTTTGCTTTCAGCCACGGCGCAGCTCTATTGCCGGGTGGAAAAGCTCTTCACCTTGCCGCCCGGAGCATTTTCACCACCTCCGAAAGTCCATTCCAGCGTGTTGCGCCTCACCATCGCACCGCGATTCCATGAGCTTGGGATCGAGCCTGCTTCCTTCATCCAGTTCCTCAAGCTCGCCTTCGCCATGAAGCGCAAAACACTGGCTAACAACTTGAGGGGCAGATATCAGGAAGGCGCGATCAAATCCGCATTGAAAGCAGCAGGGCTCCGCGCAGACGTGCGTGCCGAAGCAGTGGAGTTGGAAAAAATGGCGGAGGTTTTCAGAATTTTGTCGGCGCCTCACGCCTAGTCGAGACAAAGCGTCAGTTGGGGCGCTGCCTCATGCATCTCGGGGAATTCTCTCTAAGAATTCGCGAACTCCTCGGCGAATCCGACGATAGGGATCTTTCACCCGCAAACAACGCGGGTTCGAGACTAAAGCCAAAAACTACTTCGGCCCGGAAGAGTGCGCCGGAGGAGACGAGTGCGATGCCGGTGCTGAGACATGAGGCGACGGCGATGACACGTGGGGTGCGGGCGCACTGTGCGGAGCCGCTGCCGGCGCAGGCGCTGAGTGTGGTGCGGTCGCCGGAGGCGCAGCATGTTCTGAAGGAGCAGCAGGCGCTGGGGCCTGGTGATGTTGAGGATGACTTTCTGGCGCATCGTGCCGTCCTTCACTACCTGGAGTCTCGTGGCGCGTCTCAACCGCTGGTTTTGTATTCATTTCACCGGAACGCGCCGGCGTGCCTTGCGAAGGCACGTCACTACCTTGATGAACAGGCGGCCTCACCGCAGGCGGCTCATCCTGATTTGTCAGCACACGACCAGGATGCGTAGGACGGCCGTCCATCACCGTCACTCCCGGAGTGCGAACCCGCCCCGGAGCAACCCCGTTTCCTGCCCGGAAGGGCGGCGCAGGGGCAATGAATCCGTGCGGAGGATTTACGAAGCGCGGTCCGCGCGCCCAGCCGGTCCACGCGCCTGGCTGCCAGAACCAGCCGCGTCCATTGATGAATACCCAATGTCCGTACCGGTACGGCATCCATCCCCAGGGGTAACCTGACACCCAGCAGTAGCCGAATCCCGGCGAGAAACTCCAGTAGCCGTTCATGAACGGGTCCCATCCGGGATAAATCCCGTTGGGCTGCCATAGATTGCCGTATCCTGCCACATCATAGAACTGGCCATACGAATTGAGGTCACCCAGCCCGTACTGATAGGGCGATTGCGTGTAGCTCTGCGCCGAAGCGTAGCTGCTTACGGCCTGGTCTCGCTGCTGGCTCCAGCGGTCCAGCTCATCCAGGCTGGCTTCCTTCTCCAGGTCATAGCGCGCCGGATCGAACTGGTCCAGCGTGAATGTCTCGTTCTTCTTGACGGCGATTTGTTTTCCGAAGGCCGTATCTGTGACCGCAACCTCGCCCTTGAAGACGGCAACCTCCAGCGGATCGGAGTTGGTGGCAGTAACGCGGAACCTGCCCGAGTGCTTCAGGACGATGGTCTTGTTTCTGGCGCTCACGCCAAATTCGGCGCCGTCGTGCGCTGTTATCTTGAATTCCGCTTCGCCCTGGTCAAGATCGATAGTGCTCAGCGTTTTTCCCGAAGGGGTACGTTGCAGCTGCGCGAATGTAAGTTGGGTGCCGGGAGCAACGCGAATGGTGCTGCCGTCTTCAAATTGCACCTCAGCCCATCCACTTGCGCTTGTAAGAAGTCTGGATCCTTCAGTGACCGGAAGATTGAGAGTGGCGTTCTCCAGACCGTTTCCGGTATCGATCTGAACGCCGCCTTCCATGAAGCTGAGTCGCACGATGCGTACCCGCGAGTTTACAGATTCTTGCTGTGCGGATTCTTGCGGTGAGGGATTCTGTGCCGGCGCGTCCTGCTCCTCTTGTGCCAGGAGCAGAGTGAAACTCAGCAACAGCGATGGAAGCAGCAGCAATCGTAAAATCCGGCTCATATGCGTACCTCAGAAGGCGCTCTATATATTAGATGGCCCAAAGATTGCATCTGTACATATTTTCCGAGGCGTTGACGCTTCTTAACTGTTTTCTGGTTTTGCCCTCAGTGCCTGTTATTAGGAAGAGCCTTACTTCTTCATTCCCAGCAAGTGCTTTGCCCTCTTTCTGGCAATGTTCAGTACCGAGCTGTCGTCGGCAATCTTTTGCAACGTCGGCGCAATCAGCTGTATCTCGGCCAGATTTCCGCCCTCGGCAGCAGTCTCCATGCCCTGTAGCTCACTTTCCAGCCCTAATTTGTCGTACTTATGCTTGAACTGGAGCTTGCGCCCAGACTCAATGGTATTGGAGATCGCCAGGAACAGCTGCGCCAGTTCCTGTACCGGCTTGTTTTCGGAATGATTGAACACGGTCTGGAAGTGCCGGCTCTGGTCGGCGTAACTCAGGGTCTTGCGACCGGTACTCGCCACGGCGTGCTTGGTGAAATCGAAGTTCCCGTCAAAGTAGTTGGCTTCTTGCGCCAGCTTGAAGATTTTGTCGCGGGTGTTGGGGGAAAGCGTGAACTCAAGCTGGTAATCCGGGTCTTTCTCGCTGCCATCTTCCGGCGCACGCGTCGGATTGCGAGAAACGTAGGTGGCAGTACCGCCTGACTTCACCGTGAAGGTGTACTCCTGCGGTGTCGACGCCTCCCACAGCCGATCAAAAGTGATGGTCGGGATGGCTGGGATGCCCGGCGCGCTTTGGGCCAGAGCAGCCAGGACGCTGAAAAAGCTCACCAGGATCGCGAGAAACTTCGTCATCAACTCACTTCCTGCGGCTTGCGTTGCTTGTATCTCTTTAGAGTAGATGCGGTGTGAATGTGACAGATGGCTATGGCCAGCGCATCCGCCGCGTCCGCCGGCTCCGGCGGTTCGGGAAGATGCAGGAGTCGCATTACCATCTGCTGGACCTGCTCTTTCTCCGCCCGGCCGTAGCCCACCACTGCGGACTTGATGGCCAGCGGAGCGTACTCCGCCACTTCCAATCCGGAAGCCGATGCCGCCAGCATAGCCACGCCGCGCACCTGTCCCAGTTTGAGAGCGGATTTCACGTTCACCGCGTAGAACACATCTTCAATCGCCACCATCTCCGGGCGATGCTCGGCGATCACACTGGTCAACTGCGCATAAATGTGTTGCAGCTTCACGGCCATGGCGTCACGTGTACGCAGCTTGATGGCCCCCACGGCACAGCAAAGCAGCCGCTTATCGGGCATTTCCTCAACGACACCGTAGCCGGTGTACTCACTGCCGCAGTCAATGCCCATGATGCGCATCAGTTTGAGTGTAACAGCAGAGAGGAAAAGCGGCAGGTGCCGTTCAGCTTTCAAGACTTCGTGCTGCAAAAACATCAGGGGGCCTTTTCTGCCCCCTGAGGTTTCGAAGCGGCGATCGTTAGAAGTTGAACTTCGCCACCAGTTGCTTGGTGACCAAGTAGATGTTTGGCCAAGCTGCTGCTTTCGCATCACCTAAGGAGCGCCGACAGGCCAACACCTTTTCAACACTACGGAAAGCCCGAAAGTGCAAGAGAACCTTCCAGTCCGTTGATCTGGTTATCATGGATACCGCCGATTTTTCCCGACTCACAAGTCCAATCGGATAGGACCTTTGTCTGGAACAAGTTCCACAGCTGGAGGAAAAATTCGAACAGAGATAACCAGAAAAACTAGAAAGCACGATGATATCGCTAGCATCCAGCCGACATGCGCCACAAGACCATCCTGAGAAGGATACCAAGAGTAATTCAGAAGGATGGCAACGAAAGCACAACCCAGCCCCCTCAGCCATCTACCGTTTGGAGAGGGATACACTTTAGCTCCACAGCTTGGGCAGGTGTTTTGCGTCACTTCTGCAAGTGTTAGGCGTGAGCCACACTTCGGGCAATGCATTTTATTGCTGTCCATGCGCCACTCCAGTCTACTCCTTTCAAGAACCCCGAGCCTTAAGGATTCAGGCTCTGGCAGGTCGAATCGAAAGCACGGAACCCTGTTGAGAGGACACCTGCGACCATGCGAGATGCCCTTTGATATATCCAAGTACCGGCGCGGTGAACTAGATTCGGCGCTTCGGCAGCAATCTCGCTACTGCTAGCGGCCGCAGCACCAAGACCACCGGCAACCGCGGAACCGGCGGTCAACGTAGCCCAGAAGCAGGGATGCTCCATGGCGCCGGCTCGTTGGGTGACCCCTCTTGCAAGTTCCAAAATCCTTGCGTCCTGGCCAGGATCATTTTGTTGACCAGGGCCGCTGTTATCCATCATGCAAAAAATCGGGTCACACTTCGGTGCACCGAATAGGGGCACGCCGTCTGAAGGGCACTCGAAGCTTCCTGCTGGACAAGTGTCAATAACAACGAACTGTCTCAAGAAGTCGTGTATCGCATCTCCGAGGTCGCCAAATGGGTCGCCGAAAAAGGATCCAAACACATTCGACGCCCCGCCGGGGTTAAGCGCGGCGAACCAGTTAAATGTGGGCGAGCTATATCCGGCGCCTCCCGGTTGCATCTGGGGATCATTGGCTGGATTGCACGGTGAGTCTCCCAAGCCGTATTCTGCTGAGCACCACAACCCAAATGGATCGACGCTATTCGAAGGATCGTTGTTTACATAGCTATATCTGTTCAAGCTCTGGGGATTGCTCACATCCATGCTGCCCGAATACGGGTCAGGCGAGAGGAATCGTCCCCAGCGACCAGCCTCAAACCGGGCAACGGCATAATTATAGCCTGTAGCGGAGTCGTACTCGTATCCGGTGAACTCGTAAGGATTGCTGGCAAGGTTGGTGATAACAGTTCTTTGCGAACCGAAGGGGAAGTAATCAGCCTCCCATTGAACCGTTTTTCCGTCACCGCTGGCGACAACGGCAGTCGAGCCAAGATGGTCACCGAGGTAGTAGTAAGGGTTGCCGCTGGACAAGGGAACGAAGGCAATCCTTTTCTGGCCAAGGAAAATATAATCTCGGGTGATTGACCCGGTACTAGTTCCGACCGACAGCGGCCTCAACTCATCATCGACCCAGTAAACCGTACCGTCGGATTTCTGTACTCGGCGACCGTCGCCATCGTAAATGTAAGTGGTCCCCGATGTCGGATTCATCCGGCCTTCGGCGTCATAGGTCATGTGCACTGAGGTGTCGTAGGTGACATCGCCCGCGGCGTCGTAGGTAAAAGCCGGAAAGGTAACCTGGTTTTTACTATTTACAGTGAGAGACATGTTCTCAGCGGTTCCCTTGATCAAGGTTTTTGAGAGCAGGTTGCCCCACGCATCGTAGCCGTAAGAGTTGCCCCATGTGGCAGCATTGTAGGTCTGGGCGGAGCTAAGGCGGTTGAGCTGATCGTAGGTATATGCCACGCTT
>DATAEJ010000178.1:0-11608 GCA_036258095.1 Candidatus Angelobacter sp. | reverse complement strand
TGTGGAATCAGTTTGGCGCTGACGAGCGTTCCTGGCTCGTACGTTTGCGAGGTCTGGCTGGTCTCGTCCTGTGGCTTCGCTTTGTGGCGTTGATGGCTAGCGAGATAGTGATCGCGCACGTCGGCCGGCGCGTCTTCACCGCTGAGCCAGAGCGTAAGGGGCTCGCCGTCGAGGAAGACTTCGCTCTCAAGCAGCGCGCCCTGGCTGCTGTCGAGGTCGGTGGCCTTCACCAGCCGCTCCGCAACAAGGCGCGGAATCACCATGGTGAGGTTTTCCGGCCCTTCAGTCCTGACCTTCATGGCCGTTCCGCGTACGTGATGGGCAATTTCAAATGCGAAGGCGTCGCAGGCGACGCTCCGATCAAGATGCGCGACTTCAATCTTCAACAGCGGCAAGACCACGTCTTCATACGTCCGGCGGGCACGCTGGTTGTGGTTCATCGCTGCGGCCGAATACGAGATGTAGTAGTTCCCGGTGATCGCAAGCACGGTCTGGCCGTTGAAGTTGTCGAAATGAATAGAACCCTGGGTAAGCAGCTTCTGGCGCGGTTCGTCGATGTCGAGCGCCTGGCTGAAATAGAAAGGATAGGCAAAGTGCAGTCGCCGGGCCTCTGTCCCGATCTGTTCGAGAACAGGCATGTTTTGCCGTTGCAGGACCCGGGCGGATGGGTCAGTAACTTTGGCTACCGGCAAAACCTGTGCTGTTGCCTGAATTGTAATCAGGCTTGTTGCCAGGACGAGTGTATTGACTGCAAACTTACTTGCCATATTTCACTCCAGGAGATTGATAGGGTGGATCGGCGACGGCGCGCATATAAGAAAGGACAGCCTTGATCTCGGCCGGCTTGAGCGTTGATGCGTAGCCGGGCATCTGCGGCGACTTGCCCAACGCTGGACCGCCGCGCGTAATCATGTTCAGCAAATCGGTGTCAGAGATTCGATTGAGCGTGGCGCCATCAGTGAACTGGTGCGGCGCCGGTGTAAGGTTGTCCAGATTGGAGACGCGCTCCGGCGTCGACTCCGAATCATGGCAGCGGATGCAGTACTGGTCGTTCACCTGCCTGCCGAGAGTCTGCTCAAATCCGAGAGCGATCTCGCGAAGCGCGAGGCTGTTGGCGGTCCCATCCTGTTTCCAGGTTTCGGCAATGATCTGGTAGTCGCCGTTCTGGAATCCAAGCTGCACGTTGGTTGTGACCTGTCCGCTGGCGTCAGAGAGCGCTTCGGCAGGAGTGAACTGCAGTCCCTGTCCGCGAAAGCGAACCAGCGCCCCGGTGACAGGATTGCCGTCGCCGCCGTTCACCTGCACCACCACAGGTTGCGGCAGCGTGGCTCCTACTTGCGCTACCTGTTTACTGCCACTCACTTCAGTGATAGCTGCGCCGTATGCGGTCGGGTGCGGCCCCTGCACCTGAGCGTGTTTGCAGCCGGCGAAGAGTGCAGTCGCAGCAAGCGTGAGTGTAACAATAGAGCGCTTCATTTGCCGCCTCCCTGCTTCGCTTTCAACGTCATCAGAAACGCTGTGAGGTCGCGGGCTTCGTCATCCTTCAGGGCGAAGTTCGGCATCAGCGTCCCCGGACGCAAGGCATTCGGGTCCTTTAGCCATTTGTACGTCCAGGCAGGCGTGAGCCGGTTGCCGACGCCGCTCAGTGCCGGACCAACGTAGCCCTTGTCATTCTTGTAGTCCGCGATGTGGCAGGCGTTGCAGCCGAAGCGCGAATAGAAGAGCTCCTTGCCATGCGCGGCTGCGTCCGGGCCCAGCGCTTTGGGATCGATCGTGTGCGAATCCAATCCTGGAGCCTGATAGGCGGAAAGGATGTAATCAGAGATCGTGTTGATCTCCCCCTGGGTGAGGTTGAACTTCGGCATGCGCCGAATCAGCGCCGGCCGCAGCGTATTCGGGTTGTTGAGAAACTCGAGCAGCCACGCGCGCTGTACGGAACTGCCTTCAGCGCTGAGGTCGGGAGCCATGTCACCGCCCTTGCCGTTGATCATATGGCAGCTCTGGCAGTGCAGGTCTTCCATCAGCCGGCCCGCGTCGCCCCCGGGGTGGTAATTCGATTCATGCCCTCCGGAGATGAGTAGCTCTTTGGGCATGCTAGCTGCGCGGTCGCTCTGGGCAAGCAGCGCGGTGGTCAGCGAATCAACCTGAGCGTCGGTGAGCGTGAACTTTGGCATCTTCAGCCCCGGACCGAACGAGCGCGGGTTACGGATCTTGGCATCAACGTAATCCGGCAGGTTGTGCTTCATGCCAGGAGCGAAGACTACCTGCGCAAGCGCGCGGCTTCCAACGCGCGTCAGGTCGGGAGCGAAGTTCTGCGGCGGGGTCACGCCGTTGATTTTGTGACAGGCAGCACACCCGCTCTCGGTGACCAGCCGTTTTCCGCGCGCGACACTGTCGGCATCGGTCGGAGCCAGATGAACGTTCGCAAGCAGGTCATTGTCTTTCTTGTTCAGAAGGAAGCCGGTGAGCAGCGCAATTTGTTTTTCATCGAAGCGGTAATGCGGCATGCGCGTGCTGTCTTCGTAGTCGGAAGGGTTATTCAGCCAGCGGCGCAGCCAGTCCGCATTTACCTTGCTGCCGACGCGAGTGAGCTCCGGACCAAAGTTACCGCCCACAAGGTTGCCCGCTTCATTCTGCACCGCATGGCACGACGCGCAGAACGAACTGCCATACACCGTCGCAGCCTGCGTGAGATCCGGGTTCGCATTTCCAGGAGCCTTAACAGCCACGCGAGAAGCGGGTGATGGCGTGCTCTGCGCGATCAGGAAAGCGGAAATATCCGCGGCATCCTGGTCGCTGAGCTGAAAGTTGGGCATGGTCGCCGTTGCGGCATAGGCCTGCGGGTTCTTGATCCAGGCGTAAATCCACTCGCGACTGGTCTTCTCTGCGATATGAAGAAGCGGTGGAGGATCATCATCCGGCTGGAGCTGCGTCCCGTCAGGCTGCACCACGTTGTGGCAGTGCACGCAGCCCATGGTGGCGAGAAGCTTGCGGCCGTCGTTCAGACGCGGAGCACCTTGCACCGTTCCGAGGTGGCACTGACCGCAGCCCGATTCCAGATATCGCGCCGGAAGGAGCGGCTGCTCCCAGGCTTCGGTTGTGTAATGCGCCTCTTCCACGGAAGTTGCCGCGCCCTGGCCGCGATGGCAGAACGCGCAACCGAACTCATCAAGCTGGTGCGGAATGGGCGGATGCTTGCGGAAAGGCTGCTGCGTGGCGCCCACCAGCGCGCCATCGAGATTTACGTGACAGCTCTGGCACCGGTCCACCACACTCAGCTTTGGCACCCAGATCTGGCGGATGCCGGTATGAAAACTGCGCACCAGCGTGCCGCCCTGTCTCTGTCCGGCAAGGCTCAGGTATGACTTTTGATAATGACGCCAGTCGCTGAAGTAGTTCTTTGCCGGCGCAATCGCCAGCGAGATGAAGAGCGCAAGACTCACCACGCCGAAGGTAATGAGTTCCCTCAGCGTTGGCCGGCTGCGCAGCGGACGGCGTTGCTTTTCGTTGTCAGTCATTCAGCTCCTCCGTCGCTTTTAGTAGCTCTGCCACGGCCAGACCCACGACCATCCTGGGCCGCGGAAGAAAGTTCCTATCGCGGTGAGCACAATGAGCTCCACCAGGAACCAGGTCATGATCCAGAACGGCAGCGATTTTGCCGCAAGCCGTCTCTGCAAGGTTGTTGTGGGACTCTCGGCATATTTCCCGGAAAGCAGCATCAGGCCGCCAATAATCAGCGTGGGCACCAGGGCGACCCAGACATCGAAAATGGCGAGAAAAATACAGAACAGCACAATCACTGCAGTCACGATGGTTAAGCGGCGCTTGCGGTCACGTGCCCACAGCGCTTCACCTTCGATGTTGACGTTGAAATAAGGAATCACGATCAGCGCTCCCACCACGAGCCCGGGAATCAGCACGCCTGCCACTACCGGCGGGAAGTAGTGCAGCAGTTCCTGTAATCCCAGGAAATACCACGGGGCTTTGGCCGGATTAGGCGTGTGCATCGGATCGGCGATGCCTTCGAGTGGAGCATTTGCGATCAGCGATACCCACACCAACAGCAGGAACGCAACTTCCAGGGCGATGATGAACCGCGCAAGCGCCCCAGGGTAGGTCATCACGCGCGGCTCTTCCTGCGTCCTTACCTGGGGAGAGGTTCGGCGCAATATAAACGCGATGCGTCGCGGATTTTTGCGTACGTCGGGCTGGACTTCAGCCTGCATTTTCACGCCTTCACTCATGGCTGCTTCTCCTCCGGAACGTACAGGCCGCCATCTTTGCGGATGCGCCAGAAGTGCACGCCGATCAGTGCTACGGCAGCGAGCGGAAGGATCACGCAATGCAGAACGTAAAACCGCAGCAGCGCGTTGGCGTTCACTTCATTTCCGCCCAGCATCAGGAAGCGGATCTTCTGCCCCATCACGGGCACAGCCTTCGCAATGTTTGAACCCACAGTGACCGCCCAGAATGCGAGCTGGTCCCAGGGCAGCAGGTATCCGGTGTAGCTGAGCAGCAGCGTAATCAACAGCAGGAACACGCCAATCACCCAGTTGAACTGGCGTGGTGGGCGATACGCTCCGCGATAGAAAACCTTGAACATGTGCGCGAAGACAAGAAAGACCATCGCGTGCGCCGACCAGCGATGCAGGTTGCGCAAAAACACGCCCGAGGCAACAACAAACTGCAGGTCCTTCATGTCCGTGTAGGCCTGCGGAACTGAGGGATGGTAGTAGAACATCAGCAGGATCCCGGTCGCCACAAGAATGAAAAAAGTGCTGAGAGTAAGCGCACCGAGAAACCACGTGGGGCTGAACTCCATGGCGCGCGAGCGGATCTTGGCCGAGAACAGGTGCAGAAACACGTTCTGCTGCACGGCCTGCGAACGATGCAGATTGCTCGACCCACTGCCGCTGCGGAAGATCGTTCGCCAGATCTCACTGTTGCGAACGCGTTCGATTTCGTCCTGGATCATGGTTGCCATGGCTTATACCTTCACGAATTCCTGCTCTTTAAGCGGGCTGGAGCGGTCCACCATCAGATAACCTTCCTCACTCAACCAGACCTTCAGCCTCGGCAGCGGCTGCGGCGCCGGACCGGCCACCTTCACGCCATCTTTGTTGAAGCGGCTGCCGTGGCACGGGCAGGCGATGAGATCGAGTTCGGGCTTCCAGGCCGTGAGGCAGCCCAGATGCGTGCAGACTGCGCCCAGCGCGTAGAAGCCCTTGGGCCCATTCACCAGATAAATACCGTTCTGCGGATCGAGCGTGACCGTGTTCGCCGGAAACTGATCGGGCTTCCCTGCCCTGATAATCGGCGAGGCTTCAAACAGGACGTTGGGCGAAAAATACTCGTAGGAGAACAGTCCGGTTCCTGCGCCGGCCACAATCAGCGAGCCGATTCCCAGCTTGGCGAAGAACTCGCGCCGCGTGCAGTCTTTGCAATCATCATCCGGCACAGCCGAACTCGCGGTTCTAGATTCATCACTCATTTGTTGCTCCTCAGGTCAAAAGACTGGATGGGAATCAGGCCGGTTTTCTCGGCTGACTTGAAATGGAAAGCTTCCATGGTGATCTCGTTTACCGGACAGCGCATGGCGCAGAGCCCGCAGCGGATACAGCGGGTCTCGTCTTTGACCATGACTGATCCTTTGAAACTCGGGTCTGCAAGTTCCTCGACGGCGACACCGCGCAGCTCAACTTCTTCCGCGGCTTCGTTCTGACGCAGATACGAAAGCACCGGCTCAGGAAACTCGAACTGTTCGAGCGGTACCAGTTCAAGGCACTGTTCGGGGCAGACATCCACGCAACCGCCACACAGAATGCACTCCGTTCCGTCAACTTCCGTGCCTTCGAAAACCGTATTGATCCAGCAGTGCAGGCAGCGTTGCGCTTCTTCCATGGCCGTCTTTTCATCAAAGCCGACTTCCACTTCCGTTACGCCGGTGCGGCGCTCCAGTGGAAGCATCGGTACAGAGTGGCGGGCAATTTCCATGTAGTTGGTGATCATCTGATGCCGGTTCAGAACTTCAATCTCGATCACCGGATCGGCCTGCTTGTGGCCGCGAAGGAACTCGTCAATGCCGGCAGCAGCGCGCTTGCCATCGGCCACGCTGTCAATGATCAGCCGCGGGCCGAATACGCAATCGCCACCGGCAAAGATCCCCGGAACCGAGGTCATTAGGGTGCCGCGGTCCACTTCAATCAGGCCACGCGGCGAGATCTTGACGTTGCTATCCTTGCCGAGGAAGTCGAGATTCGGCGCCTGCCCGATAGCCAGAATCACTGTGTCACATTCGACGAGCGATTCACTTCCGGCCTGGAACTGCGGGTTGAAGCGCCCGTTCTCGTCGAAAACGCGGCTGGTGCGCACCGTCTCCAGCGCCGAGACGCGGCCGTTCTGCCCGATCACACGGTTCGGTCCGAAGCCGGCATGGATCGTTACGCCTTCAGTTTCGGCTTCTTCAATTTCTTCCAGCGCCGCCGGCATCTCTTCGCGCCGCTCGATGCAGACGATGTGTACTTCGCTTGCTCCCATGCGCAGTGCGGAAAGCGAGATGTCCACCATTTCATGTGACGCGACGGCTTCCACGTTTTTGGTCCATTCATCCGTTGGGATCTCGTGCTGACGCACAACTTCACGTGCCGCCGATCGCGCCACGTCCATGGCCACGTTGCCGCCACCGATCACCACAACTTTTTTCCCGATGGTGAACTGGTACCCAAGATTTACGTTCAGCAGGAAATCGATCCCTTTGTGAACGCCGTCCAGGTCAACCCCGGGAATGCTCAGGTCGCGACTGCGATGCGCGCCGACGGCGACCAGCACCGCGTCAAAGCCCTGCGAACGCAGATCTTCAATGGAGAAATCCTTGCCGGCCCGCTGGTTGAGCTTCAATGTGACATCGCCGGTGTTCAGGATTTCACGCACCTGGGCTTCCACCACATCACGCGGCAGCCGATATTCTGGAATCCCCAGATACAGCATGCCGCCGGGCACCGCGGCTGCTTCAAAAATTGTGACCGAATAGCCCATCAGGGCAAGATCATGCGCAGCAGAGAGTCCCACCGGGCCTCCGCCAATCACCGCAATTTTCTTGTTCAACGGTGGCTGCACCTGCGTGCTGGGAGATTGGAAGTTGCGCGACTCGGGCCCGTAGCGTTCCGTGAGAAAGCGCTTCAGCGCGCGAATCTGGATGGGACGGTCAATCTCGCCGCGGCGGCACGCCGTTTCACAGGGGTGCGCACAAACGCGGCCGCAGATACTGGCCAGTGGGTTGGGATCGCGGGCGAAGCGGTACGCCTCTTCGAACCTGCCTTCCGCGATGAGGGAGACGTACCGCCCGGCATTGGTGTGCGCGGGGCACGCCATCATGCAGGGAAAGTTCGTGTTCAGCCAGTCGCGATCAACCTTTTTATTGAGAAATCGTTTCTGCATAGGGGCGATCTGCAGTCTCTCTGGTTCAGCAGGGCAGGATGGCCGTGGCCATCCTGCCTTCTGCCAGGGTTATTGCAGCGTGAAGTCGGCTGTCGAGTTGCCGCTGACTGTGATTTTTTTCGACTGTACTTTCTTGCCTTCGTGCCAGGCAGTGATGGTGTACTGGCCATCAGGAACATTGGCCAGATTGTAGTCGCCATCGGCGCCGGTTTCGGCGAAGTACGGCGATGGCGAAACAATGATGTAGCCGGCCATCTCAGGATGCACGTTGCAGAGCAGCGTGACCACGCCGGGTTCAGTGAACTTGAACGGGCGCTTCTGGCCCTGTGGCCACGTGCCCATGTTGTGGCTCTTCTTCTTGTCGCCGGAGATGTTCGGCCAGAAGACGTTGTGCTGGACTTTGTCACTGTTCAGGAAATCAACCGTGGTTCCGGTCTGGATGACCATCACATGCGGCTGAAAGAGCAACCCCTTCTGGTCCATGGTCACGGTCTTATCAGCCATCTGGGGCGCCGCGGCTTCAAGATAGACCACCGATTTACCCGGCGTGACTTTGCCTTTCACCGAACCGGCAAAGCATGCCTGAGCGATCAGCGCCAGTGCAACAACTACGAATAGGTAATTTGATTTCATTCTTTATCCTCGTTTTGGGGCTCTAGAAGACATATTCCAGCGCAACCACAATCGTGTTGGTGCGGAACGGATTCAACGCCGCCGGCGCGCCTGTGATGGGGTTGGTTACGACCGTGACAAACTGCTGCGGCCGGATCTGGTACTCGAATGATGCTTTGATATTGGCGTGAATCAGGAACTGCATGCCCGGAGTAAACCGGTTGCGAGTGGAGCGGAACGGCAGTGCGAACGGCGTGTCTGTGTTCAACACGAGTCCATTCAGCCGGTCCGGCCCGGAATTCACTGCATCCCAACGCATGATGGCCATCAGCCAGGGATGGATTAGGTAATCCGCCTGGATAAAACCACCAGTGAAAGCTGCGGGGGCGCCGCGGACAAACCCGACAGGCAGCGGACCCGCGGGATCGAGCGGCAGCGCAAGCGGCGTACCGGTAGCGTCTACCGGCACCTGGTTCACATCATGGCCATACATCACCAGGCCATAGATGTTGAAGGTCCGGTAATTGAAGCTGAAGTCGGCGCCGGTGCGGTAGAACGGTTGGCGCGCAGTAAGCACCACAGGCGTAGCGGCCAGGTCTTGCCCGCTGAAGCGCGTAACCGAGCGGCCATAGAAGTAGTACGTGCCCAAATTCAGGTAAGTGTGATCACGTGGTCCAGTTGCTCCTGCGGCCTGTACCGCGTTCCGGCTTGCAGGATCCTGTTCGAGATTGAAGCGATACGAAACGCGGCCGTAGATATCTTTGAAGTTGGCGTCCGAAGCAAAGCCCGCAACCGAAGGAACAAAGCCGCTGCTGTTGTCCGGCTGGTTCAGCCCGCTGGTATTCTGATTCACGAGGGCAATCGAGTAGTGATAACCGCCGTACTGGTGCCCGCCGCTGAGTTCAATGCCATTCATCGCATCGATCATGGTGAACTGGTTGTTCACATTCTGCTGCGGGCCGAAGGCGAGCTGCCCGATGTTGGCCTGGTCGTAAATGTCGTAATCGCTCAGGTTGATGTTTCTGGCTTGCGAAAACGGCAGGTCAAGCTCAAAACGTCCTGCTCGTAAATGCAGAGCATCTTTGGGCAGCTTGAATACGCGGCCAAGGTTTACGAATCTCAGATACCCATCACCCATCCCGCCGGCGGTGTTATCTCCGCCAACGTTGAAGTCCTGGTCGACCCAGAAAGCGATGTCGCTGCCGAAATTCCCCGCCGCGAATATGCTGAACAGTCCGCTGCTGAAATCCGTTTTGGGAATGAAGGGCGCCGGAGTCCCCGCTGGCACAAGTGCGTCAAAGTTACCGCGATTGCCGCTGGTCTTTTGAAAGAACGTATTAAAGCGAAGTCCGATCGGCGGAATCCCGGGAATGGTGCCCGGCCAGATGGCTTTGGGAAACAGGTCTTTTTGCGCGGGAGCTCCGAGCATCGTCGCCGGAATTTTCAGGAACGTTTCATCGTCCGCTGGAAACTTGAAACCCGCATCTTTGAAGGCTTTCCCAAAATCATTCAACTTGGGAAAGTCGCTGTGGCAGGTGCTGCAGGATGTCTGATACATCCTGGCAAATGCCGGTATGGCATGGCTAAGAGAAGGGCAGACAAAGCAGACCAGGAGGAAGCTGATTGCCGCTGCTTGCCTCACCGCGGAGTATCTCTTCATATTCGCTCCTTTCAGCGAATGAAGTCTCGGGGGCTTATGGAACAGCCGCCGGGAGGAAGCCTGTCCCTTATTCCAAAAATTCCTTCAATCACAACAACTCTGTGATTAATAAGATTTTCCGGATGGTAAGGCTGGAACTGTCACAAAAACTGTGACGCTAATCACAGCACCGAAGCCGGAGCTTATAACGTGCGGGTTTTAAACAAGATGGGAGATCAGGCGAGGGGATGCGATGAGATGTAGGTAGAAGTTTGCGCCGGCGATCGGTAGGAGCGTCCTGACAAACCTGTTCGGTCTGATACCGGCGAAGTCGCTGCGCAACGATGAGGTCTGGCTAGAGGCGAAACGACAGGCTCAGAACCGCAAACACCTAGAAAGGCAGGTTTTCGTCCGTCTTGATCTTCATGGTTTTGAGGAAGGTGAGGTCATAACTAGAGAGCTCCATGGGCGAGTCTTGCTGTTTCCCCGAAGCTCGACGGTTCGATCTCCCCTCCGCCTCACCTTCAACAAGTGATGACTGGACCTGGGCATAGGCCGAGAGATCAACACTGATCAGCACTTCGCAACCAGCGTTCTCGATCTGTGAAGCGAGTTCCTCAAAGGATTCGCTCGAGGTGACCGCCTCATTGACGATGCGTTCCAGTTCCTGGCAATGGCGACTCGCGGCGATCACTGCAGTGGCGGCGCTCTTCAGCTGCTGCGTCATTTGCGCCACAGGCTCGGGAGCGGATGCTGCTCGCGTTTCAGGTGACGCGGCAAGGGCGAATGTGCCACTCTCGGTCTTGATTCTGACGCGGATACGAGGTACGAAGGAACTGAATACCCGGTGTCCGGCAGCGCGCAGATCGCACACCGCAGATTTCACACCGTTGTCTCTGTCAATTTCCCACTTCAGCGCCTGAAGGGCTTCAAAGAAAGCGGCATCGTGTTGCAGGATCTGCTCGGCGATAGCCTCCATTTGCGTGAGCAGTCCCCTCATCTCCCGTTTATCCATATAACTGTGCGCTCCTCCAACACCAACCCCAGATGTCCCGCGGCTCTGAACCTGGCCTGTTATAACCTCAGGCCGCACAGCAGGGGTAGGTTACTTAGGGGAAGCATCAGCAAACTCAATAACTTAGGGTGTTGTCCTTTTGCCTTTCTTAGTTCGATGAGTGCCGCTCGTGACCGGTTGGCTTCTCAACATCGCTTCGCGGGAACCTGCATTCAGCTGGTGTTCAAGCGCTTGTTGATGAATCGTTGGTTCTGGAACAGAAGCGCCGAAGGTCGGACAAGTTCAGCCCGCATCGCCTGAATACGTGACTGACAACCGTGGCGGTGGGAACGCTAGAATCCAGAACGAGCGTCGGGCACAGTCGATACGTCATGGCACTGAAGATCAAGAGGGACATTGTCGCGAGCCTCGATGACCATCTGACGGGCAGCAGCTTCCTTCCGCATCCACTTCCGCGGTACCAGTTCCCTTCCCAGGAGACGAATGCAGCTGCCGCGTATCAGCAGGTGCATGATGAACTCTTGCTCGATGGCAACTCGCGCCAGAACCTCGCCACCTTTTGCCAGACATGGGTAGAACCGGAAATCCGCAAACTGATGGATGAGTGCATCGACAAGAACCTGATTGATAAAGACGAATATCCGCAAACAGCAGAAATCGAGGCACGCTGCGTACGGATGCTTGCCGACCTCTGGAACTCTCCCGATCCGGCAGGGACGCAAGGATGTTCCACAACAGGTTCGAGCGAAGCCGCCATGCTGGGTGGCCTGGCGCTGAAAACGCGTTGGCGTAACCGCCGGAAATCAGCCGCTCCGGGAAACAAGCCGAACCTGATTTGTGGCCCAGTCCAGATCTGCTGGCATAAATTTGCCCGCTACTTCGATGTGGAACTGCGCCAGGTTCCT
>DATAEJ010000177.1:0-16861 GCA_036258095.1 Candidatus Angelobacter sp. | reverse complement strand
AATGATCAAGCTTGACTATGAAGTTATCGTAATCGCTCTTGCGGTTTGCGTTCAGTTGCTCAGGCGCGAGCCCGAAATTCTGCTTGAACTGGTTGATTGCCGTGATGTTGTTGAGGATGATCGAATTGTAGAACGGGTTCTCGCTGCGCCGCTGGCCTTCATAGTTGCCGAAGAAGAATGTCTTGCCTTTTACGATCGGTCCGCCCAGGGTCGCACCAAACTGGTTTTGCTGCAGTTTGTTCAGCCCGGGCGCTGCGAGGGGGCTCTTGGCATCGAAGGCATCATTGCGCAGATAGTCGTACACCGATCCGTGCAGATCGTTGGTGCCGCTCTTCGTCACGATGTTCACGATCCCGCCCACGGCGCGACCGGCCTCGACGCTATAGGTGTTGTTGATCACGCGGAACTCGCGGACGGCGTCGGTGGAAGGCGTGGTCTTCTGCACGCCAGAGGCAGTCGAGATGTTGTCCGCACCATCCACGGCGATGAAGTTGTAGTGGATGTTCTGTCCCGCAAAAGAAAGCTTCGTCACCGGCTCAATGATCACGTCGGTGCTGCCGGAGGTTGTGTCGCCGATCGTGACACCCGGAGCCAGCAGAGCAAAGTCGATAAACTGGCGTCCATTCACTGGGAGGTTCTGGATCTGCTGCTCAGCGATTACAGAGTCGGTCGAAGTACGCGTGGTCTCGATCAGAGGCGCGTCTGTTGTGACGGTCACTTCCTGGGCTACCTGACCGGGTGCGAGAGAGAAATCCAGGCTCACTGTCTCGCCGACCGTGAGCTTTACCGTGCGGGTCTGCGATTGGAAGCCCTGCGCTTCCACTGCGACCCTGTAATTGCCTACCGGCAGCGCAGCGATTTGGTAATCGCCCGTGTCGCCGCTTATTGTCGACCGGGAGAGACCTGTGTCTGAGTTGGTCGCAGTGACTTTGGCCTTGGTCACCATGGCGCCCGACTTATCGTACGTGCGGCCCTGGAGTGAGGCTGTAATGGTCTGGCCCGCGCCAATTGCGCAGAGCAAAACGGTGGCTACGGCGGTCAGCAGCAAGCGTTTCATGGGGGACCTCCCGCTAAGAGGAGAAAACTATAGACCCAGAGTTCCTGATTGGCAAGAAATTTGACACCTGAAATATTTAGACCTAGAATTTCGCCCAGTTGCCCATCACGCGCGCGTTTTTGGGCCATGACGGCGCGCACACGGTTCCCTATCAGCGAGACATCACGATGGGGCCTGGGAACCCAGAGAGGTGGGAGTGGCGGAGCGGTTTTTCACAAAAGAAGTCCAGACTCTTTACCTTGGCGCTGGACAGGAGTTCCGCGGCGAAGGCATCCTTGCCGTAACCAAGGCACTGCTTCAGTCGGGTATCTCCTACGTGGCCGGCTATCAGGGCGCGCCCATCTCCCATCTCATGGACGTCCTTACCGACGCCAACCACATTCTCAAAGAACTGGGCGTCCACTTCGAGCACAGCGCGTCGGAAGCGACCGCCGCCGCGACCCTTGCGGCGTCGGTCAATTATCCGCTGCGCGGCGCGGTCACGTTCAAATCGACGGTTGGCACCAACGTTGCGTCTGATGCGCTAGCCAATCTGGCCTCAAGCGGTGTAACCGGCGGCGCCCTGGTAATCGTTGGCGAAGATTACGGTGAAGGTTCCAGCATCATGCAGGAACGCTCACACGCCTTCGCCATGAAGTCGCAGATGTGGCTGCTTGATCCGAGGCCCAACCTGCCGTCGATCGTGGATGCCGTAGAGAAGGGATTTGCGCTCTCAGAAGCCAGCAACACGCCGGTCATGCTGGAGCTGCGTATAAGAGCGTGCCATGTGCACGGACGGTTCATTGCGAAAGATAACGTGCGGCCGAAATTCACTTTGAAAGATGCAATGGAAAATCCCGTGCGCGATGCCAGCCGTGTCGTTCTGCCGCCGGGGAGCTTCCTCCACGAACAGGAGAAGATCAACAAACGATGGCCGGCAGCTCAGAATTTCATCCGGGAAAACAAGCTCAACGAGTTCTTTGGCGATGGTCGGCAGGAGTTTGGAATCATTCTCCAGGGCGGCATGTACAACGCTGTGATCCGCGCGCTTGAGCTACTCGGTCTCTCTGACGCTTTCGGCAACACACAGATTCCGCTGTATCTTCTGAATGTCACGTATCCGTTGATTGAGGATGAGGTCCTACGTTTCTGCTGTAGCAAGCGCGCAGTGCTGGTGATCGAGGAAGGTCAGCCCGACTTCATCGAACAAAACCTGCATGCCATCCTGCGAAAGTCCGGAGTGACAACGGCCATCCACGGCAAGGACATGCTGACCATGGCGGGCGAGTACACGGCAGCCGTTGTGACAAAGGGGATTCTGAAATTTGTGGAAACCATGGCGCCGCAGCTCATTGACAGCGGAAAGCTGCCGACGCTCGCGCGGCCTGCAAAGCAGCCTTCGGTGACGAACGGCCTGCCGAGCAACTCTCTACCGATACTCGATCAGCAGGTTCAGCCGCGGCCGCCTTCCTTCTGCACCGGGTGTCCCGAACGGCCGATCTTTACTGCGTTGAAGCTGGCGGAGCGTGAGATTGGTCAGCATCATGTGGCTTGTGATATCGGCTGCCATCTGTTTTCGATTCTCCCGCCGTTCAACATCGGCGCGCACACCATGGGCTACGGGCTTGGATGGGCAAGCAATGCCGCATTCAACACCGACGAGACCAGCAAGCGGACGATCAGTTTTATGGGCGATGGCGGCTTCTGGCATAACGGCTTGACCAGCGGCGTGGGGAACGCTGTCTTCAATCAGAGTGACAGCGTGTTGGTGGTCGTCGATAACAGCTACACGGCCGCGACCGGCGGACAGGATATCTTGTCATCGCAGGCGGAAAATCCGATCCGTACTACACGCCAGTCGATCGCGGATGCGGTTCGCGGCGTGGGCGTGAAGTGGGTCAAGACGATCACGCGCACTTACGACGTAGCGCATCTTCGGGACGTGTTTAAAGAGGCGCTGACCACCAAAGAAAAGGGGCCTAAAGTCATCGTAGCGCAGAGCGAGTGCTCACTGAACCAACAGCGCCGGATCAAGCCACTGATGAAGAAGCGCATGGAAGCCGGCGAACGTGTTGTGCGGGAGCGCTTCGGTGTAGACGCCGACACCTGCACGGGCGACCACTCATGCATCCGGCTGTCCGGCTGCCCATCATTAACTATTCAGCCCAACCCGGATCCCTTGAGGCTCGATCCGGTGGCCACGGTCATTGACAGCTGCGTGGGCTGCGGCCTGTGTGGTGAGGTCGCACATGCGGCGCGACTTTGCCCATCGTTTTTCCGCGCCCAGATCATCACCAATCCCACCAAATGGGACCATTTCAAAGCGCGCGTGCGGGCTGCGGTGATCGGGTTCCTTCAGTCGCGACACGAGCGGCGCCTGTCGCAAATTTCTGCCTGAGCATTCGAACATGGAAACCAGCGAACTGGTCGACAATGCGGTGCCTCTAAGTCCGGTGAAACAGGCCCGGGCCATCAGCATTGCTATTCTCGCCATGGGCGGCGAAGGCGGCGGGGTGCTGGCGGACTGGATTGTGGACCTTGCCGAACATTGCGACTACCTCGCTCAGACCACTTCAGTTCCGGGCGTAGCCCAGCGCACCGGCGCCACAATTTATTACGTGGAGCTTTTTCCGGAAGCCGCCAGCCACGAGGCGGGAAAACAGCCGGTTCTAGCATTGATGCCTGTTCCGGGCGAAGTGGATATTGTGATTGCCTCAGAGCTCATGGAGGCCGGCCGCGCAATTACGCGGGGACTCGTTAGTGCCGATCGCACCACATTGATCGCGTCAACTAATCGGGTTTACTCGATGACCGAGAAAATTGCGATGGCGGACGGGCGCGTGAACTCGGACGCACTCATTCAGTCCGGGCGGGAAAAAGCTCGCAGGTTCATCAGTCAGGATTTCGCGCGGATGGCTGAAGAGAACGGCAGCGTAATCAGCGCCACGCTCTTTGGGGCCCTCGCCGCGTCAGGGACCCTGCCCTTCGATCGCAAGAGCTTTGAAGATGCCATTGAGCGCAGCGGTGTCTCGGTTGCATCCAGCAAGAAAGCATTTTCGGCTGCCTTTGATTCAACGCAGCAGCCGGTTGTAGGATCCGCTGAGCGCTCGTCAGTCAGCTTTCGCAAAGCCGGGCCTCTCTGGCCGTTCGTAGGACGCATTCAAAGCACATTTCCAAGTCAGGTCGAGAGTATTCTGCTGCCGGCGATCCAGAAGCTGGCCGAGCACCAGGACCTACAGTACGTTCAGGAATACCTTGATCGTCTTGAACCCATTCGCGATCTTGACCGCCAGTACGGGAAGCGAGGGGACTTCGGTTTACTTCGTGAGACTGCCCGGTATCTGGCGCTCTGGATGTCCTATGAAGACGCGATCCGCGTAGCCGATCTGAAGATTCGACGCAGCCGCTTCGAGCGCGTCCGCAAAGATGCGCATGTTAAAGACGACCAGCTGGTCGTGATCAATGAGTTTCTTCACCCTCGCGTGGAGGAGTTCGCGGACATTCTGCCCGCCGGGATTGGCGGCTGGTTACTCAATACGAAATGGGCACACAACTTCGTTAACCGGCTTACGAAAAGCGGTAAGGTCCTGCACACGAGTTCAATTAGCGGCTTTCTCCAGCTCTACTTGGTTGCCGGGCTGCGTCGCTGGCGGCGAGGGTCGTTGCGCTTCCGCCGGGAAAGCCGTCGCATAGCATCGTGGCTCGGACAAATCAGGGAACTTGCGCCCGCGGACTACGCACTCGCCTGCGAGGTCGCCGAGTCTCCACGGCTGATCAAGGGTTACGGCGACACGTACCTGCTGGGAAGCCGGAACTTCGAGACCCTGATGACAGTAATCTCGCGCCTGCGCCGCTCGCCTGAGCCCGCAGCGCGCCTGCGTGCGTTACGTGAAGCCGCGCTGGCTGATGACACTGGAGCAAAGCTCGCGGACAAGCTGCGCGAATTCAACCTTCTTCCGGGAGGTTCAAGTTGAGAATTGTTTGTCTGGGGGGCGGTCCCGCCGGGCTGTATCTCTCGATATTGTTGAAGAAAGCCAGGCCCGACTGGGACGTGACCGTCGTGGAACGCAATCGACCCACCGATACGTTTGGCTGGGGCATCGTGTTTTCTGATAAGACGATGGATGGCTTTCGTACTTCTGACGCAGAGACCCACGCCCAGATAACACGAGCCTTTCGCCACTGGGACGACATTGATGTTTTCTTCAAAGCCCGCAAAATCACGTCAGGAGGGCACGGCTTCTGCGGGATCGCTCGCATCAAGCTGCTGAACATCTTCCATGAACGAGCGGCGGAGCTGGGCGTACATCTCGTCTTCGAAACTGAAATCACCGATCCTGACGAATACGCCGCTCATTATGACCTGGTCATTGCCTCAGATGGTGCCTCTTCCATCACGCGGCGCAAGTACGAACATATCTTCAAACCCAACATCCAGGTACGCAACAACCGTTTTGTGTGGCTCGGCAGCCGGAAGAAGCTGGACGCATTCACGTTCGATTTTGCCGAAACCAAATGGGGCTGGTTCAACCTGCACGCTTATCGTTTCGACCAGGAATGGTCGACATTCATCGTGGAGACACCGGAGAAGAACTGGCTGGCAGCGGGACTGGACAAGATGGAGCAGGAGGAGGGGATCGCCTTCTGCGAGAAGCTGTTCGAAGACCGCCTGGACGGCAACAAGCTCATCTCGAATGCCAAGCACCTACGGGGATCAGCCATCTGGCTGAAATTCAATCGCGTACTCTGCGAGAAATGGTTCCACAAGAACATTGTGCTGATTGGCGACGCAGCCCATACGGCGCACTTCAGCATCGGATCGGGAACCAAACTGGCGATGGAAGATGCCATGGCGCTGGCACGTGTGCTGACCACCCATGACGGTGATGTAAGTACGGCACTGCAGCGCTATCAGGAAGAGCGCGAGATCGAAGCACTGAAACTCCAGAGCGCGGCGCGCAACCGGATGGAGTGGTTTGAGCAGGTGGAGCGCTACGTTCATCTCGAACCGGAGCAATTCACCTACTCATTGCTCACCGGCAGCCAGCGCGTGGGGCACGCAAACCTGCAGCTGCGCGATTCGTATTATGTGAAGAACCTTGAAGCCTGGTTCGCCCGCCGCAGCGGCATCACACATCCTCTGCCTCCCATGTTTACGCCGATGTGCGTTCGCGGCCTGAGACTCAAGAATCGCGTTGTGTGTTCGCCCATGGCCACCTATATGGCGCAGGAGGGCGTGCCGAACGATTTTCATCTCGTTCATCTTGGTTCGCGGGCTATGGGCGGTGCAGCGATCGTGTTCACCGAGATGACCTGCGTCTCCCCCGAAGGCCGCATTACGCCAGGGTGTCCGGGCATGTGGAACGATGAACAGGAGCTTGCCTGGAAACGCATTGTTGATTTTGTGCACTGCAACACGGATGCCAAGATTGCTTTTCAGCTAGGTCATTCCGGACGCAAAGGGTCAACCCGCGCCGGCTGGGATGCAATTGACGAGCCGCTCGTTTCCGGTAACTGGCCTCTGGTCTCGGCCTCGCCTCTTGCTTATATCGAGGGTACGTCACAAATTCCGCATGAAGCGACGCCAAAAGACATGTGCAGAATCAAGGGCGAGTTCGTGGCCGCGACGAGGCGGGCTGCTGGTGCCGGATTTGATTGGCTGGAGTTCCATTGTGCACACGGATACCTGATGTCGAGCTTCATCTCACCACTGACCAACCAGCGTACGGACGAGTTAGGCGGATCACTGGAGAATCGTTGCCGGTACCCGCTGGAGGTCTTCCGTGCCATGCGCGCCGCCTGGCCGCAGGACCGTCCCATGAGCGTGCGCATTTCCGCGCATGACTGGGTTCCCGGGGGGCTGACGCCGGAAGACGCGGCTGCAGTAGCGCGACTGTTTAAAGGCGCAGGAGCTGACGTGATTGACTGTTCGTCCGGCCAGGTGAGCAAAGCCGAAAAACCTGTCTATGGCCGCATGTTCCAGGTGCCGTTCGCTGATCGAATTCGGAATGAGGTTGGGATTCCGACCATTGCAGTCGGGAACATTTTTGAAGGCGACCACATCAACACGATCATTGCCGCCGGGCGCGCAGATTTGTGTGCAGTAGCGCGTCCGCACCTTGCCGATCCGGCATGGACGCTGCATGAGGCGGCGAAGCAAGGCTTTACGGATATTTCCTGGCCCAAGCAGTACCTGAGCGGAAAACAACAGCTGGAAAGGAACATTGCCCGAGCGCAGCTCATGCTGCAGGTGTAAGCCGATGGCCTCACGTTCACAAATCGTTGTCGCCCGCAAGAACCTCTCGCGAAGTCGCGTGAACGGACACGCAGTCGTCGATTTGGAGACGCGTGCCCAGAAAGGTGACCATCAGGGACTGCGGCTGTGGCTGCGCATGCTCTCCTGTACGGTACGAATCGAAAAAGAAATCAGCCTGCGCCTGCGGCGGGAGTTCAATACCACGCTTCCGCGTTTTGATTTGATGGCACAATTGGACCGCAGCGCCGGCGGACTTCGCATGAGCGAACTCTCGCGCCGTCTGATGGTTTCCGGCGGCAACGTAACCGGCATAACCGATCAGCTGGAACGCGAAAAACTGGTGATTCGCCATCATGATCCTGGCGACCGCCGCGCGTACACTGTGAAGCTCACTGACGCTGGACTGAAACGCTTCCGCGAAATGGCTGCTCGCCATGAACATTGGATCGTCGAATTGCTGGGCGGTCTCAGCAGGGACGAGAAAGACGAGATGATCAAGGAATTGGGAAAGTTGAAGTCGCACATGAACGGCGTTCCTACTGCAAGAGATTCCGCTATGACAGGAAGCAACTGATGGCTGATACCTCCCGCGCACAGCAGCCGCTCTCATTTCAGGGACGCCCCATTGCCGAGTACCAAGCCAGACATTTCAAGTATCAGGTGAAGGATGCTGTGGCGGTGATTACGCTTGACCGTCCCGAGCGCAAAAACCCTTTAACCTTCGATTCCTACGCCGAACTTCGCGACCTGTTCCGCGCCCTTGCTGACGCGAGCGACGTTAAAGCAGTGGTTTTAGCCGGTTCGGGAGAGAACTTCTGTTCCGGCGGCGACGTGCATGACATCATCGGACCGCTTACGAAGCTGGACATGCCCGGACTGCTCGCCTTTACCCGGATGACTGGCGATCTGGTGAAGGCCATGCGCGCCTGTCCGCAGCCGATTATTGCGGCGATCGATGGCGTGTGCGCAGGGGCCGGGGCGATTCTGGCCATGGCTTCTGATCTGCGTATCGGGACAACCCGCAGCAAGACTGCGTTTTTGTTTGCCCGTGTCGGCCTGGCTGGGTGCGACATGGGTGCGTGCGCGATGCTTCCGAGGATCATCGGGCAGGGGCGCGCGTCAGAATTGCTGTATACGGGGCGTACCATGTCGGGCGAAGAAGGCGAGCGCTGGGGATTTTTCAATCGGCTGGCCGAGCCGGAAACATTGCTGAACACTGCAACTTCGCTGGCGACCGAGCTTAGCACTGGTCCCACTTTCGCGCACGGCATGACCAAGAAGATGCTCCATCAGGAATGGAGTATGAGCATTGAAGAAGCGCTTGAGGCGGAAGCCCAGGCACAAGCCATTTGCATGGCCACCCAGGATTTTCATCGAGCATACGAAGCTTTTGTGGCGAAACAGAAACCGGTGTTCAAGGGAGACTGAAGACTCTGCGCCACCTCGCACATCTCGATTGGCCATTCTTTGAACAGCGTCATCGGGCGCTGGCTCAGGAACTGGATCAGTGGGCAGCCGCCAATCTCTCGAGTGGCTCACACCCTCATACGATCGATGACGTTGATAGTGCCTGCCGCGATCTGGTCCGGCTGATGGGAAAAGGTGGGTGGCTGAAATATGCGATCGGCGGAACAGAATACGGAGCTTCGGCGGAACAGATTGATACCCGGGCGATTTGCCTGATCCGCGAAACGCTGGCGCGTTATTCGGGATTAGCAGACTTTGCCTTTGCGATGCAGGGGCTCGGGTCGGGCGCGATAAGTTTGTTCGGAACGCCGGAGCAGAAACAAAAGTATCTTTCGCGTGTCGCCGCGGGTTCTACGATCGCGGCCTTTGCCATTTCTGAGCCGGAAGCGGGTTCGGACGTGGCAGCGCTGAATTGCCGGGCGGAGAAAGCCGAACAACAGTTCATCCTGAATGGCGAAAAAACCTGGATTTCAAATGGAGGAATCGCGCATTTTTACGTGGTATTTGCGCGTACGGGCGAACAAGCTGGATCACGCGGAATTTCTGCGTTCATTATCGATGCCTCTGCCAGCGGCCTCGAAATTGCCGAGCGCATTGAAATAGTGGCGCCGCATCCGCTGGCGCGGCTCGTTTTCAAGGATTGCCGAATTTCACGATCGCAGCTCCTTGGCGAGGCAGGACAGGGTTTCAAAATCGCCATGTCCACGCTCGATATCTTCCGTTCGTCGGTTGCGGCGGCGGCCGTCGGATTCGCACGCCGTGCTCTTGAGGAAGCATTGCGTCGCTCGACAGGCCGTAAAATGTTCGGCCAGACACTCTCAGAATTCCAGTTGACGCAGGCGAAGATCGCACGCATGGCAACGGACATCGACTCTGCGGCACTACTCACGTATCGTGCGGCATGGCTCAGGGACCGCGGATGCTCCGTCACCACCGAGGCAGCCATGGCCAAGATGACTGCCACCGAGATGGCCCAAAGTGCGATCGACGACGCGGTACAAATTTTTGGTGCATTGGGGGTGGTCGCGGACCAGACGGTGGAACAGCTCTACCGCGAGATTCGCCCGTTGCGAATTTATGAAGGGGCGACGGAAGTTCAGCAGTTGATCATTGGGCGTGGCATTATCAAGGCGTTTCAGGAGAGCGAGCGCTAATGGCTGAAGCCCCGGCTATTTCTCCCAAAGAAGAAGTACCCGAGCCGTCGTTTCGAACCGAGGTTGCGGTCAGATTCGAAGACTGTGATCCCGCGGGGATCGTCTTTTATCCGCGATTTCTCGTGATGTTCAACAACCTGGTGGAAGACTGGTGGCGTGAAGGGCTTAAGTTTTCCTTCAACGAACTGGTCCTGAAGAGTAGATGGGGCATACCCACCGTCCACCTGGAGGTTGATTTTTACCGGCCCAGCACACTGGGAGACGTGCTCAGCGCCAATCTGTATGTGCACAGCCTTGGACGCAGCTCGGTGAAGGCGCGCATTGTGCTGGCGGGTCCGGACGGCGAGGTGCGAGTGAAAGGCAATGTGGTGCTCGTGCTCATGGACCTGGGCGAGGGGCGCGCCATCCCTTTCCCAGACTGGCTGCGCGAGCGCATTCAGGCATTCGTAAAAGAATAAAGATCCAGGACGACGAAGCAGGCGACCAATGAAGATCCTTCAACCAGCGGATTGGCCCCGCCCAAAGGGCTATGCCAACGGAATTTCTGCGCGAGGACAGCTCGTGTTTGTGAGCGGGATTGTCGGTTGGAATACGCAGGGCGAGTTCGTGGCTCTGGACTTTGCCGGACAAGTGGAACAGGCGTTGCAGAATATTGTGGCGATACTGAAGGAAGGGAACGCGCGTCCTGAGCATATTGCCAGAATGACATGGTACGTGCTGGATAAGAACGAGTATCTCAGTTCCACGAAAGAGATCGGCGCCTCGTATCGCAAGGTGATCGGAAGCCACTATCCGGCGATGACGGTGGTGGAGGTTGCAGGACTTGTAGAAGCGAATGCCCGCGTTGAGATTGAAGTCACCGCAGTAATACCGGAAGTCTGACGGAGAGCCGCATGGCATCGCCCGAAACGTTGATCACCGCGCCGTCAGACCCGGCTCGCGACTTCGCACGGCTGTCTTCCCGACGGTTGCTGGTGCTGGCCGGTATAGCGATGATTCTCGCCGGTATGATCTTCGGCGATATTTTCGCCATATTCATCCTTCACCAGAATGCTTCACGTGTTGGTTTAAGTCTCGCGTCGGCGGCGAATGCAGCGCTTGCCGGCAGTGTGGACGGTGTGGGCGCCGGTTTCGCTGCGACCGGAAGTTTCCTGGAAAATCGCGGCACAAAGGTGGACACGCATGTCCATCTGATCGGGTTTGGTTACCTTGCGCTCATGCTGGCGATTCTTCAGCCGTGGGTGCGTCTCTCAGAGCAAGTGAAGAGACGGGCTGCCTGGCTCTTCATTTCCGGCGCGGTTCTCTTGTCGATTGGCGTTTTTCTGATTCACTACATCGGGCTCGCGTACAGTCCCTTACGAGCCATTGGATGGGCGAGCATCTTCGCCGATCTGGGTGGACTCATGCTGCTGATCGCCACTGCTGTCTATCTGCTTTCATTGCGAAGCAACAGAGGAACGTTCAACACCGCTCCGCTGCTTCCCAGCGCCACCGCGGCTGGGCGATATCTCTTTGCCGGCGGGCTGCTGCTGGTGATGGCTGGCTTGATCCACGGTGCGTTCTATGCGGGAGTTGACCTCTACCGCCACGAAGCCGCCGACTACAACATCCTCTCGCGCATGAGTCTCGCTGCCGCAGCGCAGGACCATGCCGGTGTGGATGCAGCTTTGGATGACTACGGGCAGCTTCAGGGAGACAAGGCAGTCAAGGTTGCGGCACATGCTCATGTGATCGAATTTGGCTTTCTTGCCATGCTGCTGGCGTTCTTACAGCCTTATGTCCATCTTGGCAATCTCTGGCGGAAACGGTGGGCCGGCGTACTCCTGTTCGGTTCGTTGCTTTTGCCGGTCTGCGTTCTTATGGAGTTGCGCTTTGGACTTGTGGCAGGTGGGTTGGCGGATTTCGGCGGCTCGCTTGTGATTATGGCTCTGCTGGCGATGTGGATCGGCATTCTTCGCTATACCGGACAGCTTGATGCCACGGGAGGAGAGATTCAATGAGCCGCGCGAAGACAGTATTGATCCTGGGAGGAATGGCGCTGGGCATATTGGGTATGGCTTACGGTGTCTGGTATGCGGTGTTTGCCGAGCATCAGGCCTTGGATGGCATTGGCGCTTCGCTTGCGCAGTCATTCACAGCTGCCGCTCAACGGAATCCTGGTGCGGCGGACCATGCGATGGCGAATTATCGGGAAGCGAAGTACGCTTACGACCGTCAGGTGGACGTGCACAGCCATTGGCTCGGCCTCTCCATGCTGCTCATTATCGTCGGGCTGTCCGCTGACGGCGTGGGCTATTCCGAGAAGCTGAAGTCACTGCTCGCATGGTGTTTGCTGGCAGGTGCTTTCCTGTTTCCCGCTGGAGTGCTCATGCAGACATGGAGCCACGGTACTCTGCCACGGATGGTGGCGATTGCAGCGTCGGGGCTGGTGATCGCAGCTCTGGGCTTTACGGCGCTGGGGTTCTTAAGACGAGAAACGGCCTGACCAGCAACACACACGAGAAATCCCGGACTCAAGTTTCATGTATCGTAAAGAGAAGATGAATGCATGCGGCGGCTGTCCGGGATCCCTCCGCTGTGTGCGTGTGTGGAGCCTTGAGGAGTGAAGCAGTCCATGAATGAGATGCAAAAGCCGATTTTGCCCGGCAAAGGAGCCAGTGATTACGAGCGGTACCTGCGGACCGAAGATCTGCTGTCTTTACAGACTCCGATTGAGGAGCTCTCGCACGCCGACGAATTGACATTCCAAGTGGTTCATCAATCGTCGGAGTTGCTGATGAAAGGCGCAGCGTGGGAGCTGGAACGTGCGCGGCAGGCGATCAGTAAAGGTGACAACCAAAACGCAGCACGGCTGATGCGCCGGGCGGACATGATGCTGGAGCATCCGATCGAACTGTTGCATGTGCTCGAGACGATCACGCCGTATGACTACCACATCATTCGAGCAGGGCTGGGACACGGCAGTGGGCTGGACTCACCGGGATTCCTTGCGCTGTTGCACATCGCGCCGCGGATCGGCGATGCCTTCCAGGAGCAGCTACGGGCACAAGGCCTGAGCGTCGACGACATTTATCGCCGTCATCAAGAATTCTTTGGCCTGCATGACGTCGCCGAAAGGATGCTCGACTTCGACGAACGCATGCAGGCATTCCGCTTCCACCACCTGAAGCTCGCGCAGAGGATCATCGGCGGTGGCGTTGTTGGGACGATGGGCACGCCAGTCGAGGTGCTGCAACAGCGAATGCAGCATGTTGCTTATCGCGAACTCTGGGAACTGCGGAACCAGATTACGGCGAACAGCAGCGGAGTGGGTGCCCGTTAAGGTTTCGACTTAACGAGCGGCCTGTGAAGCGTGAACCCGTTTCGGTTTGGGATCACTTAACACTTCGCGCAGCCAGGAAGCTACCGGAGTGCTCCGTACAAAGTGGAGCTTGATCTCCTGGGGAGTGAGTGCAATCCACTCACTATAACCCTTATAAGGTTCTCCACCGGGGCCCAGGGCCCGGACCTCGACTCGGCCATTGTTAATGCGATACTCGTCTCCCGGTGAGCCATCCTTGGGAAAGAGTTTGAAGTGAGGTGTCCACGGAAGCACTGCCATCGATCTTGTTCCCCCTGCGCCGTACGGGGGTTCCGGCGCGCACATCCAGAGTAGACAGTTCTTAACAAAGCACATGTGAGGTGGATCACGCGAGGCGGCACCTTTTTTCGCCTAATACTTCCCATAAGCGTGGTAAGGCCCTGCAAAACGGGGCCTTGCCGGATTCCCGGCAACATAGCCATGGTTTGCTGCCGCGGGCGAGAATTGTGGTTACAACCTAAGACTCTGAAAATAGATCACATCCGGGAGCGGTGAGTCACGAGTTGGACTTGTCTGAGACAGCCAGTCCATTGCAAAGAATCACCCTGTTTGAGAGTTTCCCAGCAGAGGTGGGTTTCAAGAAAATGTCTAAAGCAGGCTGGCGGTGTCACTTGTACAGCCGGAAGTCAGAATGAGATAAGGAGCTGTTCATGATGAAGCGTGTACTACTCGGGATATTAGGATCGCTGGCAATCGCCTTATTGCTCGGCTGCGCGGCACACACCAAGATCTCCGACATCAACAAAGACCCAGGCCGTTTCGCTGGGAGAGAAGTAACAGTTTCCGGCCATACGTCACAGTCTTTCGGCGCTTTGAGCAACGGAGCCTTTCAGGTGGATGACGGCTCGGGAACGATCTGGGTCGTGAGCCAGAACTTCGGGGTGCCGGGGAACGGCAGCAAGGTCACTGTAACCGGCACGGTACAGCAGGGCTTCAACTTCGGTGCGCGAAGCTTTGGGACAGTCATCCGGCAGACGAAAAATCGTAAGTAATTTTTTGCAGCCGTTTGACAGCTGCGGAATCTGATTGTAGGATTGCAAATCTCATGAACGGTCATCGCCAGATGCGGATGATGTGCGCGTGTTGTTGCGCGGTCGTGTCCAATTCTGCTGGCGAGTGGCCTGTGTAAAGATTCAGTTCAGTCATTTTTGATCCCGAACCCACTCACAGCAACGTGTGTGGGTTTTTTATTTGCGGGGGGGAGGGGCTGGGCAAAAACCAGAAAGGAAATCGCTATGAGCGACGCAGCAAAGTTGAACCGCAAATCCGTACTTTCTCTTGACGCCTGGGCAGTGATCCTGGCGCTGACTCTTGCCGGCCTGGTTCGCATCGGGCTGGTGAAGCACATCACGTGGTAGGGAGGACGAATACCGATGGCTACCTCATCCGTTCTCACTGCTCCACGGCCGCTTTCCTGGCCACAAAAGTTTCTCAATCTTCTACCCGGCGTCGCCCTGCTTGCGATTGTGGGCATGGGTGGCAAGCTGCTGGAGCAGAGCATCGCTCGTTACAGCAAAGCGCACCATCTGGTGCTGCCGAATATTGAATACGTGCTCTGGGCGATTGGAATTGGGCTCCTGATTTCGAACGTGTTTGGCGTAGCCGAAATTTTTAAACCCGGAATTGCGACTTATGAATTCTGGCTCAAGAGCGGCATCGTCCTGCTGGGCTCGCGATTCATTCTCGCAGATGTGTTCAAGCTTGGCGCGGTGAGCCTGGTGCTGGTCCTGGTGGAGCTGGGACTTTCCATTGCACTCATGACATTGCTGGGCCGGGTCTTCAAGCTCAGCCCCAAGCTCACGACGCTGCTGGCGGTCGGTTCTTCCATCTGCGGCGTCTCTGCAATTATCGCGACCAAGGGTGCGATTGACGCCGACGATGAGGATGCATCCTTTGCGATCGCTGCGATTCTGGCGCTGGGAGCACTGGCGCTGTTTACCTTCCCGCCGATCGGGCATGCGTTGGGAATGAGCGATCGTCTGTATGGATTGTGGGCGGGCACCGGAGTGGACAATACCGCCGAGGCTGTAGCCGCGGGAGCGCTTTACTCAGATGCTGCTGCAAAAATCGCGGTCCTTGCGAAGACCACCCGCAACGCGTTGATCGGATTTGTGGTGCTCGGTTACGCGCTTTACTGGGCAGCGCGAGAGGGAAGAAGCGTGCAGGGGAACAAAGCGGCTTTTCTGTGGCAGAAGTTTCCCAAGTTCGTTCTTGGATTTCTCCTGGTTTCAGCTCTGGCCAGCGTGAGCTTCTTCAGTCGCGACCAGCTGTCCAACATCGCCAATCTGTCGAAATGGGCTTTCCTGCTCACTTTCGCGGGAGTGGGATTGAAGATCAACTTCCGAGACATGAGAAAGCAGGGGCTGCGTCCCTTTCTAGTGGGCGCGATAGGAGAGGTTGTGATTGCAGTGATCACGCTGGGACTGGTGTTGGTGGCGAGTAAGGTAGTGAAGATTTGAGGAGGGAGGCGGAGCGGTGAGATGGTGATTGTTGTTGGTCGCCCGTTCGTGTGATGTGAAAAAGAGAAGCCTCGAAGAGAAACTCCCTGCTCCTGCGAACTCATTCAGGATGACATCAGTTGAGTGTTGCGTCGGCGCTCGAGTTTTCGAGCGGGTACAGCAGTGTCCACTTGTGTCGCCCCTAGGGGCTCTGTTTCTCAATTCACGTTTACCCACCCCTCCGCGAGCGGTCGCTACGCTCCCGCGTGCTCCGGAGGTGGGCTAACTTGTTGACGGGCCTACGGCCCTGTTCGTGGAAGCTGCAATGTGAGCTTTCAGCCCCCTTGATTGTCGTAGGGAGCCAGGAACTGGATTGCTGATGAGGTGCGCTACCCTGCTGACGGACCTACGGCCCTGATCGTCGGTTGGCGATACAGGTCGTGCCACCTCATGAACATGGGACGTACTCCTCGGCATCCTTGTTGACGGGGGCGAATTTGAGATGCGGCATGCCGCCGGCATGCCGGGCCTCCACGGGGAGCGAATGGGCAGCCCTCGTGAGTTTGTATGCTCGATAGGGAGCCCTCGCGAAGCTCGGGATGAAGACAGCGGCGTGTAAGATAGCTGAACCATGGATTCGGACTGGCGAAAGCGGATACAGATCTTTCTGATCATTGCTCTGGTTCTGGGCGGACTGCGCGTAGCGTGGATCTTCTACGAACGCCGGCAGCCCGTGGGACCTGCGGCAGAAAACAAGCCAACTTACTCGAGCAACGGCGACGATTATGTGCACTTGCCGAAGATCTATTCCTACGATCTGGCGTCGGCGAACAGGGACCTTGCAGGGAAGACGGTATGGGTTCGTGGCGGCTACACCGTTCCTTATTATGCGTATGACCCGGCGTCGGGAGAAGTAGACCTGAAGCACCAAAAAGGCCTGCTGCCACCGCTTGCGAAACTGCAAATCCAGAAGGTAATTGTCCAACGCATTCCCGCCCAACTGAGAGTCGGCGAGGTCTCGGTGGTACAGAAACAGGCGTTTGCGATCTACAAGCGTGCCGGGAGTCCAACTCATGAGGCGGTTTCAATAGCCACGGTCAACGGCGATGATTTCACCCTGACAGCGAATGAGACCTTTTTCTTTGCTGA
>DATAEJ010000176.1:0-13141 GCA_036258095.1 Candidatus Angelobacter sp. | reverse complement strand
GGCTTAGATTCCGCCGGCCGCTTTGCCCTGCTTGGATTGCTTGAGGATTCCTTCAACAGTCGCAAGGAACTGCTCAGGCTCAAACACTGAAGCGTGGTAATCGGCATCGACCCGCGCCTCTCCAGGGAGTTCGAGAGACAGGATCGGGCGTGAGGTGTGCGCCCGGCAGATGCGCGCCAGCTCCTCTTTATCCTCGGCGGGTATTGAGTGGCCCAGGATAACAAGCTGACACGCACCGGTTCTGCAATAATCGGCTGCTGACAGAAAGCCGAGTGCCGATACAACAGCATAACCGCGTGTTTCGAGGATCATCTGCCGCGTGGCAAGAAGTGTGGCGTCGTAGGAAACAGAAAGGATGCGATCCGAGCGTAGGGAGATGGGGGCGTTCTGGGTCATGAAATGGCGCGGCGCAAGTTGCGCAAATTGAGAGCTATTCTATAACAACTCTGGATAGGGCTGTTGCCCTGCTTGTCCGGCGGGTGGGGCTGGCCAGCCCACGAAGAAAGTGGGGGGGATTCCACTTGACAGCTAACAATAGGTGGGATGCCGGGCACAGCCCGGAGGGCGACAGTGGGAAAAGCACGGCAATTTCTTCAGGGAAAAAGGACCTATCTCTCGGCGGCCGTTCTGGCGGTAGTCGCGATCGCGGGCTGGTGGTTTGGCGCCTGCGGTCGAGTACCCGAAACACCCCTCCGAACTGTCCGTGAGTAAGGTCGGGTTACTGTTTCGGGCACTCGGTCGATGGAATGCGGCCGGGAGATGTAGATGGAGAGGCGAGTTGCGCTAGAGCGGCTTAATTGGTTTGCGAGTCTACTGACGGAAGACGCCCTTATGCCTCTCGGCGGATGCGAATCGGCTTGATGTCTGCGGGCGGATCCGCTTTCTGCTGGCTGCACTGATGTTTTTTCTCGATAGAGTCGATCGCGTCTTCGAAGATGCTGGCCCCGATACAGGAGCCACACTTCATGCAATAGGACCAGATGACGTGCGGGTTCCGGGAAGAGTGTTTACGTAAAAACATTAGAAGCTACAGCGGTCAGGGTTTCAAGGATTTGATGACAACTGCGATGCGCGGAATTGGAGCAGTTACTGCCTCAAGTAAGCGAGCGGTGGGCTGGAGCCCCGCAATAATCGAAACGCTTTCTAATGCCGGCGAGGAAGATGGACGCTTTCGACAAAAAAATTCACCTCATGATCTGGTCAGCCAAGGGAGAACGCTAAACATGAGGCGGATGAATTGCTATGAACTTGCAGCCAGTTTCAAATTACTGCTGAGGAATGGCAGGCACAAGCGTCGAAAAGCGCCTGAGCAGAGGGTCAACGTTCCGGGGCAGGATCAATTTGCCGGTTCAGAACCGGCCGGGCAAGCATAGCAGCGATGCATGCGCTCCACGATGGCGAGCTGGTCCTCTGAGCTGCTGGCACCGACGAGCTGGTTACAGTAACGGCACACAGACAGAATGACAGACGGGTTCTCGGTGGCAGGCTGGCGTATGAACTGCATAAAGGAGCAAGGCAGGAGTAAGCAACAGGGGTTTCCGGGCCTTGTGTCTTTAGATGAGCTCTGGCGAGCGGTGCAACCGTGAAGTCAGCAAAAGCGCGGGCAAGGGCAGAAAAGATGTCGAACCATGTGATTTGTGCGCCAAATGGCGCAACGAAGCGTTTTAGCGAGAGTTGAAGGAGCCCTGCTGGACAGGGTAAGAAGAACTGAAGGAAGCGATCAGTTGCTTTGGGAGACGGCTTGAGGATGTGCATGCTGAACGTGGTGGAGAAAGCGACGATACAACTCATCACTTCTGGAGATTTCGGGATGGCTGGAGACGTCGAGAACGGCGTTACAGAGGGAGCAGGCACCAGTGCTGGCGACGCGCGCCCTTTCCCATTTGAGGATGACAAGCTCCGGCGCGAGAGTATTCATCAACGTTTAGCCTCCCGAGGAATCATGTATGTGGAACTGGCGGGAGGGGGCTGGACGAGCAACGCAATGATGCATGCGTTCGATGATTGCAAGCTGCTCGTCAGAAAAACCGGCTCCGGCAAGATGGTGGCAGTAGCTGCACATGGAAAGCATGAGAGACGAATTTTGCCTGACCTGGAGGCGCGTGAATTGGTTCATAAATGGTGGCAGGAATGAGCAGTAAGAGGTTTCCTGAAGCCTTACTGAGTCAGATGCCTCCGGCCAAAGACCCAAGAATGTAAGAGCGGAGAAATGTGCTCGAGACAGTCAAATTGAGCCACCTGCCCCACTGAACCGCTGGGGCTCAGGAGTCAGGCACCGGTCCTGGCGGCGTTCGGTGGCGGCAAGAGGCTAATTGCTGCACAGGATGCAACTGTCAGGATGAAGGACTTCGGAGTTTGCAGTAAAGCGTCGAGTCGGGTCTTTAGCTGTCAGGATGAGTGGCACCACTTTGCTGCTCACATCAATTGAAGGTTCGCACCGCTTCGCGGACCTGAGGCCTTCACCGCTTCGCCGGCTGAAGTGAACTGAAGTCCAGCAGTACCAATCAGAAATTATTTCACACAGGAGTCTTCTTATGGGAGAAGCGGCATTGTTACCTCTGGACCGTCCGCGCCAGGTGGCGATGGGACGGCAGGTTCACTTACACGTTTCACTTCGGGCGGATCATGCAGGCGGAGTGGGAAGAATATTTCCGGTCGATCGAGTTTCGCAGCCGCAACAACGGCGCGGCAGAGGAGACGACGCTGGACTGGAAGTCAGGCGCGGTGGCGCTGGCGGAAAGGAAGCTGGAGCGAGTGGAGGGATACGCTGGCGACTTTCAGCAAGAGGCGGAGTGGAAGAAGAAGATCACGCCACGGCATATCGGGCTGGTGGCGGAGCAGCTGCTGCGGGTGAGCGCGTCGACTACGGATCAGGAGAAGCCGTTCGATCCGGAGGCGGTGGAGATTGCGCTGGACGCGTTCTGGCCGCACGGCGACGAGGAGAAGAATTTTTTTCTGGGGCTGGTGCACCGGTTCAGCCCAGTGACGGCGGAGCAGAAGCGGCAGTTCTTCAAGGCGGGCGCTACGAGCGTGGTGGTGGGCGGATCGCGGAATGGAACGACCATTCATGCGGTGCGGCATGGGGTGCTGCTGAAGATCTATGACGAGCTGGTGCAGAGCGTGGAGGGGTACAGCGTGGGCGGGCAGCAGCTGACCGGGCGTGGAGGCGATCCGGCAGGAGATGGACGGGTTGCACAAAGTGAGGGCGGCGGAGCTGCTGTTTACGGGCGCGGCGGATCCGGCGGAAGAGATGAGGGCGGCCTAGCACACCGCCAAACCAAGCCCGGGTTTGTCGGGGACCCCTGAAAGGCGAAGCCCCTCACTGTTATGCAAGGGGCTGAAAGAGATGGGTTCCCGATTGAAACGATCCTGCCATGGTGCAGAGCGGGGACAAAGTGACGAAAGTTATGCCAGTCAACAAGAACCCCTCCGCTGCGCCCAGCAACCGGAGGGGTTGAACCATCATTCGTTGGCGGAGATGGTGCCACAAAGGCGAGTGAGGGAGCAAATAAAAAACCCTCCATCACGATGAGGTGGAATGGAGGGGCTTCTTAGAGAATTTCTATCGCTATGCGATGGTGACACAAGACGGGCTGGGAGTCAAAGAGGAAACAAAAAAAATCCGTGAGTCCATGCAGGGAGAATGGAGGCGGAGTTCGCCGCAGTGCGTGACCTCAAAATCGAAACGGATATTGACAAGATGGGCGAGCTGAAGGCGCGGAAGTAAAAACTCCCCGGATGCGCCCCACGCACCCGGAGGGTTGGGCTTGCATGTCTCGATTGCTCGCAATGTTGACACGGATTGGTTAAGCAGCCAAACGGAGTGCGAGAAGGCTGAAAAGCCGGCGTCTGGCCATAAGACTTTCTTATCAAGGGAGCGAAAAAGGGCCCCGCTCTGCCGAAGAAACCAGAGCCCAAGCAGAGGCGAGAAATTAAGTTGGCACCCCGGAAGCAGAGGTGGAGAGCCGCCGCGACACAACGTGGGTACGATCGGGAGTCGCGATTACTAGAATTTAGAGGCTGTGCTTCCCTGCTGCCTTCGCTTTTGCCCAGCGGCGTTTCGCTGCCAGCGAGATCTTTTTCCTAGCGGCGGCCGAAAGCCGGCGTGGCCCCCTTCTACCGTCACCTGCCGCAGTCGATAGCCGTGGTCTTCCAACACGTCTGCGCTGCCCCTGAAGAGCTGCGATCGCCTGGTCCAACCTGTCTCGTTCGGCTTCCAATTCTGCGATGATCGAGCGAGTATCCAAAAGAGCCTCCTGATACAAAACTGGGAATTGTATCAGGGAGCAGGCAGCTGGTAATACCCTCAGCTTGGAGCTTGCAATCGGGCGACGCGAGCACATGATTCGTAGCGCCGATCAATTGGAAGTAGTTTAAATTGATCGGTAACCGCGATCCAACGACGAGGCTGCGATGAGACGATTCACATCCATTTACCCGTTACTGCTGGTATTCTTGGTCGCTCCATCCGCCCTGCCTTCACCGGCGGTTCAGGCCACTGATCGGATTACTGTAGCCGGTCAATTTTTGCGGGAATTCTTTCCCCAACTCGCCGGCCGAACAGCAGAGATTGAGTACACCGCTCGGCAATCACTCCACGCGTCGAAAGAGAGATTGTCTGTGGGCTTCAAGGTAATCGATCTCTGCTTACGTGCGCCCGGTCAGGATGCTCCCGTAGGGAATCAGCAGCGCCCGTGCTTTGAACTTGACGCCCATTACCAATCTCCTCTACTAGGCGAATTTGGCTTCCAAGAGATGCAGGGGAAGATGGTCCTGACTGAGGGTGTTGTGAAGGGTACCACGGTAAACAGCCATGAACTCGGCGCTCACCCGCAAACCTGCCCACTCGGGCCAGTCAGTTCCAATGATGAGGTGGTACGAAAGCTGCGCGTAAAATCTCTCTCCGGCTTTCTCGGCAATACGGCGCGGGTAGAGGACATTGAAAAAGGAGCCGACAACACGACCTGGACGGTGCACATCGTCGTGGGAACAACAAACCCGACCCGATATTTTTTCCTGCTCGATGAGTGCGGAGGCATTTTTCACTTCGGCAAGATTTGACAGGTATCCAGAGTGTAAGAGTTCTGCGTGGCGTCATTGGATCGAGGCTGCCAAGTCGGCTTGCCGCGGCATCTGTATCCCGAAGCCAGCCGACTCTATCCTGATGGATCTGATAACCCCCGACAGTGATGTGTACAAAACCTGCGCGAAATTCCTGCTGAGAATAGCCGGGGGGAGTTGGAACCTTCATCCCTCTTGATCCGCGGAATGGCAAGGAACGAAATAATCAGTTTGCCACCACCACCAGAGAACACATCGATGACCGGGCCAAAGATGCACACAGTAAGGTAATCCAGCACATCGAAGAACTGTGTTACGTGATCCATAGCCGCAAAAATTTCGAAGCCTTGTGGGCCTCTTTCTAACTCGTCTGTCCACCACCGATTGCGGAGCATCTATACGCAACTATTGTCCATGAACAGGAGTAGCCTACCGTCCCATCAGCTTCCGTAACAGCTGCCACGAGTCGCGACTCTTCAGATACATAATCGCGGCCATATCCTCCGCGGCTCCCCCGCTGGCGCTCAAGGAGACGAACATACGTGACGTTGCAGTTCCGCCATTGCCGTCGTCGCGTTCATTAGCAAACTGTACCCGCGAGTACGTGGTGAAAGAAATCACTCCTACGCCCTGGTGGCAACTGTGGCAACGCTTCAGCGCCGGAAATCGTGGTTCGGCTCCCGTTTCAAAATAATCCGAGCCGTGCGTGGCGAAGACGGTGAATTGAGCTTCTTGCTTATCGATCCGCCGCAGGCCAGGATCGCCATGCAGCAGTCCCCATCGCGTCAGCTGAAATTCGGCCAACTCCTGCATGCCCTGAAAATCAAAGCTCTGATTGGACGGAATCTCGCGGTATCGCCGCAACTGCACGTCCTCCGTAATCGGAGAAACCAGCGCGTGCCCGGTGCTGTCAATCAGGATGGCACGCCGTACCAAGGCCAGCTCGGTCCCTATAGGGAATTGCGGCGGATCACAAGGGTGTGCGAAACAGTCATCTCCTAGCGGGCGTCGTCGGCTGTAGGAATGAATTGAATCGATGTAGGCCGCAATATCGCTGCCGGGCGGAAGGTGCAAGTAAACCAAGAATACCGACCGTGGGAACGCAAAGGAATGAACGGGCGCAGCGGGTGTGCCGTCATCGCGGCCAATCAGCATCCAGCCGGGACTATTGCTGGGCAGCTCGAAGCCATCCCGAGCCAGAACGGCATCGTGTGCATCGAGGAGAGCCTCGTAATTGTCCGGCAGATGCTGTATCTCCGTCGGCGTAAGAGCCACAGCCTCGATGATCTGTGCCAGCCGCTTTTCCAGTTCCACGCGCTCGCTTTGATATTTGTAGGTATAGGGCTCTGCCGCCCAGTCAAAGACCGCCCACAAGTCACGTTGAAACAGCGCGCGGCGCAGCGGATCGTGAACCAGGCGCTCGCCATGCGTCCTGATGAATTGATCGAGCAGTCGAATTGTCTGCGTGTAAGTATGGCGTGCCAGAATGCCCTTTGTCTGGGGCCAAAGCAGAGGATCCACCTCGTCGCAACCCCAAAGTGTGCCGCTCTTGTCGCGCCGATCCAGCAGCTGCTGATGCACCCGGTTCCAGAGATGATTGGGATCAGGAGAATATGGAAGGAAGTGAGCGCAATCGGTGACGGAGGCTCCGTTTGGCACTGGCAAGCCTTGCTGAGCGTTGCCCGGAATCGACCAGATCGATAACAAGCCGATCATTAACGCCCGTCTCATACACCCCGAAATACTAACGGAACCGCTTTCAAAGGTCAGCGTCTTGTCTCCGTTACATACGGCTGTCTCGGGGCAACACGATGCATTCACGCGACGGGTGCTCCATGCCTAGGAACATCAACCTAGCTTCAAGACGCTCGTGGTCTTGCGGCAGCCGAAGCCGCCTACGCCACCGGGTACGCCGATCTGATGAGTACTTGCGAGCTACCATCTCATCTCCCGCTGAACGCAGCAACTGAATCGGCCGTCAACCGGTCAACGCCTTCGATGTCTTCCCCCGGCATACGCGAGACCCCCATGCGCACGATCACAAGCCGCGCCGAGGACGATTACGACATACTGCCCCAGGCTGCCGTAAGCCATGAAGGAGTCCGCCGGCATATACTTCTTGCTCAAACCACCATCACCCGAAAGCCGGGGCATGGCCCAGGACCCCGCACAACGGGCCGCCACAACGCTCATTTGGACGCCAGTGCCAGCCACACATATGTGACCCGGCCGATTATGCTTGCCTGTCCAGGCGTGCGATAGCGCCGGACGGGGTATCGCGACGCTGGATGAGGGAGAAGAGTGAGCTCGGTTCCCTCGTGCTGGCACCAGCAGCAGTTGTAACCGAACTCGTGCAGAACAAGGTAGATGGGCCTTTGCCTCAACGTTGCCCAGGCAAATATTTCAACGGTGTTCTGTTCTTTGTCAACCTCCACCAGAGATCCGGCAGGAACAATGTCGGCCATGCTTTCGTCCTCAACACCAATCAGCGCATAGCGAAACCGGTCAGGATTGAGTCGCTTGCGTAGTGATTGAGGTATAAGGGCCGACTCCGGCAGTTCCTGCTCCAGGAGGTTGGTTTCCTTGAGATTCACACGTTTGTCAAAGTGCAACTCAAAACGCGTAGCAGCCTGTCTCAGGTTTGCCGGCTCCAAATCAGTCTTGCTGGGATCCTTCGGACCGACGAATTGCTCAACCTGCTGTGGATCCACTCCGAAGGCGACCAGCAACTGCTCATAGGGCATTCGCAGTGACACCGCGAGGCTGAAGATTTTGTAAATGCTTGGAGTTGATCCGTTTTCTATATCAGCGAGCGTCGAGTGAGAGACGTAGAAATCCGGATTGCCCTTGGTGTCCGCAATTGACCGGCTGATCCGTTCGATCTCGATCGCCTTGACCAGCCGTTCTTCTCGCAGTTCTCGGATGATTATTGCTGGATCCATGCTCTCCTGTGATCTCCCTTACTCAAAGCGAGTTTTACTCCCGAGTTGCAGAAACATGTAACCACGGTTGAGATCAGAGGCAAGCTCCTGGCTCTGCCACCGTTACGACTCTTCCTTCACGTTCCGCCTCCGCCAGCGGATTCGCTGATTTGAAGAGGATCCTAAACGCTGCCGATCCTTTAACTTCCAAACCCGAATTTGCTGATTTTGTCATGCCCAAGCGGGAAATTTTCAGAAAAGATGAACTTTGTAATGCTTTCAGGAACCAAGGCCAGGGAATAGCGCTGCCCCAAATCGAAACTCCATATAAATAAAGGTGATATCGGATTCAGCACGACCGCCGTCTGATGAGCATGTTCCGCCTGAAAGGGTGTTTTGTGCACCCTCTTCCGAATAACGGATAGAAATTAGCCTGGTGAGAACACAAGCTTCGGCCGATCAGCAATTTTTTTGAGTTGAATTTCAGATATGGGAGTACTCTGCTGAGAGACGACATCTACCTTATGTCAAGCCGTGTTCAAAATCCAAATGATCCGATCGCAAGCGGGATGACTGCCAGCCGTCAGCTTGATCAGAGGGTGGACCTGGCTGCGGACAGGCTTCTTGCCGATCTCCCCAATGACCTGACGCGATTGATCTTTCTGGCATCCATCCGCGATTACAATACCGGGGCTTTTCTGCACCCTGCGCTCTCGCACGCCTACCCGCCGGATGTCGTCGATCGCTGCATGAAACTCCAGCAAAATCGGGTATTTACCAGGCTGCTCGAATGCCCGGTTCGCGATTATGTTGAGCAACTGAAGATATATGCGTCGTACGCCGGGGTCACACGCGCAGAGCTTGTGACGACGTGGAAGGATCTGGGCGCATACAAGAGTGCCGTCCCGCTTGGTTCCGATAAGATCTGTACAGAGATCTTTGCCCTGAACGTCTTGACTGCGCTTCACATCCTCGAAGGCGTGAACGCCACTCTCTAATTACTCACGACTCAACGCTGCCCGCGATCCTGCTTTGTGAGGATGACAAATTCTGTGTCTGTTCCAGCCAGGGAAACATTTTATCGACGAGGTTTCTATAATCCCGGCTTTGCAAATGAACGCGAATATCGGCTGCGGGCCACAACCATTTCAGCCAAAGCCAAAATACAGCAGACATCGCGTTCATACGCACCCGGATTGCGAGATGCGACAATTCCCGGGCAGCAGCCGCAGTTTCGCGGTCTGAACCAGCAGCAACTGTATCCGCTAAATGCAGAACCAGGGCAGCGTTTGTAGAGACCTGGTAAATGCACCGTCTCGCAAGCGCAGCCCTCTTGCGCTGGATATCGCGAAACAGTTCTGCGGGTAGCTGGGACTTCAGATATTGCTCCTCGGTCGGATCGATCAGAAGTGCAACCGCCTCCAGATTGACAAGTGATCTTCTGGTATTCCACTCCTGAATGGTCGAAGCGTGCGGTCGCGATCGTAGCGCGATCCTGAAAAGGAACACGCCAAGAGCAATGCACAAGGCGAAGACCAGAGCTGAAATAATCATTGGCGTGAAAGATACTGGTTCAACAGGTTGTCCCATCCCTTCATATCCACAGTGGGCAACTGGGTTAGAGCGTCATCGGGCTTTCGTGGGAGCAGAAAGTATGCAGCCCACACCAGTACAGCGCAATCGTAGATGGCCGGCATGAGATAGCTGAACGTAACATTGGAAATTAAATGCAAGTTCGCTCTCAACTCCGCAGGGATCAGTTGAAATCCCGCTACTCCGGAGCCCAGAAGAATTCCACAGGCATGATCCCGCCAAGTCAGGCCAAGCTGTGCAATAAAAACGATCACGATCAGCAGCATCGTGACCTGGACAAAGCGGGCGGACCTCTCGGCCAAGAGTATCGCTTCCATCAGACGGGTTCCATTCGCCGGCACTGAGCCGAGAGACAGCCAGACGATAAGTACAAGCGCGGCCAGAGCAGCCACTTCGAGGACTCGGTTTAACGCGCTGCGCAAACCCGGATGCGGCCGTAGCAGACTCGAACTGACGCTCCATAAGATTGCCAACTGGATCATGATCGAGCCGCCCTCTCCCAGCCAATAAATCCATGAATAGAGGTTGGGACGGTCTCGAAGGAACAACAGGAGCAAGTCCCGAGTAGGAGCGTAGAGACAGTAAGCGAAAAAGAAGCTGAAACGGCTAACCAGATGCCGCTTGACCATTATGGCAGCAATCAAAAGCTGCAGACCAACCGGCAAGACCCAAAGCCCAATTCTGACAATATGTGCGTAATTCATGGGCTGTCCCATTCAGGGCAGCCCATCATCCCACTACGGGTAGGATTTGACAAGGTTAATGTGCGCTCGGAACCGTCGGCGGACACTGCCCAGGCGCGCACATGATTGGCGGCGCGCCGCCATCGAACCAAGACTTCGGGCCGACCGTCATTGCCATGGCGAAGATCACGATTAACGCTCGGATCACTTTCATCGGAGTACCTCCTGGTTTTTAAGTTCCAGGAGTCGACAGTTACAAAAAGCCCATGCTTTCAAAAAATGTTTTCGAAAAGCAGTCGATTAGGAAGCCGCCGACAGAAGCTAAAAGCTGCCCCAGGTCACCAGCAAGCCGTCGTAATTCTGGATTCGGAAGCCGCCGTTGGTCGGAAAAGCGTCATGAAGAAAAACATGCAAATATGGGGCTGCATCACTTTCCATTGTGGGAGGCATGTTCTGCGTCCCGGAAAATCTCGCCGTACAACGGACACCGCTCCAATAGAGACGCGTGTGTACCACCGTCGATGATTGTTCCCTGGTGTACCACCAGAATTCGTTCGGCCCACAGAATCGTGGCTGGTCGATGGGAGATGACAATCAGAATATTCCCGTTGCGAAACCTGTCCAGGCTGGTGAGCAAGGAACGCGCGACAGCCTCGTCAAGAGCGCTGGTCACCTCATCCAGAATGAGGATTTCCGGCTTTTGTAAAAGCGCGCGCGCAAGCGCCAACCGCTTTTTTTCCCCACCCGATAAACGGTTGCCGCGAGGTCCCAGGAGCTCATCCATCCCGGCCGGTAGCTTCCGGAGGACCTGGTCGAACTGCGCAAATTCAGCCGCCTCCATCAGTCCAGACTCAGTTGCCAGCGGATTGCCGTAAAGGAGGTTCTCCTTAATGGTTCCTGTGAAAATCACCGGTTCCTGCGGAACCAGGCTAACCACAGAGCGCAGGCTGCCAGGGGTAAGCTCTTGTGCGTCTCTTCCATTTACAAGGACTGAACCCTGTTCAGGACGATATAGTCCACTTGCAATCTGCCCGATTGTGCTCTTGCCGCTGCCGTTTAACCCCACAAGAGCAACTTTTTCACCGGGCCCGACAAAGAAACTGACGTCGCTGAGCACTCTTCTTTCCTGCTGGTATGAGAATGACACTTCACGGAACTGAAGGGTTGCAGGACGCAGCTGCGAGAGCTTCTGACTGGAGCGTTTGGCTGGCTGAAGTTCACGATTTTCCAGGATTTCCAGAACCCGTCCTATGCTTGCGGAAACGCGCTGCCCACGAGCCTGGAGATCGGTCGCTATGGCAAGAGGCTCAAACAGCCGCAGCAGGTAACCATAAAAGGCGACCAGCGTACCCACGCTAAGGTGACCGGAGATAACCTGATGACCACCGTATGCCAGGATCAGGGTGTTGCCAGCGGCGATGATGGCCATGGTATAAAAACTGAACTTCACTTCCGCCAGACGCTGTCCTACCTGAACTCCAGCCGCTTCCGCCAGCCTGCGTGCCAGAAGTCGCGTCCTTGCATTGGTGCGGTTCAGCAACTTGAGCTGCACAATTCCGTTCAAGTGCTCTTCAAGGAACGAATTGACTGAACCATTCTGCTCCTGCAGCGAATCAGCGATTACACGCAATTTGTCCTGTGACCTTCGCTGGCTCTGGTAGAAGCAAACGAGCAATGGCAACAACATCACAGTCAACCACGGATCGAGCAGCAACATCGTGGTTACCACCATGGCTCCCATCACGACCATCCGGATCACAGTCGGGATAATCTCCGCACCCAGTTCTCCGATTCGGCTCACATCCTGATCGAGGCGGTAAAGATTGTCTCCAACCGCGCTTTTCTCGTGATATCTCGCCGGCAAAGCATTCAGCCGGCGCACTGCCTGGATGCGCGTGCGGAAGATCAGTTTCTGCGCTGCAATTGTGCTGGTCATAATCGCGCCGTAAGTCAGCGCCAGACGTGCGACAAACACTACGCAAAATACGACAGCGGCAAACAGTAGCAGACGGCTATTGCGATCAGGCAAGGCTCGATCGATGATCCATCTCAATATCAGTGGGTCTGCGAGGGTCAGTGCGCTCCCCAACGTTATGAGTGTGAGCGTAAACGCATGCAGTTTGCCAAGCTTGCCGGCAGTACTGAGAAGCCAGCCTACTTCGCGGGGAAAAAGCCGGTTGCGGAAAAGCCTTCGCATCGCTCGATAGTAGTCATCGCACAGTTTGCGCGGTTCGAATGAGATGCTCGGACGAAATGCCGACAAGCACGCACACGCAATTCCATTTTGGGAACGGCAGGAGATCGACAGAGAGAGCGTTTCGCGGCACGCAAACTGCTGCAGTTTCTATTTGAGAAATCGTCCGAGCGGGCAGGAATTTGCGCTGCTTACGTGCCGGGGCCCGTCAGCTCTGCGCGCTTCGATCGATTCGAGTTGATGAGCGACGCTCTCAGCACTCTTGCGATCGCTGGCGATTGTGCCGCTGGAGAGCTGGTGACATCCTGACGGAACTCCGACAAGAACTCAACACCAGATCAAACGACAACACTTCATGTTAGCTTGCATAGCTGAATTGAATTGGATGTCGCGAATCAGTCGGCCTGCGATGCGTTCTGTGCACGATCCCTGCAGAAAGGTTTTCTTCCGGCAAGTAGCTTTGATCACGCTGACGCGCCAGGCGTGCTCAGCAGGTTATTCACATCATCAGGAGGACATAATGCCCGAGCAAGAAACGCACGCCAGAGTTCAGACTTCAGAGTCAGTGAAAGACGTCCAGGCGCAGGATGGAAGCGTGCTGCTGGATATTGCCCAGGGAACCTGCTACAGCTTGAATCCAGTCGGAGCGAGAATTTGGCAGATGCTCAAGGCCGGAGCTGACGCCGACA
>DATAEJ010000175.1:0-57675 GCA_036258095.1 Candidatus Angelobacter sp. | reverse complement strand
ACTGGTACCCAAGGTCGCCACAGAGAAGGTCGCCGCGCTGGCCGTTGAAGCCCGCGAAAAGATGAAGCTGCGTCACGCCCCGCTGTTGCTGGTGCGTGAGATGGCGCGTCTGGCAACGCACCGCCAGCTTGTCGCGGAGACGCTGTTGCGCGTGATCCAGCGTGCTGACGAGCTCTCTGAGTTCGTGGCGCTGTACTGGAGCGAGGGCAAGCAGCCGCTCTCGGCGCAGGTGAAGAAGGGCCTTGCGGCCGCGTTCACCCGGTTCGATGAGTACGCACTTGCCAAGTACAACCGTCCTGCGCCGGTGAAGCTGCGTGACGTGCTGTTCCTGTGCCACGCCAAGCCGCTGGATGAGGCGCAGGCTGCGCTCTGGAAGCGACTGGCTGAGGGTGAGCTGGCCACTCCTGATACCTGGGAGGTAGCACTCTCTGCCGGAGCTGACAAGCGCGAAGCGTGGGAGCGGCTGCTCAACGAGAACAAGCTGGGCGCGCTGGCTTTGCTGCGCAACCTGCGCAACATGGCTGAAGCGAAGGTTGACCACAAGCTGATCGCCGGAGCGCTGGGCCGGATGAAGACCGAGCGCGTGCTACCGTTCCGGTTCATCGCCGCGGCGCGTTATGCGCCGCAGTGGGAGACCGAGTTGGAGCAGGCGATGTTCCGGTCGCTCGAAGGGGCTGCGAAGCTGCCCGGGCGCACAGTGCTGCTTGTGGACGTTTCGGGTTCCATGGATGCGCAGCTGTCTCGACGTTCGGAGATGCGCCGCAATGACGCAGCCTACGGGCTTGCAGTGTTGCTGCGCGAGATCGCCGAAGAGGTGAGCATCTACAGCTTTTCTGACGATCTGGTGCGTGTGCCTTCTCGGCGTGGCTTCGCGTTGCGTGACGCCATCAACGCCAGCCAGCGCCACAATGGAACGTACCTGGGCAAGGCGCTCGCGGGACTGAAGGAGCAGTACGACCGCTTGATCGTGATTACGGACGAGCAGTCGCACGATCCAGTGCCGAACCCAAAGGCGCGGGGCTACATGCTGAACGTGGCCAGCTACCAGAACGGTGTTGGTTATGGCGCATGGATGCATGTGGATGGCTGGAGCGATTCGGTCATCGAGTACATCCGTGCAGCGGAGGCCGTAATTTGAGCGAATTGATCCCTCGCGTCCGCTCGGGATTTCGCCTGCAGGCTCGCGCTATGCTCACGCCTGCAAATCGGCTCAACATCCGTGCAGCCGAGCCAGCGCTTGGATAGAAAATCGCCGCCGATTTGACGTGAAAAGCGGATTTGTAAAGTCCGCGTTAAGTGTTCAGACCGGCGGCGAGGCTCTTCACCACAATTCTTCAGCTTACTTTCAGGGCCTTTCCTCCATCCAATACATGAGCCTGAGAGCGTACAATTTGAGGCAGTAACTCTGCTTGCCAAGGAAAGCAGTTTAAGTTCCCTAAATGAAAAAACCAGCCTTTATATTCCCAGTAATTCTGACGTTAATCCTGTCTCTATCGTCAACAGCGCAGAATGCGCCTGCGGGTCAGCCGCAGGCTTCGCCGCAACCTCAACCATCGGGTTCGCCAGTAGCCCCTGCACAGCCCGGTGCGTCACCGCAGCCGGGAGCATCACCGAAACCCACTCCGAATGTTCGGGTGGAAATCGAAGAGATGCCGCAGCAGGACCACAAGCTCACGCCGGAAGAGGCAAAAGACCTGCTGGCATCTGTGGACGAAGTGCTGCAGTTCGTAAGCGAAGACACTCTGCTGCCGATCAAGCATTCGGTAAAGAAGCAGATTGTGAGTCGTCAGCAGGTGGAGAAGTACATTTCCGGAAAATTTGAAGACGATGCGGACCGCATTCGCTTTGAACGGTCAGAGCTGGTGCTCAAGAAATTCGGCCTGCTTCCACGCACCTTCGACCTGCACGCTTTTCTCATTAAGTTGCTCACCGAGCAGGTGGCCGGCTACTACGACGAAAAGACCAAGACCATGAACCTGCTGGACTGGGTTGCGCCTGACATGCAAAAGGCCGTGATGGCACACGAACTCACCCACGCCCTGCAGGACCAAAGTTATGACCTGGAAAAGATGACCAAGCGCGAAGAGGAAATCGAGAAGCGCGGGCTCACGGACCTGAAGGCATTGCTTAAGAATGACGAGCAGTCCACGTGCAGGAGCGCCGTGCTGGAAGGGCAAGGCATGATCGTGCTGGTGGATTACATGCTTTCGCCAGCGGGGAAAAGCGTGGCTGATTCGCCGGGGATCGTGGACATGATGATTTCGTCAATGGAGAAGGACAAGAGCAGCCCGGTTTATGAGAGCGCGCCGCTGATCCTGCAGGAAGAACTGATCTTCCCTTACCGCCAGGGCATGAATTTCATCAAGGAATTGGTTCTCAAAGGCGGCAAGAAGATGGCATTCACCAGCGTTCTCAACCGCATGCCGGAAACAACGCGCGAGGTCATAGAGCCGCAGGAATATCTGGCTGGCCGGCGCATTGAGCCGCTGTTTCTTCCTGATTTTGGCTTCCTGAAAAACGATTATGAAGGCTACGACGCCGGCGCCGTCGGCGAATTGGATGTGAACATCCTTTTGAAAGTGTATGCCGAGGACGCAATTGCGAAGCGCCTGAGCACGCAGTGGCGCGGTGGTTCCTATTACGCCGCAGGACGCAAGAACACCAAACCGTCCGACAGAAATTCCACTGCGCATGTAGGTCTCTACTATGCATCCAAGTGGGCCTCAGAAGATTCCGCGCGCGAGTTTGCCAGGATCTATGCAGCAGGGCTGGCCAGCCGTTACTCCGGTCTACAGCACCTGGCGGCGGATCCAAACCAGCCTGGATTGAACAAATACGTGAGCACCGATGGGCCGATTTTCATCCAGCAGCGTGGAAACGCAGTGGTAGCGGTGGAGAGCTTCGATCCGGTCAACGCGGATCGGCTGATTGAGGCTGGTCTTAAGCAGGCTCAACCGGCTGTGATGCAGGCAGCACACTGAGAAATTGCTTCAGGGTACTTCGCTATAATCGAAGGTTCGTTTTTCTTCGAGGAGAGCCTTTTGCAACAAGCTGAAATAGGCATTATTGGCGGCAGCGGCCTGTATTCCATGCCCGGGCTGAGCGACGTCCGTGAAGTTACGGTACAAACCCCATTTGGAGAACCCTCTGACGCGTTTGTGCTCGGTAATCTGGAGGGACGCAAGGTTGCATTCCTTGCACGGCATGGCCGCGGGCATCGCCTGCTGCCCAGTGAACTGAACTTCCGCGCGAACATCTATGCCATGAAAGATCTCGGGGTGGAGCGAATCGTTTCCGTCTCGGCGGTGGGCTCGCTCAAGGAAGAACACAAGCCCACAGAGTTTGTTATTCCAGATCAGTTTATTGATCGCACCTTCAATCGCACAGCTACGTTCTTTGGCCATGGAATTGTTGCCCACGTGGCCTTCGGCGATCCGGTGTGTCCTGAAGTGGGAACTGCAATCGGCCAATCATGCAAAGATGCTGGCGTGGTGGGCAAGGCAGGCGGCACTTATGTCTGCATGGAAGGTCCGCAGTTTTCGACGAAGGCGGAATCAAATCTTTATCGCAGCTGGGGCGCTGACGTGATCGGCATGACCAACCTGCAGGAAGCCAAACTCGCTCGGGAGGCGGAGATCTGTTACGCCACGATGGCGATGGTCACCGATTACGACTGCTGGCATCCTGATCACGATTCGGTGACGGTGGACCAGATCGTTAAAGTGCTGCACACGAATGCCGATAATGCAGCCAGAGTCGTGAAGCAGGCTGTGGCGCGTATGCCCAAAGAGCGCAACTGCAAATGCGGCTCGGCGCTTCAGTTTGCCATCCTTACCGATCCGACAAAGATTCCGTCGGGAACGCGGCAGAAGCTCAGCCTGCTGCTTGAAAAATATTTGAGTAAAGGCCAGGAGGCCAAAGCATAGTGTCTTTGCTGGTTGTCGGTTCGGTCGCATTTGATGCCATCAAAACTCCATACGGCAAGACCGAGAAGATTCTCGGCGGCGCCGCAACTTATTTCTCCCTTTCCGCCAGCTTCTTTACCCAGGTAAGAGTCGTCGCCGTGGTGGGCCAGGATTTCACTGAAAAAGAAGAACAGGTGTTTCACAAGCGGCACGTGGACATCAGCGGCATTGTGAAGGAGAAGGGGCAGAGCTTTTTCTGGTCGGGCGAGTACGGCGAAAACGTGAATGAGGCAAAGACGCTGGACACGCAGCTTGGCGTCTTCGCGAATTTCAATCCGCAAGTACCAGACAAATTCCGCGATAGCCACTATCTTTTTCTGGCCAACATCGATCCGGTCCTCCAGGTGAACGTCCGCAAGCAGATGCCGCACGTGAAATTCGTTGGTGGCGATACGATGAATTACTGGATCAATGGCCATCGACAGAACCTGGGTGAGATGCTGAAAAGCGTCCATGCCCTGTTGATCAATGACACTGAGGCCAAGATGCTGGCGCAAGATCCAAGCCTGGCGCGGGCCGCGCAGAAGATCCTTACCATGGGACCGCAGGCGCTGGTGATCAAGCACGGCGAGTACGGTGCGACTGTCTTTTTCAAGGATGGTGTATTCGGGATTGGGCGTCATCCGTTCAGGGCACCCACGCTGCCGATCGAGAAGGTCACCGACCCCACAGGCGCGGGCGACAGCTTTGCCGGCGGATTTATGGGGTACATCGCATCCCAGGAAAACCTGACGCGTGACATCTTCAAGCGCGCGATGTTCTACGGAGGCGTGATGGGGTCATTCGCGGTGGAGGCTTTCGGCACCGAACGCCTGCAAAGGCTGACGCGTGAGGAAATCGAGGAACGGTACAAGGTGTTCAGAGAGCTTACTCACCTGGAGTGAAGGGATCGGGTGATCGGGTGATCTGCAAGGCTGAGAATATTCAGGCGATCATTGCTTTTTCGAGAGCGATGATCGCCTTCAACGTCAATTGAGCTGTTCAGCGAAGATCAGCAGATAGCCATCCGGATCAAAAACTGCGAACTCCTTCATGCCATAAAACTCGGTGTGCAGTGGCATGGCGATTTTGATTCGGTGAGCTTCCACAGCTTTCAGCAAGTCCTCGATGCCATCCATGGCCAGATACATGCTCAGCGTGCCTCCGATTTGTTTTCCAGCAAAGAGATCAGGCTGGCCCGCTTGCGGCGGCATGTGCTGGTTCAGGAATATGTCTGCGCCACCGCGGTTGATCCAGGCGAAGACGAAAGGGGATTTGTCAGGCACGCTCTGGGAGACTGTGAAGCCGAGCACGTCGCGATAAAAGGCGAGGCTCTTCTCCATGTCGGCGACAATCAGGTTGGGCGTGACTTTATTGAACTTCATGGTCTTCTCCTTTTTCGTGATCTCGGATTGTGTTGGCGCAGGAGTGCTGGTTTGAGGCGTGGCGAGGGGAGCCGCACCCACGACAATCGCAAACAGGCACAATTGTGACCTGATGCGTAGAAGGGAGCTGTTCATTAATGTTCTCCTCCCGGTGGCCGGCTCTGAAATCCAGGAATGCGTGTTGGACGGAGAGCAGGGACACCTGTGGTGTTGTCCGCATCTCCTCCATCCACGACTCCTGCGAGAAGAGAATCGTAGGTAGGGTCCCTGTTTTTACGTGCGGCAGGACCCGCGAGGTACGGCAATAAAAGTAGCAAACCCGCTATAACCGGTCAACCAATCGTCGCCATATACAATGCCTAGTTTCTCGCCATGAGCCAAAATCATCTGAAATCAGCGCCCACGAAGAAGGAGTACGCCATTCTGGCGTTGATAACTGGGCTGATTTCGATGTGTGCACTGATCTTTTACTACCGTCAGGATGCGCTACTGCTCTATGGCGACGCGGTGGCACACATCAACATCGCCCGGCGGGTGTTTGATTCCAGGACGCCCGGCTATCTGCAACTAGGGACGGTGTGGCTGCCGCTGCCGCATGTGCTCGACGTTCCATTCGTACTGAGCAATTGGCTCTGGCGCACCGGAATCGGCCCGGCGATTCCTTCCATGGTTGCCTACGTTGCCGGAACGATAGGAGTGTTTCGTTTGTTGCGGTTGTTCGCCGCAAGCTGGTGTGCATGGCTGGCGGCCGCGATCTATGCGTTGAATCCCAACATGATTTATATGCAGGCGACGGCGATGACAGAGTCGTTGTACCTGACTTTGGTGATCTGGGCGATCGTTTACTTCGCGGAGTTCTGCATCAGGGCCAAAGATGACCCTGGGACCCTGGAGAAGTGCGCGCTTGTGGTGGCAGCTGCGATGATGACTCGGTATGACGCATGGTTCCTCGCCACGCTGCTGGTTGCGGCGGCATTCATCGCAGTGTGGCAAATACGACTCTATGCCTGGCCGGTACGCAACGCATTGATCCGCTTCATGTTGCTCCTTGGACTCACCGGTACTCTTTGGCTTGCCTACAACTATCACGCCTACGGCAATGCACTCGAGTTCGCGAACGGCCCATACTCAGCGAGGGCGATCCAGGAGCGCAGCCGCACACCAACTATGCAGACGTATCCCGGGGAGAATTCGCCGCGCACTGCGGCGCTGTACTTCCTGAAAGTTACCCGGCTGACGCTTGGTGATGGCAGCAGTGAAAAGTGGCTCATGGCGATGGCGTTCATTGGGCTGCTTTGCTGGATCTTCTTTGAGCGATGGTGGTTACCGATATTGCTGCTGTGGTCGCCTGTGATTTTCTATACCCTCTGCATCGCATGGGGGAGCATTCCCATCTATGTCCCGAATTGGTGGCCCTTCAGCTACTACAACACTCGCTATGGATTGCAGATGCTTCCGGCCGTTGCAGTCGGATGCGGGCTGTTGGCTGCGTTTTTGGGTAAATACATCCCTAAGAAAGCGATCCTTGCTTTCATCGCGATGGTCCTGGCGTGGAGTTATGCCGGCGTGTGGGGGGCGCGGCCCATCGTATTGAGAGAGGCCGTGGCCAACGGCATGGCGCGGGTAAACTTTGAGCGACGGCTGGCGGCGGACCTCAGGAAGCTGCCTGCTTCAGCTACGCTTATGATGGATTGTGGGGCGTTTCCGGGCGCGATCCAGTCGGCCGGCATACCCTTCCGACGGGTGCTACGTGAGAGCAATCCCCCGTATTGGGAAGAAGCACTGGCCCAACCGGCGCGGTCGGCCGATTACGTGATCGCGATCAACCACGACGCGGTCGCGCACGCTGTGCAGGCGAATCCGGAAGGTCTTGAATCAGTTGCTGAAGTCGGCACTCCTGGCGGAGCCCATGCAACCATCTACAGGTCGCGGCTGCGATGAGAGTGCTACAATCCGGGCAGTCCTCCGAAAATGATTTGGGCTTCGCTATCGCTGTTTCCGCATAGCTCGCTGTCGGATATCTTCACGCGGGCCATGTCGCGGCTTTTGCTGGCCGCGGTGCTGGGCGGACTGGTTGGACTGGAACGCCAGATCAAGAGGCGTCCTGCCGGGCTGCGCACCAATATGTTCATTTGTTTCGGTGCGGCGATGTTTACGATCCTTTCCGAGGAACTGGCGGGAAACTTCGGCGGCGACCACACAAGAATTGCCGCGCAGATCATTCCCGGGATCGGATTTATAGGTGCCGGCGCAATCTTGCACGAACGTGGTGGTGTAGTAGGTCTCACCACGGCGGCTACTCTATTTGTGGTGGCCTCTATCGGAATGGCATGCGGTGGAGGCCTCTACCTTGAGGCGTGTTTCGCCAGCGCCCTGATTGTTTTGGCGCTTCTGATCCTGGGCTGGCTGGAAACGAAATTCAATTTACGGGCGCTTCTCATGAATTACGCGGTTGTGACCGAAAGCAGCTCCGAAGAGGCGATGGAAGAGCTGAATTCGATCCTGGATGACCAGGGCAAACAGATGCAGCGCCTGCGCCTGAGCCGGGGCAATGGCAAACGAAAAATTTTCTTCACCGTTGAGGGGACCCACTCTGAACACGAGCAGCTGATGGGACGCCTGCGGCAGTCACCTGAGCTTAACGGATTTGAAGCAACACCAGATCGACAGAACGAGTAAGGCATGAAGATTCCATTTACCAAGGCGTCGGCTTGCGGGAATGACTTCCTGATCATCGATGGGTTCCGGGCTACGGAAGATATTTCCGGTTTGAGTCGCAGGCTTTGCGACCGCCACAACGGCATTGGCGCCGATGGGGTGGAGTGGCTATATCAGGATGGCGCTGATCCGCGCATCCGGCTGATCAATGCCGACGGCAGTGAGGCCGAGATTTCCGGCAACGGCACCCGTTGCGTGGCGGCATATCTTGCTTTACAGGGACGCACGGGAAAGATGCGCATTCTGACCGGGGCCGGACCAAAAGAATGCGAGCTGCTCTCGCACAGCGGAAACACGTTCGAGTTTGAAGCCGATATGGGCAAGCCGGAAATTGCCGAGCCGTTCACAGTCCGGCTTAAGTCGAGCGTGGTGGAAGGCATTCCAGTATCGATGGGGAATCCGCATTTTGTGGTGCTGGTACGGAGCTTCCCGACAGCATGGCAGCAGCAGGCTGCGGAAGTGCAGAAGCAGCGCACCTTCAAGGAAGGCGTGAACGTGGAGTATGTGCGGCTGAACGGCGCGAATGCAGTCGAGGCAAAGTTCTTCGAGCGCGGCGTCGGCGAGACGCAGTCTTCCGGCACCGGATCGTGTGCGTCGGCAGTAGCCGTGATTGCGGCACGAAGAGCCGGATCCCCGGTAAGTGTTCAGGCCGAAGGCGGAACTCAAGTTGTCCGGTGGAGCGGAGAAAACGTGTTTTTGCGTGGGCCGGCACAACTCGTTTGCGAGGGAGAGTTTTTTGTCTGAGCCGGTGCTGAAACCCGCGGCCCTGCGGGTGGGAGACAGAATTGGTGTTCTCGCGCCAGCGAGCAGCTTCAGCCGCCAGGCATTCGAGGCGGGGTGTGAGCGACTGAGATCTCTAGGCTACGCCCCCATCTACTCGCCAGATATTTTCGATCGCGATCTCTATTTTGCGGGGAGCGTTGAACGGCGAGCGCAGGAGCTCGAAAGCATGCTCTCGCGGGACGATATTCGCGGGCTGGTCTGCGTCCGGGGCGGCTACGGGAGCAACTACCTGCTGGACAAGATTCACTTTGACCTGTTCCAGCGCTATCCCAAGATACTTCTGGGCTGCAGCGACATCACATCGCTACTCACCGCGATTCATGATCGCACCGGGCTGGTCACGTTTCACGGGCCGATGGTGGCCAAAGACATTGCCGACGGCACATTTAACGTCCTCTCTTTGAAACAAGCAGTGCAGGGATCGACAGACTGGCAACTGCCGACGGACGGGATGCAGGTTTTACGACCAGGGCAGGCGATGGGCAAGCTCTACGGCGGGTGCCTATCCATGCTCGCGGCTTCACTCGGGACGCCATTTGAGATCCAGACTGAAGGAACGATACTTTTCATTGAAGATATCGGCGAAAAGCCGTTCCGAATCGATCGCATGCTGATGCAGTTGCATTTGGCGGGCAAGCTGAAGGGAGTCCGAGCGTTCGTTTTTGGTGAAATGCTTGATTGTCTCCCGCCCGCGGGCGAGAGCTACACGCTGCAGGACGTAATTCGGAAAGTATTGGCGCCCTACGATGTACCGATTGTTTATGGATTGAAGTCAGGGCATGTGAGCAGCGCCAACTGCACGCTGCCCATCGGAGTGCAGGCCGCGCTTGTGGCTGGGGACGAGGGGATAGAACTAACGATATTGGAAGCATCGACAGAATTTCGCTAAGCTGGGTTCACTGTGGATCAGCAGCACGTACACATCATAGGAGTCTGCGGTACGGCGATGGCGTCACTTGCCGGACTGCTCAAGCAACGGGGATTCAAGGTAACCGGGTCCGATGCGGCGGCGTACCCGCCCATGTCGGATTTCCTGGCCTCAATGGCCATTCCGGTGGCCCAGCCATATTCGGAAGCGAACCTGAAGCCACGTCCCGATTGGGTGGTGGTGGGAAATGCGATTTCCCGCGGAAACGTTGAGTTGGAATATGTACTCGACCAGCGCATCCCGTTTCGCTCCATGCCGGATACGCTCTACGATTACTTCCTGCGCACGCGCGAGCCGCTTGTCGTGGCGGGTACGCATGGCAAGACCACCACAACTTCAATGCTCGCCTGGATCTTCCAGCATGCCGGGACCAACCCATCATTCCTGGTCGGTGGCATTGCAGAGAATTTTGGCAGCAGCTTTGCGGTGAAGCAGGGCAAGCATTTCATCCTGGAAGGCGACGAGTACGACACGGCATTCTTTGATAAAGGCCCGAAGTTTCTCCACTACTTTCCCCAGGCGATCATCCTCACTTCAGTGGAGTTCGATCACGCCGACATTTACAAGGACCTCGATGCGGTGAAGCTGGCTTTCAAGCGGCTGGTAAACCTGGTGCCTCGCAAGGGAAAAATCATCGCGTACGATGCTGGCGAGAACATCACAGAGTGCCTGAGCAAGGCTTTCAGTCCGGTGGAACGCTATGGCCTGGCGGAAGACTCTTTCTGGCGGGTCACCGACATGAATTTCGAGCCGCAGCGCACGACGTGGCACGTGCTGCGCGATGGCCAGCCGTGGGGTGAATTTGAGTTTGCGCTGGCAGGCGAGTACAACGTGCTGAATGCAACGGCTGCGGCGGCCATGGCGGCGCATTACGGAATTGAACCCCCGGTGATTGCCGAGGCGCTGCGGCAGTTCAAGAGCGTGAAGCGTCGCCTTGAGGTCAGGGCGGAGATCGATGACATCACCATCATCGAAGATTTCGCGCATCATCCGACGGCCATTGCGGCGACACTCAAAGCGCTGCGCACCCGCTATTCGGGAGCGCGGCTGTGGGCGATCTTCGAGCCACGCTCGAACACTCTTCGCAGAAAAGTGTTGCAGAAGGATCTGGTCGCGAGCCTGGCGATGGCCGATCAGGTGGTCATCACACCCATCTTCAAACCAGAGGCCGTGCCCGAGTCAGAACGGCTTTCTGCTGCGACGGTGATCAACGGAATCAAGAAGCAGGGCACGCCCGCCCGCGAGATGCCGGATGCTGACGTTATTGTGGAGACGATCGCGCCTGAGCTGCGCAGCGGCGACGTAGTGGCCATTCTTTCGAACGGTGGTTTTGGCGGAATCTATGAAAAGCTGCCGCGCAAGCTGGAGGAGCTGCGCGGGGCTGCACGCACATGAGCACGCTGCTGGATGCGGTGCGAACCATTCTTGCTCTGATTTTTTTGATCGTCCTGATCCCGCCGGCCGCAGTGATTGCGTTTCCCTGGACCTTCATCACCGGCAAACCAGATTTCCTTTACTCCGTAGGTATGGGATTAGCGCATCTTGCCGTACGAATTGCCGGTGTGAAGATTAAGCTGGCCGGGCTGGACAAGTTCGACCCCAAAGGGACGTACATTTACATGTCGAACCACGTCTCCAATCTCGATCCACCCGTGCTGGTGCCCATGATTCCCAAACGCACTTCCGTGCTGGCGAAAAAAGAGATTTGGAAGATACCGATCCTCGGGCAGGCGATGAATCTGGCGGAGATCGTTCCCGTGGAACGGAGCAATCGCGATTCTGCCATTGAGAGCATTCGCCGCGCCGGCGAAGTCATGCAGCACGGCGTTAACATGACGATCTACCCCGAAGGAACCCGTTCGCCCGATGGGCGCCTGCTGCCTTTCAAAAAGGGGCCGTTCTTCTTAGCCATGGAAACCGGATTTCCGGTCGTTCCCATCACCATCCTGGAAACGGAAAAGATGATGCCGAAGGGAAGCTCAATTATCCGCGGCGGCACGGCGACGCTGGTTTTTCATCCGCCAATCGATCCGAAAAATTTCACGACGAAGGAAGAGTTGATGGGTGCAGTGCGCGAAGCGATTAACAGTGCGTTGCCGGAAGAAAGGCGCAATTAGGTGCAACAAATCGGGAATCGTTCTAGTAAGTCTTGAGTCCGCTCAGCTGAATGCGGGCGGTCGCGGTGGATTGTTCGAAGTTGATCTGGATTGAGCCTTCATCGCCTTTCTTCACCGCAGGACCCTGAACGTTGTGGGTATGGCCTTCGGCGTCGGCGAATTGAATCTTGAGCGGGCCGCTGTCCGTGGGTTTTATGGCGTAGTGAAAATTCTGTCCTGGTTCCAGACGGTCCTTACCAAAGGTGGCGCCGGGATAGTCAATCGCAATTGTAGTAACGGGCTGCTGGCTGGTGTTGGTGAGTGTGACATCCACCACTTTGGAATGGCAGCCGAGTAGAACGCCAGCCGCAGTCACAGCGAGTAAGTTGGCCAGGATCCGCATTATCGTTTTTCGATCACCCGGGCGCTCAGAACAACGCCGTTGCGATTGTCGTGCAGCTTGAGCGGAAACACAAGGATATTCCAGTTCCAGCGACGGTGTTTCTTGTTCGGCAGGTGAGGAAGCCCACGGAAGCTGCGATCTACATACGTTTCGCGTGTATCCGCCACAGTGCGAATGATGTCCCGCCACTCCCCGCCCAGTTCCGGAAATTCCTCGAAGCGGTTCCTGCCGTTGAACCATGCGCGTTTCTTGTCGTAAAGGCGGGCGAAGTATTCGTTTACGTACTGCCATGTACCTTCGCGGTCGAGCACTTCGAGAACGACATCGTCGCCCATTGCCATGGCGATTCGCGAGTAGAAGAAGTCACGCGCGTCGACGACGACAGGCTTGCCGCGGCGCTTCGCCTCAAACGAGCGCAGCGCGGCGAGCAGATCGTCGACTGAACTGTAGCCTTTCAGGAGATGCATGTCCTCCACGCCGCCGAACTTGCGCTCCAGGGTTGCGGAGAGAATGATGATGGGCACTTCGGGGCGCTTATCGCGCAGTGACTGTGCCACTTCGGTGCCGAACTTCCCGGCGCCGAGATGATAGTCGAGAACCGCGATGTCGATCTTTCCGAGGTGGGCTTCCGCCTCTTCCACTGAGGAGGAGCTTATGGCTTCGTAGCCGTGGCTGCGCAGGATGGCGGCGCGGAGAATGAGATTGTCGTAACGGTCATCGAGCAGAAGGACCCTGATTGGTTTTTTCCCCGCTTCTGATCGGCCGTCGGTCACGTTATTCTTTCTCTTCCGATTTTGTGGCAGCCCGCACTGCGCGGGCCAGCTCCGGCAGCCGCGCAAAAACGGCAACACTGCGCAGCCACTGCTTGTTTTCGATTGCAGGATAGCCGCTCACGATGGTGCCGGGCGTTACATCATTCGGAATCCCGGTCTGGGCCGTCGCGATGGCCCCGTCACCGATCTTGCAGTGCCCCGCAACTCCCACTTGTCCGGCAAGGATAACGTTCTTCCCAATCTCGGTTGAGCCCGCAAGCCCGACTTGAGCGCATAAAAGAGAGTTCTCTTCAACCAGGCAATTGTGTCCGACCTGCACCAGGTTGTCGATCTTTGTGCCACGGCGAATCCTGGTCTCGCCCAGACTGGCGCGATCAACGCAGGAGTTGGCCTGAATCTCCACGTCGTCTTCGATCACGACCTTGCCTGTCTGCTGGATTTTGTACCACCGTCCCTGATCGTCTTTTGCGAACCCGAACCCGTCGGAGCCGATCACGACTCCGTTGTGTAACAGCACGTTGTCACCAATCTCACAATTCTCACGTATGGAGACGTGCGAGTGCGCGAAAAACCGGGCGCCAATCCTTACGTTTCGATAAATCGTTACATGGGCAACCAACGTACAGTTCGGCCCGATCTCCACTCCCGATTCGATCACTACGTACGGGCCGATCGATGCATTAGGGCCGACCTTTGCTGAGGAATCGATAACCGCGGTGGGATGGACTCCGGCAGGGTAGTTCGGCGCGCGGAAAAAAAGGTCAACGGCCCGGGCGTAGGCAAACTGGGGATTACGTGTACGCAGCACAGGCTTGCCGGGAAAAGGGAATTTTTCATCCACAATGATTGCGGAAGCATCTGTCGTTTTGGCCGCTCCCGCGTACTTCGCATTCGCGATAAAGGTGATTTGGCCGGCGGCGGCCTCTTCGATCCCGGCAACCCCGGTGATCTCGGCTTCGGCATCGGAGGGTTCGAGGCGAGCGCCGAGTTTTTCGGCAATCTGGGTCAGCTTCATAAAGGCGCAATACTTAACCCGTGATTGTAAAAGGTGAGCAGGGGCGCTGTCAGGGAGCTCTTACTGCTCGGTAAAGAGACGCTCCTGGCGCTCGTCTTCGGCAGCAGCTGCTTTTCGGCGGGTTTCAGGCCGGCCGATTACTCCGAGAACGATCAACTGCTCCAGGGCAGAGCGCGGAACGAAGATGCGCTGGACGTTCCCCCGAGTATCAGGCGGAGTAATCAGGTACCCTTCCGGCGCCATCTGCGCGAGATCATTAGGCATCATGCCTTCAACAATGTCATTGTCGCTGAACAAAAGGCGCACCCAGAGCCCTTCCGTTCGCGGCCGGCTGGAGAAAGTCTTCCGAGGCGGATTGGCGGGTTCGGAGAAGTCGCGGACGAAGTCGACACTTTTGACTTCGGCAAGATCGATCAGAACGACTTTTCCGGATTGGTCGAGAAGCTCGAGTTGGCCTTCCGAAAGATAGTGCGCCGGGGCCACATAGCCGCTGATGGTGTCGCGGCCGCGCTTTCGAACAATCACTTTTTTTGTGGTGGAAGGCATGGGACCCGCATTTGATTCTCGCATTGATTGTGGGGGTATCAAAGGCGGCAAGGGCAGTTTTGTGAGGCGTGAGTAGCCAAAAGGTTAACCTTTGTGATATTGTTTCGGGTTTGTGCAGGTTCCTGCGGTTGACGTATAAGTCTTGTATAAAGTGCAACTTACGAGAGCTTGGAGATGAATTGAGCACTCCCGGGGCGACCTTGGTGTGCCTGTAAGCTGATGGCGGATTTCATTTATCTGATGGAAACCCGGCTTTCGCCGGACCAGCAGCGCGCGGTTGCGCTGGTGACTGATGTCGCCCGGGCCCACGAAATGAATGTCTACCTGACGGGTGGGGCGGTACGCGACATCATTAGCGGGTTCATCATCCGCGACCTGGATTTTTCCGTCCAGGGCAACGCACTCAAACTGCAAAAAGACTTCGAAAAAGCGGGCGCGGTTACGGAGGGGAGTGACGAACATACCCGCACGATCATGCTTCTGCTGCCGGGCAATGTTCGTGCCGAAGTGACTTCGACGCGTTCCGAGAAATACGACAAACCGGGCAAGCCGCCGGAAATCACTCAAGGCACAATTTACGACGACATGCGCCGCCGTGACTTCACCGTGAACGCGATGGCTCTGTCTCTCAATCCGGGCTCGCGCGGATTGTTGACGGACCCATTCAATGGTGTGGCGGATATCGAGCTCAAGGTCCTGCGAATTCTCCACAACTACGCCTTCTATGAGGAGCCTTCCCGGCTGATTCGTGCCACCCGCCTGGCGACGCGTTTTCACTGGACCCTTGAAGAGCGTACGCAGGCACGTTACGACGCTGCGAAGGAAAACAACTACATAGAGAACGTCAACGATCGAGCGCTGGGGCACGAAGTAGAACAGCTGGCGCATGAGGACCAGCCGGTCGACGTGCTCAAGGCGCTGGAAAAAGAGGGTTGGCTCAAAGTCCTGGCCCCGCACCTTTCTTTGAGCAAAGTAGACGCATCGGCATTGACGCAGGTATTCAAGTTCAAGCAGCAATTACAGGATGTGGGCCTCAATCCGGACGTGAGCCCGATCGTGATGTACTATCTCACGCGCAAGCTTCCGGAAAAGGACGTGAAGGACGTCCAAAAGCAGATCCCGAACAAGGGGTTTGTGGATCGCTGGCGCCGGCTGGACGACGAAGCCAAAGATTTCGCCAAACGCCTGATGGCGAAGGAACTGAATCAGCCTTCCGCCACGTGGAAGTTCCTGATGCAGAGCCGCCCGGAGATCCTGTTGTTTACGGCCATGACCGTGCGGTCTTCTGCGGTCGAGACCAAGATCAAGAACTTCCTGACAAAATGGCCGCTCCTCCGGCAGAAGCTGCCTTTCCCTGAGATGGCGGAGATGCGCATTACGCCGGAACTGCCGGAGTACAGGAAGATCATGGACGAGGCGTTCCTGCTTCTCATGGACGGGAAGCTGCGCACGCACAATGAGATCGTCAAGTTCCTGACGCCATATTCGCCGCCGGAGCCGCCTCCACCTCCGCCGCCACCCAGACGCGGCCGGGCGAAGAAGGAATCTCCTGCTCCAGCTACGGCCACAGCTCCTGCAGGTCAGGCCGCTGCGACAGCTGTAGCAGCAGGTCCGAAGAAACGCGGACGCAAACCCAAGAATGCCGCTGAAACTGTACCCGCGCCCGTTGCTGCTCCCGCTCCGTCGAAGGCCGCGGCAGCCGCAGCGGCAAAGCCCGGGCCGGGACCGGTGAAAGCTCCGGAAGCAAAGCCTGCCCCGAAACCGGCAGCCAAGTCCGCGCCTGCGAAGCCCGGGCCCGCGAAGCCAAAGCCTGCAAGGGCGGCGGGTAAACCGCCAGCGAAGAAATCTGCGGCAAAGCCGGCAAAAAAGGCTCCAGCGAAAAAGAGCAAGAAGAAATAGTAGCGCCGGAGGTTCCCGCCCCGGCCAGGTGCTTCCCATCACTTGGGGCTGAATCTCTGATTAAGCCCACGATTGCTCGCCCCACAGCTTGCCGGCCTTAAGCACTCACTTAAACTTTATTGCATGAAGACAAATGCGGTGCGGCTGCTGGAGTCGCAGGGTGTGCATCACGAGTTGCGTGAGTATGAAGTTGACCCGGAGGACCTGGCGGCGGAGACGGTGGCTGCGAAGATCGGATTCCCTCCGGAACAGGTTTTCAAGACATTGCTGGCGCGCGGTGATCGAAATGGGCCATGTTTCGCGGTGATTCCCGGGAACTTTGAGTTGGATCTAAAGGCACTCGGTGCAGCATCCGGTGACCGGAAGGTCGAATTGGTCCCACTCAAAGAGGTACAGCCGCTAACCGGATACATTCGCGGTGGAGTGACCGTGCTCGGCGCCAAGAAGGCTTACCCGGTATATGCCGATGAAACGATCGAACTCTGGGATGTGATTTCGATTTCAGCAGGTGTGCGAGGGACACAAATTCTGGTCAAGCCCAGCGACTATCTCCGAATGACGGAGGCAAAAGTGGCGGAAATTGCCAGGCAGAAGCAGGTTGGATCCTGCAAAGGGTAGGTCGGCGAGTTTACGAGATTGCTGAGCCGGGGGAAGCGGAGGCCTGGATCGCCGCTTCAGTTCGTTTCTGCCGCCGGAAGTACAAGTAAAAAGGAATACCGATCGCGCAGATTGTGAGCCCCCATCCTGCCTCCTTCGGGCGCGCGAATAACGCGTTCAAGGCCCAAATGCCCCCGAGGAGAACATAAAGTCCGGGCACCCATGGGTAGCCGAAGCAGCGATACGGGCGCTCGGCGTCCGGCATTTTCCTTCGGAGAACGAAGAGTGCCGCCACCGTCAGGACGTAGCTCAGGACCATCATGAACATCACGTAGGTGAAGAGCTGGTCATATTTTCCGCTCAAAGCAAGAATTGATGACCAGATGCCCTGGACGATAAGACTGTTGGAAGGGGTGTGGCGGCGTGGGCTGACCCGAGCCATCGATTTGAAGAACACCCCATCTTCCGCCATAGCGTAGTAGACACGCGCACCGGAGAGGATGCAGCTGGCCATAGCGCCAAAACAGGAAATGGCAATCATCAGAGCAAGCCAGCGCGCGACGCCGGAGCCAAACAAGGCAACCGCCGCTCCCTGAGCGACCGCGGTCTGCTGTGCGATCGCGCTCATAGGCAGCGCGTAAAGATAGACCGCGTTGATAGCAAGATAGACCAGCCCAACAATGAGCAGTCCGAGGATCATGGAGCGCGGCAGATTGCGCTTTGGATCTTTGACCTCGCCGGAAACCCAGGTGATGTAAACCCAGCCATCGAAGGCCCAGAATACGGCGATTAAAGCTACGCCAATCCCGGCCAGAATTGAGTGCGAATCCGCGCTGGCAGGCAAGGGAACGGAGTAGTGGGCCCATGTGCCCCTGCCGATCGCAAGTCCAAGCACCACGAAAGCCGCTATAGCGGCGAACTTCACCCACATGGCGACGTTTTGCATAATCGCGCCCTGTCGGACGCCATAGATGTTCACGATCGTCTGGATGATGATGGCGGTTATGGCTACAAGATGCCCTCGGGTGAGGGTGAAGTGTGCAAATGCCAGGACGGCGCGGTCCGCCGCGAGCGCAGGGAAGATGCTGCCAATGTATTGTGCGAAGCCGGCGCCCAGCGCTGCGATGGTGCCGCAGACGCTGACCGTGAAGATCATCCAGCCGTAAAGAAAGCCCATGAACTCGCCGTAGGCTTCCCGCAGATACAGGTATTGCCCACCTGCTTCGGGGAACATGGCGCCCATCTCGGCAAAGGCGAAGCAGGCAAGCAAGGTAATCAGCATGCCGAGTCCCCAAACCGAGAGGAACAACCAGGGGCGGCGGGTGCTGAGGGCGATATCCTGCGCGGTCAGGAAGATGCCCGAGCCAATAATGCCGCTGGCGAGGAGGAGAATGGAGTCGCCGAGCGAAAGCGAGCGGACGAGTTTTGCAGAGCCTGCCACTACGGGTGAGTCGCGTGGTGTAGATAGTAAACGGGAACGGAGAGGCGGGGAAGAAAAACCTTTTGCGAGCACTATCGGCGTTTGCCGCGGGCCATCCGGAACTCCGCTGCTAAACGACAACGCAAATATTCATCAGCGTACCGCAGGTGATTCGTCTAGTGACCGTTCATCAATACGCAGTCGAACAATCGATGATGTGCTATCGCTGCTGATCGTCATCATAGCGGTCGCGGCGATCATGGGGCTGGCCGGAGTGGCGGCCCCGGGGGTGTTCACAAAAGTCATCATCACCACGGCATTCATCCGTGCGGTCAGGGGAGAAGATCACTTCCATTACGATGCGAGCGCGCGGGACCACCCGATATCCATCCACATATCCGGCGCGAAAGGCCAGGCGATAAGCAGCCTGGAACAGCTCACGATCACCCAGCGAGTGGCGGTAGCCGTTATCCGCGCGCCGATAGTCGGAGCAGCGGTAGTCGGATTCGGCGTGGCGGGAATGGTCATACCGGCCGCGGGAGTATCCGTCGCGATAGCCGGCGTCATAGGCGGCACGGGCCAGCTCTGCGTCGCGGTCAGAATCATGGTGGTTCGTGGCAGAAGCCGGACGAGCATATAGCAACGCGGCAGCAATCAGCATAAGTACTGACAAACGATGTCGCATGGCAGAACTCCCAGCGCGGACCGGAAGCGGCCTGAACACTAGGCCGGGGGAGTTTTTCCGCATGATCAAAGTCTAGTGTCAAACCGGCCCGTAGGCGCGTGGTTCCAGGCAGTCGAGGGTCCATGTACGAAAGAGACTGCTGATCAGGCAGTTTGTGGCTGCCGTCGTGCGGATGGGGACGAACGCTGCTCGGCCGGCCGGTCGTCTTTCAGCCCAAAATGATATTTTGCTATTGCTTCGCCTAAACAATGCGGGTATCGTGTGAAGGACGGGCCTGCGCAGCTCCGCTGGGTCTGCCCCGGTAGGGACCGAGGGCGGTGGGCGAGGGGCCAGTTAGAATGAGACATGCTTCTTCATGGAATATTTCCGGCTGTCACCACGCCGTTCGGCGCAGACGGTTCGCTCTATCACAAAAAAATTGAGCACAACGTGGATCGCTATTCGAGGACGCCGATTGCAGGCATGGTCGTACTGGGTTCGACGGGCGAGGCGGTGATGCTGGGGGATGACGAGCGTCGTGAAGTGCTGAGGATTTCTGCCGAGGTGGCTGCACCGGAGAAGGTGCTAATCGCCGGTACTGGGGCGGAGTCGGTTGTGGAGACGCTTCGTCTGACCGAATATGCCGCCAGGCTCAAATATGACGTGGCGCTGGTGCGCACGCCTCATTTTTACCGTCCCCAAATGAAACCGGAAGCGATGATGGCTTTTTACCGGACGGTGGCTGACCGGTCCCCGTTACCGGTGATGCTGTACACGGTACCTCCATTCACGGCTTACGACCTGCCGCTTGAGGTAATCACGGAATTGGGTCAGCACCCGAACATCCTAGGGATTAAAGAATCCAGCGGGAATGTGGGAAAAGTGGCGGCGATGGTAGAAGCTACGCGCGGGATCAAGCGGAGTACGATCGTCACCGAGCAACAGCAAGCCGTGACCGAACGGATGAAGTCAGCGCCGCTCACAGTGAAAGCCGGAGAACTAATCAGTCCGGAAGCGGTCCCCAGCGGGAACGGTGGAACTGCGGTGGCTGCACCGCCGGCAACCGGCTTAAAGACGCGCAGCAAGGAGGTCGGGTTCCAGGTACTGGTAGGGGCTGCTCATACCGTGCTGGATTCGCTCCAGGTTGGCGCCACTGGAGCGGTACTGGCGTTTGCCGCTCCCGCCCCGACAATTTGCTTTGAAATCTTTGCGGCATTTAAGGACAATGACTTGGAACTGGCAAGATCCAAGCAGCAAGGCTTGGCTACAGCGGCCAGACGGGTGGTATCGGAAATGGGCGTCCCGGCGGTAAAATACGCCATGGATCTGAACGGGTATTACGGCGGTCCTCCCCGGCTTCCATTATTGCCCTTGTCAGCGGCCCAGAAAGCAGAAGTTGAGGGCATGATGAGTAAGTTTCGCAACTGAGTTTGCGACCAGACGAACAACTTCCGGAATTTGCGGGCGATCACTGTAGCGACGCTGTCAGGATGGGTGTCTTGGATGGCGGCTCAGGAGAGGTGATCTAAATCCAGAGCTGGTGGTTGAAGATGTTGGTGCTCTGGGTTATGGTGAAAGCCCAACACGGTGCTTAGCGGATTCTGATTTTGTTCCGCGAATTGGAACCAGGATCCCAGACAGCGGGGATAAAAGGTGTTGTCAGCGGGCAAAAAATTACGCGATCTCCGGGAGCAGATGGGGCTCACACTACGCGATGTGGAGCTTGCAAGCACGGCTCTCGCCGACCAGCGCGGCATTGAGGAGTTCATTGTGAACCCCAGCCGCCTCTCCGACATCGAGACCAAGGGCGTGATTCCCAGCATCTACCGGCTCTACGTTCTCTCGGTAATCTACCGGGCGGATATCGCGGAACTGATGAAGCTGTATGGGATCGATCTGAGTTCCACCGTGGCCGACTATGCGATCTGTCGCCCGGGCAAGACGCACAGGCTCGAAATCGTAACTGGTCGAGGAACAGCCCACGTTCCGATAAAGCTCGATCCCGGGTTTGATGTGCGCCGGTCCACCGACATAGGCCGGATGATAGAGAACTGGGGTACTGTCCCACTGCAGTTTCTTCAGGAACTGCAGAAGAAGAAGTACACATATGCGTACATTGGGACTGAAGATCTAACAATGTATCCGCTTCTGCTACCCGGTTCATTCGTCCAGATTGATGAGGACAGGTCGCGGGTAGAAGAAGGGAAGTGGCGGTCAGAATTCGAGCGTCCGATCTACTTTGTGGAGACCCGCGAAGGTCATGTGTGCTGCTGGTGCTCGATTCGTCGCGGCGAGATAGTGTTGCAGTCGCACCCGCTTTCGCCGGTGCCGGCGCGGATTTTGAAGCATCCGCAGGAAGCGGAAGTGATCGGTCAGGTTGTCGGGGTAGCTATGCGACTTGTGGAGTGGTACGCCCCTGACGAGCAAGAGCCTGCACCGAGTTCTGCAGTAGACGAAGATGCGCACCGAGAAGTCCGTCGTCGTTAACCGGTGCATTTAACACGAACGATTCCGCTCGCAAGAGTCCGCGCTCGTTACCCGTTGAAGTGGCGTACTGGTACTCGCTGAAGATTTCGCGGATCGGCTCTCGCACCAGCTCTGCGGCGGTTTCCACGTGCGCCAGACGCACTGCTTCCTGTGCCGCCCGGGCCCCGAAAGTGCGGGTCAGACCCCAGTGACTGTAAGTGCCATCAGCTATTTGCAGCGAACAAATGTAGGCCAGGCGTTCGAGAAGGGTCGGCAGGGCGTTCAGGGAGCGTCGTTTAAAGTCGTCGGCAGCTTTCACAATCATGGGCAGTCCCGGAAATAAGCAAACAGTTCAAGTTCAAACGATCGTTCTCAAAGTTAGCACAAACCCCCATCTCACTCCGAACTTTGAGAATTTGTTCTGAATCCAGAAAATCTGGTGACCATGGTAACCAGAATACCGATTGGACGCCTGATCTCTGGTGCGTTCTTTCGGCAATGCTCGTTTTTGCATCCAAATAGCTCAAAACTCTGGCTTCATGCGGCAATTCGGCAGAGTTTACAACGAGAGGAGATGTGATGTCTCGTAATCGCTTTGACAAAGACGAGCGGTCGCCAGAACGGCGGGAAGACGATCAGGCGAGGCTTGATGAACTTGGAGATGATCCCGGACAGGTTGGACTGACCAGCGGGGGCCAATCCGGCAGTACCCAGCGGCTCTCCGAGGTTGAGGATGCCAGCCAAGAATCAGTCGAAAAACTGGCCGAGACCGGCCAGGATCTGGAGGCGTCAGCCATCGACGGGGTGGAAGACGCAGCTGACCACCCAGAACGTCCGGTGCATACCCATCAAGAATACGGCCATCCGGACGATCTGCCCCCCAATCGCCAAAGGGAAGACTCAGGCGAGCCGGAGGATGAAGCAGCCTAGCGTTTTCAGCAGCGCGTGGATCCCTGCTTGGATGACGGCCGATCCGATTCAGGAAGCTTCGGAACTGGGCAACGAAAAACCCCGCATGCGGCGGGGTTTTTCAACCTAGAAGATGTGAATTTCTTTATATGGCGATTGCTGCCGGTATGGCAGTCTGAGTTTGTAGCGCTCCAAGTCGAATTACGTTCTCACGCAGGTTCTGGTAGGTAGGAGCCAAAGCAGCAGGCGTAAGTTGCAGCGAGGGAATCGCGTACTCAACTGACAATTTGGCCATAGCCACCAGTGACTGGGTGCGAATCTGCGTTGCCATTTCCAACACCTGGCTGGCAGCCTGCACAACCTGTTGATCAGCGCTGGCCTGTGCGGCTGTCGCCATGCGCATGACCACGGCAGCATTGCCGGATATCCTGCTTACGTAGCGCAAGGTCACGCCGACGCGCTGGCGTTTCAAAGACCAGAATTGCCGGCGAGGCAGCCGCTCGCGCAGGAACAATTCATCATCGCGGTCCATTAACGTGCGAAATGCCTTCAGGTCCACAGGCCTTACCGACTGCCGGGCCTGGTTCCAGCGGCGCCGTACCGCCATGTAAAAGAGCCCGACGGCACAAAGCGCAAGCGCAATTACGATTAGAGTAAGAATCATTGATGTATCAGCTCCAAAATTGCCTGGTTCCACTGCTCAAGTTGTGAAGGCTGAGGTAGTTCGGTCGTCGCCGGTGCATGTTCGGGCACCAAGAGGTATCCAAGCCAGATAAGAAGGCTCAGGTCGAACGAGAAACCTGCGATCATCGAAACAAAATCCGTGATCCCTTTACTTGTGTACGGCAAAATCGCCAGTGCAGCCAACTTTGTCGCGACAAAAAGTCCCAGCCCGAGTGCAATGCCGAACGTGGACTGCCGCCAATGCAAACCAAATGCTCCAGAGAATATGAACAAGAACACGATCGCGCCAATCTCAATGATCCGGGCAGCCTCTTCGGCCATGTTAAGGGCCCTCGCAAATCCAGTTGCTCCTGAAGATGCCTGGTAATACAGGACACTTGCGGCGAGAAGAAAAAGCGCTCCGGTGCTTACTTGGAAGACCGTCACAGCCATGCGTCGTAATGCTGCATGAGCGGTAAAAAGATCTCTGAAAATCTCGTATGCAACACCAAGTCCCAGGACGATCGCGATGCTCTCGCCAATCAAGTACATGTAAAGGTAAATCCTGGGCTGTCTGTAAAGGGCGAATGCGGCGGCATTCTCGGCGAGTACAAACGACGCGTACATCGTGAAAATGGGAAAACGACGCCATGCGCGCTTTAATAGAAGCGCGGCGACCAGCGCAATTTCGAGCGCAAGGCCTAATATCACAGCTGCTTGAGCCGACGACGACATTCCCATGCAACTAAAGAATACGTCGGGCCTAGGCCATCAGCAACAATTTTTCCGCACGCTCGTTACGTCTGTAATATTCCTCATCTCGCAGGACAAGTCTGGCCTGATGGACACGTTGGAATAGGGAAAGGCCCATCAAGGACTCGGGACCTGCTAAAGACAGGGTTGGATAGCGTCACGATCAAAGCAAGCAAAGCAGTGATTGAAATCTGGCGGATTCTCAAATCGTCTCTCCAGTGAAACAGGGCATGGAGCCCCGTTGCGATGCGGAGAGTTTCCGCCATGCAGACCGTATCTGCAACAATTGATTGAAGTTGGAGTTTTTTCCGAATTTGGAACAGTTTTTCCCAAAATGGAACAAACCATTCTCGATGGTCAGAATAACGGACCTATCCGGCAAGAAGCGGGAAAGCCAGGAACCACAACGTTCATGCTGCACAAGCTCCAGGATTTCCTATCCAGTTCCATTACTTTCTTGTTCCATTTTCCAAAATCGGTAATGACGTATTCATAGCAAAATGGCGGGGTGTGAGGCTTCCGCGGGGTGCAGCGGAAACCACGCATGAAATCTGCATTGTGCGTGATGGTGCGCGCCCCGAGAGTGCCGAGTTTCCGAGATTACGATTCAAAGATGGTGGGGATTCGTGGAAAAGATCATGCTGTTTCTTGCCAATCAGAAAAATCCTTCCTGCCATGCAGGAGGTAACCGTAACAGTATGTCCAAACAAGGATTTGTTCATATCAGCTACGCAATCCTTGTTCCTGTTTTCGTTAAGTCTATGCTTGGTTTGTGGGTGGGAAGAGGATTAAAGCTGCTGGCTAAATTCCGTAAACCGAACAGGGCTCCAAGTCCGCTAGCGAAAGCTCATCGCACCTAAATCGCTCGTCGGATGCCGCGCTACGCCCCCATGCTCCTCGAGAAAGTCGTTCAGTTTGTCTGGGTTAATCTTCACCTGGATCACGGCGGCTTCACTCGGTTCCACGCTCACGATCAGAAGCTTGAGATCTTTTCCTTCGGGCTTGGCATAAATGAATGCGTGCTCGCCGGTCCGGCGGGAGTAGCTTTTCACCATCGGTTGCCAGCCGGATTCTCCTGCCCGCAGCACAATTTCGTCGAGCTTTTGGTCGGCGGCAGTTCCCTCAAGTTGCTGGTCTTCGAAGATCGCACCTTTGAAGCTCTTGACTCCGGCAATATGCGAAACTTTCACTACCAGCCCGGCAAATCCCATCACCCAGCGATGGTTACGGTGCACGTGATAATTGACTTCAATGTGGTGCACGATGCGATTGAAGTCGTCACTTGCGAACACCGTCTCCGTGCCCAGGGTCAGCGCCACAGAGGCGGCGCAGAATATGACGGCAAAAATTTCCAGCTTATTTCTTTTCATTGGACGTGTCCTTTTTGTCGCCAGTCTTGTCCGCAGCAGGGGAAGCATTCGGCTTGGACTTGTGTTTCGGCGGATGATCGCTGATCTCGTCTGGAATTCCGAAGTGCCCGCCCAATTCGCCCAGTTTTTCGAAGTCAATCTTGCCAACAATGTTCACTACCGTGAGCTCCCTGGCTTCGGCCACCAGGATCGTCACGCCGGTGATCTTGTCGCCATTCTTCAGCAGATAAATCTCGTCTTGCTCATGGTCACGTTTGCTGCGGCTTTCCACCACACGCTGCCATCCCGGCGCGGTCAACTGCGCGCGGATCGCCTGTACGTCCGCCTGGCTGTACTGGCCCGCCTCGTCAAATTCGAAGTTCTTTACGTAAATTCCAGTCAGGTCTTTGATCAGATCTTTCACCTGAGCCGCATCAGGATCGTTGGATTTGTCGAGCACCGTGACGGCCAGCTTCAGCAATGCGCCATCCAGTGTCACGTCGTTTACTTCAGCCGCCTTTTCGGCCAGCTTGTCTAGATTGCGCAGTTCGAGCCGTCCTGGCTGCGCTGCTGCCGCATGGGATGCGCAGAGCAGAACCAGCGCAAGCAAGCCATGCATCCACAATCTGGTTAAATGTGCCCTCATAGAGTTCGTCTCCTCAATTCGCGGGTTCATGGCTGTTCGCCTGCACTTTCTTGAAAACGTGGCTCAACTTCGCTGTCGCAATGCGTACCGCCAATTCCGCCTGCTGTGCGGCCACCTCTTCTTTGGCGCGTTCGGCCTGATGCTCCTGATACGCGTGGTAACCACCTAATCCGGCCAAGGCCATCACGACCGCCGCGACCGCTGCCACCCACGCGGGCCGCAAGCGCAACCAATCGAACCACCGCGTTGAAGCTCCTCTTGATCCAACCTGGGTAGTCTCAGGCGCCTGACGCTGCTGATTGATCCGTGCCATCACGCGCTGCGTGAATGCCGCGCCAGGATCTTTTCTCTGCAGCTGGTTTTTCAGGTCGTCTTCAGAAAATTGCATACCGTACCTCCCCAAGAGAGCGCGTCAGCTTCTTCCGTAATTCAGCCAGGGATCGATGCAACGTGCTCTTCACTGTGTTCACAGGCATGTTCGTGAGCTCCGCGATCTCTGCCGGCCCAAGCTCTTCCTGATACCGGAGGATCACGATCATCCGCTGCTTCTCATCGAGCTTAGCCAGTCCCCGCGCGAGCAGACCCAGCGCGAAGTGATCTCGATTGTGAGTGCTGGCAGTGGGCTCGGGTTGATCCTCCAGAGGCGTTTCCGGCCGGACCTTCCTCCTGCGCCCCTGGTCAATGCAACGATGCACTGTGACCCGCCGGAGCCAGTTCGTCAGGTGCGCCGCGGATTCAATCTGGTTGAGCCGCTGGTACAACTCCAGAAAGACTTCCTGCGCCATGTCCTCGGCCAGTGAGCGGTCCTGCAGATAATGCCACCCGATGCTGAACACCATCGCCTGATGGGCCTGCACAATCGCCGCGAAAGCGGAATTGTCCCCGCGCCTGCAGTGCTCCAGTGCGGTTTCCAGCTCTGCCGTGCGGTCAGGCCCCAAGCGTCTCTCCTCTTCTGAGCCTAAATACGCAAAGTCCGGCCCGGTGGGTGCAAGTTTTTTGTGGGCAGCCGTGGTGGAACTCCAGTCTGGCCAATCCCAACGATACGCCGCCCGCCGGGAGCAAGTGTCCGTCTTTCTGCGGTGAATTGTGCGCTGCTAAACTTGTGGCGACGAGGTGCTCCGTGTCTGACCCCACCGCTGCTGCCTATTACGAAGAAGCTCGCCGGGCGTTTCGCGGCTATAAGAGGATGTCTGAAGGCGCATTCGCCCAGATCAACGACGTGCAATTCTTCTATACGCCCGATACGGAGTCGCTGAGCATGGCGCTTATTGTGAAACATGTGGCAGGCAACCTGCATTCTCGTTGGACGGACTTTCTCACCAGCGATGGCGAAAAACCTGACCGGGACCGCGACCAGGAGTTTGTCTTAGAGGTGGAAGACACGCGCGCGGACCTGATGAAGCGGTGGGAGGAAAGCTTCGCTACGGTTTTCAATTCCATCGGAACACTTCAACCGGAGCACATCAGCCACAAGGTTTACATCCGGGGTGATGAGCACACAGTCCTACAGGCCATCAACCGCAGTCTGGCGCACACCGCATACCACGTTGGTCAAATTACATATTTGGGGAAGCACATCCTGCAGGCAGAATGGAAGACGTTGAGCGTTCCCAAGGGGAAATCCGCCGAGTTCAATGCCATGTCTGCTGAGGAACGGCGGGCAAAGTTCTCCAGCCGGCCGTAGGATGGGGCTGTAACCGTTCTGTCGGTTCTGCTGCGCCCGAATTACAATGAACTAACCTTCCCCCCGGAAACAAGAGCGTGCTTTTTCCGGAATTGCAAAGTCTTTTAAAACAGCAACTTTAGACCGCATTTCCGGTTAACTTGGGATTAGAATTTTCGCCGACTACTTTTGAAAATGAACTGGCGCGAACTTCCAGATCGCGAACTGGTGGAGCGGTGTCTCGCAGGCGACGAACTTGCGTGGCGCGAATTCCTGCGTCGTTTCAACCGGTTGCTGCGCGGAGTGGTCTTTAAGACCCTGACACGTAAGATCCAGAACCCGCTTCATCTGGTGGATGACCTGGTTCAGGATGCTTTCCGCCGGCTGACCATGGACAGCTGCCGCCCTTTGCGCGGGCTGGAATGGCGTCATGAAAAGGCACTGCCCGGGTTGCTGAAGGCGACGGCGTCCACTGCGGTGCTCGATTACCTGCGCAAGATAGAAGCGGGGCGTCGGGACGTCGACAAGGAAGTGGCCCTGGACACGCCAGGGGTGGATGTAGCCGCTTCCGCGCCTTTCGACCGGGAGGTGGAGCACAAAGTTCTACTGCAGCAGCTTGCGCGCTGCCTGGAATCTGTCCTCAAGGAAGAAGAGCATCTTCGCCGCAGCGTAGCCATGTTCCTCCTCTACTTTGGGCACAAAGTCACCGCGATGGAGATTTCGCGGGTGTATAAGCTGGACGTTCGCATCGTGGAAAACACGGTTGCCCGCCTGGCCAGAGTGGCTCGAACGCGGTGCATAAATTGAAATACTGGCTTAGGGTGACGCTTTAACCCTGCGTTAATTGGATACAGAGGGAAGTATCGGTGAGCGAGCAAAGGCCACATTTAACGGATCATGAAATCAGGGAATGCGCCGGCGGGAGTCCCGGCGCCTGCGCGCCGCCGATTGAAGCCCATCTCTCCGAGTGCCGGTACTGCCTGGACCGTCTCCTCCAGTTGCAGCGCACTCAGTTCCATTTCCTGGAGAGTGACGGTATGAACTCCGGTCCCCATCCAGACTGTCCCGAAGAGAGCTTACTGCGAGAGATTGCAGCCGAGCAGCGGCCGGCAGACGAATACGCCGAGAAGGTGTTGCATCATGCCGCCCAGTGCTCGCACTGCGGTCCAATCCTGAGCCGCTACTTGAACGAATTTTCTGATGAGCTTGTCGGCGAATTGCAGGGCACGTACGGAGATGAGCCCGCGTGGCAGAACTCGCTTGCCCGGGAACTGGCGGAAAGCAGCCGCTCTAAGATCGTTCAACCTAGCCTTAGAAACGAAGCTCGTAACGTTCCCAGATTTCCGGTTTGGGCACAAATTACGGCTTGGGCAGCGCCGATTGCAGCGGTTGCGGTGCTGGCGGTGGCGTTTGGGCCGGGAATGTACGCGAAGTTGCAGCTTCATCAGGCAAGCACGCTGGTGGCGCAGGCCGGCGCGAATGACCGGCACACGGAGATGCGGTTGCCGGATGTACCTTACGGAGGCTATAAGCCTGCCATTCACGAGTTGGGCGGAGAGACAAACAGCCTGGGTCTGAACCAGCCGGAACTGGCCAAAGCTACCGGTATTTTGTCTGACCATCAGCAGAGCAGTGATCCGCGATGGGCACGTGTTGAAGGTCGTATCGCATTGCTGAAGGGAGCGGACAAGCAAGCCGAAGATGCGTTTGATCGGGCCAAGGCCGAAGGATTGGCCGATCCCGGGCTGGAGATTGATCTGGCCGCTACCTATTTCGAGCGCGACAGCCGTAGTGATAATCCGAACCTTGGGCCGACGATCGATGTTCTCAACCACGTGCTGAAGAACCCGAAACTCACTGCCGAGCAGCGCAACACCGCTCTCTTTGACCTCGCCATCGCATACGAAAAGAGCAACATGCTGGACATGGCCGCAGAGACGTGGACCGAGTACCTGAAGTCTGACAACGACAGGTCAGGTGGGTGGTACAAAGAAGCCGAGCAGCGCCTGAATGATTTAAAAAAAAAGCTTCCACCTCCCCGGGCCAGTGACTTTCGCCAGCCCGGGTATCTTCTACGCCATCTCGATGATCCCGAAGTCCAGAACGATATAGAACAATTCCAGGACTTCGCTCTTGCGCACTGGCTGCCGGATGCCTTCAAGAATCCCGGCAGCGATTCCGCCAGAGCGCTCCACGCCATCGCCGAGCTTATGGAAAAGCAGCACGGCGATACCTGGTGGCGGGACTTCCTCCGAACAACAACATCCGATGACCTGCCAGCTATTGAGGCCGCGAGTGCGGCCTTTTTGAGTTCTGATAATGACCTGCACAATCAAGCGCAGGAACAGGCTAAGCGGGCGGCAGAGCTGTTTCGGATGCGTAAGAATGTTGCCGGCGAACTGTTAGCCAGCTTCGCAAATGTGTACGCGCTGCAGCGCAGTCTTTCCGTGGACAGATGTTCCGAACAGGCGAAACGGCTCGCCTCGTGGCTGCAAGCACGGCAATATCGCTGGCTCATGGCACAGACGGCTCTCGAACATTCCATCTGTGCGAATCTGGCCTCTGACTTCGCCACCAGTTCCGAGGAATTGGCGCGGAGCGCGCAACTGGCCCGGCAGTTCAATTTCCCGGAGCTGGGGCTTCGCGACTCTGGGATTAGCGCCGGAATGCAGCGGTTGCGCGGGAATCCCGAAGACAGTTGGCAGAGTTCCGTGGCTGCCCTGCGCGAATACTGGAAGCACTCATACTCTTTCGAGCGCCTGTACCAGTTCTATGCAGTGATGCATCTCAGCGCGGCCAATCTCAATATGCTGAATACAGCCGAAGCCCTACTGCGCCATTCCATTGCGGTACTGCATGCGGATGCGCCGGACGACAAAGTCCTAACCGCACATCTCGAACTCCGTCTGGCCGAACTGCTTTACCAGCAGAATGACGACAAAGCTGGGGAGAAAGAGATGACCGCTGCTGCGTTATTGCTTCGTTCTGTTTCGTCCGAAGAGGCCGCTGCCAAGCGATACTATGCAATTTCAGTCATCGAGCTGGCAGGCATGCATCTCACGCGCGGACGCGCGCAACAGGCGCTGGCGGAAATTGAACCTCTGGGGCATGTGCTTGAAAGCCAGGATGACTTCGTTAAGCTGGATTATTACCGTGCGCTAGGCTCCGCGAGGTTGGAATTGGGTGAACTTGATAAGGCCTCGGCAGCGTTTAGCGACGGTATTCAGGTTGCTGATTCCGCCTTGCCGCGCCTTCGGGAAGATTCAGAACGGGTTGCGTGGGTTAAGTCCACAGACGAACTTTACCGGAGCATCGTTCTCCTGTATCTGAAACAGAATCGTGATGCTGATGCGCTGCGCGTATGGGAGTGGTCACGGAGCCGCTCGATCAAGGGCGGCGAGGCTGTATGGGCCGGAGCGCAACCAGTACCCATTGATTTGAACCGGAGGTTACCGCTGTTGAAGTTTCCGGCGCACGCGCAACGCGCCATTTATGCCGTATTCCCGTCACGGCTTCAGATCTGGTTCGTGGACGGCGACCGCATGGAAAGCCGCTCATTGTCGATGAAAAAGGCTGAGATCGAGAAGCTCGTCCAGAAATTTTTGACTGCCTGTTCGGTGCCCGAAACCGTTGCTTCATCCAAGGCCGATGAATACGGCGAACAACTCTTTGGCGCTCTAATAGCGCCAATTCAGGACTTGCTGAACGCACGGGAGCCGCTGGTGATCGAAACTGATGATCCGGTGGGTGCGATCAGTTTTGAAGCGGTGAAAAGCCCGCAGGGCTGGTACATGGATGATCGGTACCTCATCTCATATTCTCCCGGCGTACAGGTGGAAGAAAAATTGCGTTCGCCGTCTGTGCTGAACCGGAATGACCATTTCCTGCTAGCCGATGCATCATCTGCGAGCGGTTCTGCTTACCTTCCCGGGCATCCGGTGGTCGTCAATGCGGTTCAGCGTTTGCCCTACGCTACATCAATTGTTTCAACGGCTCAGACCTCAAGAAACGAATTAGCTGCGCAAGTTCGGTCGGCCAGGGCGATGGTATTCTTTGGGCATGGACGGCCTTACGGCACTGGCACAGCCCTGGAATTGTCTCCCGGCGTGCTTCTCACCACCAGAGATCTTTCGCCTGTTACTGCCTCGAATCTCACGCTGGTTTTCCTGGCCGCGTGTTCAACGAGCGCGTCGGAGGGCGGACTTCTCGATTCGCGCAGTCTCGTACGTACATTTTTCAACGACGGCGTTCCAGCTGTGATCGCCAGCCGCTGGAATGTGGATTCCAGCACGACGGCATCACTGGTGGAAGATTTCCTCCACGCCTATCCGCAAGCTAGTGCACCGATTGCGCTCCGGCACGCGCGACTTACAATCCGCAAACTTCATGCACATCCTTACTACTGGGCCGCATTCAGTATTACCGGCCGAACCGTCGCGTCGCGGTAATATTGTGGCCTAAGGGAACTTACCCGAATTTGCGTTCATATTTGTCAGATTTGGATGATGTGGCCATTCCCAGGAGAAGGCGATGAGAAGACGCGAGTTTTTAAGTGGCCTCACGACACTGCCCATTGCTGGTTCGTTGACGGCGTTCGCTTCCACCAAAGATCGCGACGATGATGACAAGCGTCGTGGTTCAACCCTGTCTGTATTTCTGCATGGTCCTTTTGCTGTCATCCTGAACCGGGAGAAAAGCAGGCTTACCGCCTATGTTCCTTTTGCAGGTAAAGAATTACAGGGACCTGCGGACGCTCACGAGTTCGTCTTCCAGAGATTGCAAAAACCGCTTGCGACGGAAAACGTCCGGCAGAGTTTTCAGTTCAGCCCTGCGGACCATTTCCCTGGCTCTCCGGAACTCCCCTATATCGATCACGGTTTCGATGATTTCACGGTACGCACGCCGAACTGGAAACGCGATCCCGCCAACTATTTCGTCATGCTGGACCTCCCATTGCCTGACGTCATCACGTACATCCCGCCAGCGGAGGGTGTCCAGTTTGTGAACGGTACAACCGGGATCATGCCGATTCAACATATCCTTGAGTACAAGGTACGCGACTGGAAAACTGCGCGCCTGCGCAGTAACCAGAAGGTACCTGAAAACGAACTGAGGCCCATTCCTTGCGCAGAGTTGTACAACGAATTCAGGGAGGAAATGGGCAGTGCAGGGAACAAATCGGCTCTTCCACCCCGCCACACGCAGCGTACTGAGGTTGAAAATTATCTTGCGCGCTGCGCCCGGCTCAATACAGGAGCTTTCTTCTTTGGAGTTGGCTTGCATCGTGCTGGGTCAGAACCCGAGTTTGAGCGGATTGCCAAGGACCACGCGTTGCGATTCTTCAACAAAGTCCTGCTTCCTTCCGTGGGTGATTCTCCGGACGTAAAAAATAAAGCGCTCGCTGATATTGGCGAGTACGGACCCATGTGCATTCCGCCACGCGGAGGCACAGCGCAGCCGACGGCGTTCCAGGCAATTCCGCATTTGAGGATGGTCTCTTCAAGTTACGATTGTCGCCTGGGCGGGCTAATCGGAACTGGACCGTAGCGTGACTGGATCGGCTCCCTGGGAGCCTGCTTTCTTAACTGGATTCTGGACTTTACGCCTCAATGGACCTGGGATGATCGTGTTCCCACGCTTCTTTCAGCGGGCTGTGGTCCCATACCCAGATCCACACTACGAAATACGAGAGTCCGCCGACGATGTGGTGTGCCAGCGGCCAGGGAACGCCTGCGCCAAACAGAATGTCAGAAGCGGAGAGACGCAGTACGTTGAACACGAACAGCGCGACCGCCAGTCCGGCGATCAGCGCGAGATTCCCGATGAAGCGCTTGCGAACGTCCCATATGAGCGGAATCGCTCCGCACCAGACATCGGCGAAGGTGCAAGCGTTCGCGTAGTAGTAGTAAATTCCGTTCCACCAGACTGTGTCATTGGAGATCCGGATCTGGTGCATGCCGGCGAGGGCATCGATACGAATGTTGAATTCCGAGGTGAGATAGCGGAGCCATGGCCACTTGAACAGGTAACAGAAGCCAACAGCCGCGGCCACCAGCAGCAAGCGGATGATGAGCTCCCGCCGGAATCGGCGAGGTTTCGCTTGTGCGGTGGCCGTGGTCGTTGGTTGTGTTAGAAGGTCCGGCAATTACCTACTTCCGGTTGCGACGTCGCGCGTGCCATGCGCCGGCCATTCCCAGGAAGGTGGTGAGGGCCAGCAGACCGCCGCCCTTGGATTGCGATTGTCCTCCGGTGTTGCCGGGGCTCGGCGAACTGGTGCCACTGGGAGAGCTCTGGTCGGTGCCACTCGGTGATGCGCTGCCACTCGGCGGATTGGTGCTGGGTGAAGTCTGGCCGCTCGGCGACGTGCTGCTGGGAGGCGTCTGGCTGCTTGGAGAAGTTTGATCGGAGCTGCCTGGTGAAGTGCTGCTCGGTGATGTGGTGCTCGGCGACGTGCTGCTTGGTGAGCTTTGATCCGAACTGCCTGGTGACGTGCTGCTGGGAGGCGTCTGGGTGCTTGGAGAAGTTTGATCAGAGCTGCCTGGTGAAGTGCTGCTCGGTGATGTACTGCTGGGCGAGGTGGTTTGATCGGAACTGCTGGGAGTTGTGGACTGTGAGCCGGAACTGCTGGGTGATGTTTGATCGGTTGAGCCCGAGCTGCTTGAGGGACTTGAACCGGTCTGGCCGGATGAACCTGTTGAACCGCTGCCGCTCTGCGCAATTGCCCACGCGCCGCACAGAACCAGCACTGCTAGGAGCCTTGTGACTGTCTTCATTCTTGAAACCTTTCTCCTTCGTTCGGATTGCTGGGTTAGGATGCCGGCCTGGAGGTCCGCAGTTGCGCCAAGCTATGCCAGTTATTGTGAAGCCGCAAGTGGTTTCAAATGAGGTATCTCGAAGCTGTCTCACAAATGCCCCAATCGGGTAAAAGAGTGAAGAAGAACTGCATTCAACCTGCAAGAGAGAAGTCGGTTCCGAGCAATCAATCAACAGCCCCGAACCGGCCTGCTTCACTCATGTAACGCAACGTGATGAAGTACGAACCGCCGTCTTTTTCAATGTGCGGTAGTTTTGCGGCGGTACATTAGCATTCTTGCGGTACAGGCCTTGCTGCACAGGCGAGGCGCCTGTGCTACAGAGTGGAAACGAAAAATCGGGCTCCCATTTCGAGAGCCCGGGTCTGAATTACAGCCTGGTGATTTCTACTGCACGTTCGCGCTTACGGTTGAGTTGGTCGTGGGTTTGAAGGTACAGCTCTTTGCTTTGCCGCCGCCGCTTGAGCAGGCGCCGGACCAGATGGCGTCGCGTCCATTGGAGACGGTAAGGGTGATTGATGTTCCGCTGCCGAACTGCGCGGAGCCGGTGCTGCCGACGGCAACGCTCAATCCTGCTGGAGTTGAGGTGACGCGCTCACCGCTGCGTCCGCTCACGCTGAGCGTTACGGTCACGGGCTGGCTTGCGGGCGCCGTACTCGATGGAGCAACGCTTAACGTTGCCGATTTGGTGACTCCGCCTCCGGTTACCGAGATCACGGCCGAAGTCGCAGTGCTGACCACTGAGGTGTTGATGTTGAACCCAGCCTGGATTGAGCCTGCTGGAACGGTAACCGAGTTCGGCATTGAGACCGCGCCCGGGTTGCTGTTGGAGAGCTGGAAGGTCTGGTCAAAGCTCACCGCCGCCGCGATGGTTACGCGTCCCACTGAGCCGCCGCCACCGGTTACAGAAGCCGGGATCAGGGTAAATGTCGCGGGCTGTCCCTGGGGCGTGATGGTGAGTGACGACTGCGCATTCACGCCGTTATAGCTGGCCGTGATGTTTGCCAGCGTGTTCGCTGACACGCCATTGGTTGGGATTTGAACCGACACGGAATTGCCGCCGGCCGGAACCGTTGCAACCGCCGGAGCCATTGCTGCCGGGTTGTCGCTGCTGAAGTTGATAGCAGCGCCGCCCGCAGGAGCCAGACCATTCAGCGTGGCGAAGCCGGTAGCGGTCGCTCCACCGCTGATGCTCGAAGGATTCATGGTCAGCGATTTCAGCGTCGGAGGCAGAATGTTGAGTTGAACCGAGGCGTTGCCGGAGTTGAGCGAAGCAGTGATCGTCACCGGGGTGTCGGCGGTCACCTGGCCTGCCTGGATCTGGAACTGCATCCATGCGGTGTTTGCAGGCATGGTCACGCTGGCAGGAACCGGTGCAGCCGCCTGGTTGGAACTTGTGAGGTTAATGATGGCTCCGCTGGGGCCGGCGGCTGCTGAAAGCTGGATGGCAATCGCAGTGCTGTTGCCGCTGTAAACCGGATTGCTGGTGGGCGTGAGCGAGACCGGCGAAGCAGGAGCCTGGCTCACGGTGAACGAGCCTGCGGAAGACCAGCCGGTGAGGGCCGCCGTTGTGGCGGATGAGTCGCCCTGAGCCGAACGTACTCGCCAGTATTTGATTCCCGGCGTGAGTGAAAGTTCGGTGCGGCTCGGACCGTTCAGCTGCGGAGAATCGATTTCGATGTTGCTGAAGCCGGAATCTTTGGCGATCTGGATTTCATAGCCGCTGGGCTGCGGGTTCGGAACATGGTTCCAGTTCATGGTGACGGGCAGCGTGATGGTTCCGGCACCGACGGGAGAAATGATCGTGGGCGGCGCCGGCAGGGGATTCTTGTAAAAGACGGAGAACTGGATGGTGTTGGACGGCGCGCTCAGGACGCCATTGGCGTCCACGGAGAAGACACGAGCGTAGTAAGCGCCTTCATTGCCGATCGCGAATGACATGGTGGGATCAGGGATGTTGTCAAACTGTCCGCGGGTTGCGACCGGGAAGCTTGGATCGGTGGCGTACTGGAGCAGGTACTTCGTCGCACCCTGCGCTGCCGACCACGTAAACGTGATCACCTCAAGCGGGTGAAAAGTGGTGTAGCCCTTCGTCTGATCGAGCGCGGGGGCGGCGGGGCCGCCTGAAGTGCCGGATATCGTAAAACTGCGCGCGGCTGACCATGCGCCCTGCACGAACTGTCCGTTAACGGCCTGTACGCGCCAGAAGTACTGGCCGTTGGCAAGTCCGCTGACCGTATCCTGCGTCTGGCCGTTGGTTGAATTCTGAAGAATGACTGTGCCGAAGGTGCTGGATGTGCTGACCTGCCAGTTGTAGGCGGCAATGCCGCTGGGGTCGCTTACGGCGGACCAGGAAATGGTAAGCGGTTCAGGGACGGAAGCACCAGATGCAGGCGAAAGCAAGGAAGGCGCTGCAGGTCCGGCGGCGGCGGCGGGACGCGCCACTGCAAGCAAAAGAGCAAACACTAAGAGCAGAAGTCGAACAGGGTAAGGCTTCATGGATGTCTCTCCGAGTAAAAGGGGGACGGAGATCAAGTCGTGCAGAAATTCACTGATCCACCGGGGCCCTTAGATTTGTGTTGCGAACTTCGCAGCCTTCGCTTGAGGCCGGAATGTCGCAACGTGAAGTGAGACACGTGCGGTGAAGCCGATAGAACAAGTTTGTGAGTGAAATCCAATGCGCGAAATTAAAGTGCGATTGGAAAAACATTAAAAGTTCTAATGCTTGAAGACTCAAGTATTTGTAATCCAGAGACTTACGCAGCGGTCCTTAGTTTGGGATTGTTGAAATTCTTAATGTTGCTTCTGGGGCCTGTTCATCCCGCGCACAGGCTCAGAAAACGAGATGTGAGGCGCGGCATGCCGCGTCTCTACGGTCTGTAAATGGGCAGCCGTCGAAAATTCGGCTGGAATAGGGTCACTCCGACGCTGGTTTATTTCGCTCTTGCTTCGGGGAGAGAAAAGATGGTAGCCTAGCGTGATTTGCTCAGGCGAATTGCCGAGGATTGGTAGTTGGTATTTGGTACTTGGTGAAGATCTTTGAAAATCAGCTGCTAGTTTGGAGTATTTTCCTTTGGCCGTTAGCCATTGGCCTTTGGCTCACCTTCGGAGCTGTTAGCGATGTGGTAAACATGAGCGTTTTGGGCGGGGCGGTTCTGACGCTTGGGTGACGCAAGCAAAACCTTGGGTGACCCAAGCCATCTGCGGCGTGACCCAGTGAAAATCCCGGCGTGACCCAAGGGTCGAAATCGGGCAACTCTCTTTGTTTGCAACAAAACAGCAAAAAAATAGGGGGCACCCCCTCTAAGGTTTACCTGGAAGTAACAGCCGTTCACGAGACTTGTCAGTGGATAGCGTCCCGCACGAACCCTCAAAGGGCTTCGGAGGATGAATTTCAGGAATGTGTGTCGCCGCTGCCGGGGCTCGGTTTCTCTTATTCACGTTTACCCATCCCTCCGCTAACCGTCGCTGCGCTCCGGCGTGCTCCGGAGGTGGGCTAACTTGTTGACGGGCCTTCGGCCCTGTTGGTGAAAGAGCGCGAGCAGCGTCCACCCCTGTAGCGCATCGCCGACATCGCTGATCCCCCCGTCCCTGGCAGCTCCGAACCGTTGCAAGCGCACCTTTCCAAGAAGCCTTATCAGGGCTGAGGACACGGAGATCGAGACAAGAGCTTTTCCCCGGGCGGAGGCAGTGAGTCCTTGCTGACGGACGGCGTGAAGGCAACGGGGAAGAACTTGCCTCGGCGTACGCAAATTGCAGAGTTTGGAGGCCTTAACCCCGACAAAGGACCGCTCCGGTCAGCGCGGCTGTGACGCATATCACTGTCTTATAATCTGTAGTTAAGAGATTCTGGGAAAAGTAATTTTTCGTTTACTTCATTCCTTTCAGGAAGAATCAATGGCAACGATTGATGTCGGCATTCAGGAGCGGGCGGCGCAATCTTCTTCGAGCGGCCGCAACGTCAACGATTTCAGCATCCAGGTAGCCACGGTCAACGGTTCGGGTTCGCAGTCGGCGAACTCCGTGCTGCTGCGCAGCATTTTCCAGATGGGCGTACCGGTCTCGGGCAAGAACCTTTTTCCCTCGAACATTGCCGGATTGCCGACCTGGTACACGATCCGCGCTTGCAAACACGGCTATATCGCGCGAAAGAAGGAGATCGATTTCCTGGTGGCGATGAATCCTGAGACCGCGCAGGAAGACGTGATGCACCTGTTGCCGGGCGCCGTGTGTGTCTATGACGAGCCGCTCAACCTCAGGGGGCTCCGCCAGGACGTGACCTTTTATCCGGTGCCGTACGACAAGCTTGTGGGGCCGGTTTGTCCGGAAGCCAAGCTGCGCAAGCTGGTCAAGAACATGATCTACGTCGGAGTTGTGGACTGGATCCTGAGCATCGACCTGAATGAAACGGAGAAAGCGGTAACGAAGCAGTTTGGAAAAAAGAAGAAGGCTGCCGAACTGAACATCGCGGCAGTGCGCGCCGGCTTTGATTACGCCAGGGCCACCTTCACCAAGCAGGATCCATACTTCATCGAGGCAATGAACGAGAACCAGGGAAAGATCATCATCGACGGCAATGCGGCTGCCGCCATGGGCTGCATGTTTGCCGGCGTGACGGTGGTGACCTGGTACCCGATCACACCTTCCACGTCGCTGATTGAGTCACTCACCGAATACCTGAAGGAATACCGCATTGGTCCTGACGGGAAGGCGACATTCGCCGTAGTTCAGGCGGAAGACGAGCTGGCTGCCATCGGCATGGTGCTGGGTGCGGGCTGGGCCGGCGCTCGTTCGATGACCTCGACTTCCGGCCCGGGCATTTCGCTCATGGGTGAATTCGTTGGATTGGGTTACTACGCTGAACTTCCTGGCGTGATCTTCGATGTCCAGCGTGTCGGCCCGTCTACCGGCCTTCCGACACGTACAGCGCAGGGCGACATCCTGGCGTGCGCGTTCCTTTCCCACGGCGATACCAAGCACATCATGCTGCTGCCGAGTTCGGTGAAGGAATGCTTCACCATGGCGATTGAGGCATTCGACCTGGCGGAAAAATTCCAGACTCCGGTCTTTGTCATGTCAGACCTTGACCTGGGCATGAACAACTGGGCGAGCGACACGTTCCCATATCCCGAAAAGCCGATCAATCGCGGCAAGGTTCTGAGCGCGGAAGACCTGCAGCGCCTGGGTGGGTTTGCGCGCTACAAAGATGTTGATGGAGACGGCATTCCTTACCGGACTTTGCCGGGCACGAACCATCCAGCCGCCGCATACTTCACCCGTGGCAGTGGTCACAACGAAAAGGCGCAGTACAGCGAGCGTGCTGACGATTATGTCCACAACATGGAGCGGCTTGCGAAGAAATTCGAAACCGCGCGCAAGGCTGTGCCTCCGGCAGTGCTTGAAATCGACAACAAATCCAGGGTTGGCGTGATTGCCTACGGCACTTCGCACTGGGCGGTGAGCGAATCGAGCGATCAGCTTGCGCATGACTACGGAGTAAGGATCGATTATCTCCGGCTGCGTGCTTATCCATTCGGGCCGGAAGTGCACGAGTTCATCAGGAACCATGACCGGGTTTATGTGGTGGAGCAGAACCGTGATGGCCAGATGCACGAGCTGCTGAAGCTGGATGTTTCGCCCGAGCAGGTGACCAAGCTTCGTCGCGTGCTGCACTTCAACGGACTGCCGATTGACGCGCGGTCAGTAACAGACGAAATCATCTCGCAGGAGGGCAAATAATGTCGGCCACACCCAGCACGCCCGCAACGCCGGCGCCCAAGACCAATGTCGCCGGACTGACGGTACTCGATTATCGCGGCGGTAAGAGCACACTGTGTGCCGGCTGCGGCCACAACGCCATTTCGGAGCGCATCATTGACGCGGCGTTTGAGATGGGCGTCCAGCCGGAGCAACTGGTGAAGCTCAGCGGAATCGGGTGCTCGTCGAAGAGCCCGGCGTATTTTGTGAACCGCGCACATGGTTTCAACGCGGTGCACGGCCGCATGCCTTCAGTGGCCACCGGCGTGGCACTGGCGAACCACAAAGTGATGCTGCTTGGGGTCTCCGGCGACGGCGACACTGCGTCGATCGGTGTGGGGCAGTTTGTCCACCTGATGCGGCGCAACCTGCCGCTGATTTACATCATTGAAGACAACGGCGTCTATGGTCTGACGAAAGGGCAGTTCTCGGCCACCGCGGACCTGGGGTCAAAACTCAAGACCGGGGTCATCAACGATCTGCCGCCGATCGATACGTGCGCCCTTGCCATTCAACTGGGCGCGACGTTTGTGGCGAGATCATTCTCGGGCGACAAAAGGCAGCTGCTTACGCTGCTGAAGGCTGCCATCGCGCACAAGGGAACCGTCATGATCGACGTGATCTCACCGTGTGTGACATTCAATGATCACGAAGGATCAACCAAGTCCTACAAATACCTGAAAGACCACGACGAGCCTGTCCAGGAAGTCGGGTTCGTGCCCAGCTTTGAGAGCATTGACATAGATTACGATCCGGGCACCACAGCTACCGTGGCCATGCATGACGGCTCTTCGCTGCGTCTGCGGAAACTTGATCGTGATTACGATGCCACGGACAAGGTGAACGCACTGAAGACCATGGCGGAGTCGCACGCTTCCGGCGAAGTACTTACGGGCGTGCTTTACGTGAATACAAAGGCGCCGAGCTTTATTGATTTGTTGAACGTCGCTGACCAGCCGCTTGGGCAACTGCCGGAGAGCATGGTCCGGCCGCCTAAGTCGGTGCTCGACGAATGCATGGCTGAATTGCAGTAAACTTCTGTTTTTCTGGAATGAATCCTCGGGTCGTGCCCGGGGATTTTTTTTGCTGCGAGCCTTCGCAGCTTTAATACATCTCCCGTAATACATCTCCCGCTAAGCAAAAGCCGTCTATCGGAAATAAAAGGGGGAAGCATGAAACGACCAGTCGATCAAGAGCAGAAGAAAGAAGACAAGAAGGAAGAGAATCGCAACAATCCGGAGCGAGGCATCGATCCTGACCCAGGCGAGCCGGAGATGGAAGCCGACTTGAACGACCAGGACCCCGGTGAACGTCAGAAAGAGAACCAAAACCAGGAGAAGGACGATCCTCTAGCCGCGTGATGTTTCGCTGGAGCCAGCGAAACTTATTTGTGGCTGCGGGGTCTGATCAGCTAAATGGGCGTTCCTGAGAGTCCTCACTTCGAGCGCTGGGAAGGGTGAAGGGAGTCCAGAGCAGCTCTCCTTCACTGCTTAAGGGGAAAGTGACGGCTGCGCGACTGCGCAGCCGTCTTCATCGCTAACGACAAGAAGTTGTGGTCGCATAACCATGGACGCGATCTGCGGGTTCGATAGAATCTGAAAAGTATGTCGAACACCGGCCATCTGTACCGGCCCTACGAGAAGCTGGTCAACATCACGATCGGCGAAAAGCAGTTTCAGGTCCCTGAAGGCAACATGTTGCTACGGGCCATGCAGTATCTTGCGCCGGAGGACGTCTCCTACGGACGCTTCTGCTGGAACGAAGAATGCCAATACTGTCGGGTAACATTTGATCTCGGGCCGGGAACGCCGCTGAGAACGGCCCTGTCCTGCAAGCTGATGGTTCAGGAGGGAATGCGCGTGATCGAGGCTGCGCAGGAGATCAGGTACTGTTTGCGGAAGCTGGAAGCGAACGTAAAGGTCAAACCGTGAACTACTGCTTGTGGCTGGGCGAGGGTCGGGCCGGCCGCTTGGTGGCCGCACCCGCGGCACCCAAGCGGCTCAGACGATCCTTGGCTTGAGCAGCTTCAGGACTCTTCGGATACCGGGAGATCAGGCTGCGCAATTCCTGCACTCCCTGATCGCGCTGGCCCAAATCGAGCAGCGCATAACCTTTCTTTAGCTGGGCCGCCGCGCCCTTGTTGCCGCCGGGATACTGGTCCAGAACTTTGTTGTAAGACTGTACTGCCCCCGCCAGATTTCCCTGACGGTACTGAATTTCTCCAAGATAGAACTGCGCGTTTCCAGCCAAGTCCGTATTGCCGTAGACCTGAACGTATTGTGAGAACTCCTGGGAAGCCAGGTCATTCTTTCCGGCGTTGAAATCGCGCAAAGCATCGTTGTAGAGCTCCTCTGCCGGAGGCGCCTGCGGAACCTTATTGGCCGCTGCGCCTGGACCGCTCGGTGCGCCGGCGCCAGGAGCGACCTGAGGAATGTTCTGCTGTGCGGCCTGGATATCATTCAGCTGCTTGCTGACCTGGGCGAGGCGCGCTTTCAGTTCGTCCACCGCGTCGTGAAGCGCCTGAACCTGGCCTGAGATCTGGTCCACCTTGCCCGCTGCGTCGGTTGTTTGCGCACCGAGCGACTTCTGCAGGTTCTGGACGGCCGTGCCCATTTTGTTCACGTTGTCAGTCTGCTGAGTGATCATCTCTCTCATCACGCCCATGCGCTCGTCAAACGACTGCTGCATTTTCGCCATGTTGTCCTGCATGAGCTGCAGCTGGGTCTGTATCTGAATCAGCTGCGACTTCGTGTCCGCGGCGTGAGCGGGCTGGAGGGTGCAGGCGGCAAGCACAAATGTGGCTAGCAGGGAGAGACTGTATTTCTTCATAGGCATTTCACTCTTTAGATGCAGAATGGCTGGTCTGCAACAATTTTAAATCATGACGGAGGGCGCGCATCGAGGGAGTAACTGCCGGACGGGCATGGCTTACCCGTCCGGCGATTGGTTAGTGAAGCAGGGTGAAGTGGTCGCGACGGTTCTTCTGCCAACAGTTTTCGTTGGACTCCGTGCAGACCGGCTTTTCCTTGCCATAGCTGATGGTCTTCAGCGCGTCACCGCTCACGCCATTGCGCAGCAGTTCCTGCCGAGCCGCATCAGCACGCCGCTCACCGAGCGCCAGGTTGTACTCGGTGGAGCCACGCTCATCGGTGTTGCCTTCGATCTGAACTTTCCAGTTCGGGTGCGCTTTCATGGCCTGAGCGATCTGGGCCAGGGTCTGATGCGCTTCCGGACGGAGGTCAGATTTGTCGAAATCGAAGTAGATGTCCTGCGCGGCCTGCGCAAACAACTGGTCATCCGAAACCTGCGGCGTTGGCGTTGGGGTCGGCGGCGGAGGCGGCGGAGGCGGTTGCGTTACCGTGACCTGTGCCGTGCCTTCCTGCGTTCCAGAGGCACCTTTCGCGACCAGGTGATACGTGGTGGTCTGGGTCGGCGAAACGGCTTGTGTGCCGCTGGCGTTTACCTTCTGACCGTCGAGCGTGACATCATCAGCGTTTTCCGTGCTCCAGGTCAGCGTGGAAGACTGGCCTGCCTGAATCGATGTTGGATTCGCGGAAAGCGTGGCGGTTACGGGTTTCGGCGGCGGCGGCGGTGGTGGCGGCGGCTTCTTCTTGCCGCAACCGACCGCCAGAACCAGGAGCGTAAACATCACTCCGGCCAGAATCATGTGCTTTTTGCTGTAGTTCACCTATGTCCTCCCGATTTCAGACTGCGGCCCTGTCCCGGGCTGTCAGTTCAAACAAAATGATTTAGCGATAACTCCAGTTGGGCTGGGAATTGCGCCCAGTCCGCGTCAGTTGTTGCAGGTGCGTACCGTCGGCCAGCACGCTCCAGATTTGTTCAGTACCACTGCGATTGGATTGAAAGACTATATGACGCCCGTCCGGTGACCAGGAAGGGAAATCATTGCGGCCGCCATCGTGAGTCAACTGCACAATCTGTTTCGAGGCGATGTCCATGATGTAAATATCCGCTCCACCAAGCACGCCCGGCCCGTAATTACGAACCCAGGCGAAAGCCAGCAACAAGCCATTGGGCGACCATGAGGGGGAAACGGCATAGCCCTGATCGGTAATGCGCTGCACGTTGCTGCCGTCCGCATCCATGATGTAGATCTGCGGAAGGCCGGTACGGCCACTCACAAACGCAATCTGTCCGTTGGTGCGGGGATTGAAAACCGGCGACACGTCCGTCCTGCCGTTGGTCAGCCGCCTGGCCCCGGCGCCTGATGCATCCGCGATGTAAATCTCGGAAGCCCCTGTGCCCATGGATGAGGAAAACGCTATTTTAGTCCCGTCGGATGACCATGCGGGAGAGTAATTCCCACCCGGATGCCGCGGAAAGCTCACCAAACGGTCAACGTCGAACGAGTACATCATGATCTGCCAGGAGTCTCTCAGGCCGCTGAAGGCCAGCCGGGAATTATCCGGCGAGATGCGCGGCGAGAGCGCGATACCGCCGAGCTTCGTGACCTGCTTCTGGCTGCCGCCGTCGTAATCCATGGACCAGACTTCCTTGTTTCCGGTGCGGTTGCTGATGAAGTAGATCTTGCTCTCGGTGGCTCCTGGCACGCCGCCCAGCCGCGTGATGATCTCATTGGCGAAGCGGTGCGCGATGACGCGCGCGTTGTCCACCGTAGCGTCTTCGCGATACTGCTTGCCGAGTACCTGCGGGGACGTGGGATTTTTCACGTCGTAAAGCCAGCCCTGAACCTCCAGCTTGCCGCCGCTGGCGCCAAGGTTGCCGAAAGCCACCATGGCGGCATTTGGCGGAGGATTACCCCAGGCGTCAAGTTTCAAGTCAGCCGGCGCTCCAAACGATCCAGCCGGATAGAAGCTCTTGGCCACCATCTCGAAAATGCCGGCGTTGTCCAGATCGTTCCACAGCGTGTCGTTGAACGTGGTCAGCATGGGCTGGTTCGCCGGATCCGCAGTGGACTGCTTGAAGTCAGGTACGGCCACCCGGATCGGCGCTCCCCGGTTGGTGCCGGTGCGGATCCAGTCCTGGGCTGCAAGTTGCGAAAGGGAAAACAGAGCTACGAATAAAAAGAGAGCGAGTGCTGTCCTGGTTTTGATCAATATTTCTCCAATTCTGCTTACTTTTGGTAGTCGAACCAGAATTCCACGGAAACTTTGTTGCCGGAATACTCTTGCGGCAGAGCTCCAAACTCGCTGCGCTGCACCGCGCGCATCGCAAGCTGATCGAGCGAAGGCACACCGCTGGACTGCTCCACACGAACGTTCGTCGGCGAGCCGTCCTTCATGATGTCAAACAGGATGTAAACCCTGTGGGCGTTAGCCACGTCGGGTTTGAACCAATTGCGCGAAACGGTCTGGTTCACAGCGCGCACATAATAGGCAAATCGGGTGCCGAAATCCGCGTTCTGGAAGCTGAAGCCGCCTTGTGTGTTTGGTGCGCTGAAGGTTCCATAGGGTCCACTCACCGGACCGCCTTCGCCGTAGGGCACCGCAGTATCTTCCGGTGTGGGCACTGGACGCGGAGGGCGCACATTCGTGGCCACAACTTTGTTTGGCTTCGGCGGCGCCGGCTTGATCTTGGTGGGAATGGAAACGCCATCATCCGTTTCAACCGGCTTCTGCTGTGGCTGGGTTTGCGTGACGCCTTTCGATTCATTCGCCACGATGTTGTTCGACTCTTCTGTGTGCGGGATCGGCAGGGCAGATGCGCTCACAAGCGTGGCGTTCACCGCGTCACCGGTATTGATGCCCCAGTTCACGGAGGAACGCGGTTGGGCGAGAAAACCGATAATCAAAATGGTGGCTACCAGCAGCAAATGGAATCCCACTGAGAGCATCAGCGGACGCTTCCACTGCTCCCGTTCATAGAACAGGTTGGCGCGCACGTAAGCCATATCTTCTACTTGTTCTTGCTCACCTGCATGGGTTCGGTAACGATACTTACATTGGTGATGCCGGCTGCTTTCACCGTGCTCATCACGGTGGCGAATGCGCCGAATGCAACGTCCTGGTCGGCGCGCACATAGACTGCCTGACCACGCGGGTCTCGAATCTTTTGCCGCAGCATCGGGCCGAGTTCATCAAGCTTTACATGGTCATCACCCAGGTAGACTTCCTGTCCTTTGGTGATGCTGATCACCAGCCTCTCTTCGGAAATCACCTTCACCAGTTTCGTTTTCGGGACATTCACTTCAATCCCGGACTGAAGGACTGGTGCGGTCACCATGAAGATAATGAGCAGCACCAGCACCACGTCGACGAAGGGTGTGATATTGATTTCAGAAAGTGTGGGCCGTGTGCGACTGTTGCCGTTCCCGAGCGAGGCACCCATTACCGCACCCCTGTCGGGATCCCCGTGGTGCGCTCAATGAAGTTGAGGATCTCCAGAGTAAAGTCATCCATGCGGGCGCCGAACTCGCGCAGTGAATGCGTGAATCCGTTGTACGCGATGACTGCAGGGATGGCGGCGAACAGGCCCGCGGCAGTCGTAATCAGGGCTTCGGAAATTCCAGGCGCAACAGCGCGGAGCGTTGCGGCTCCGGCGTCGCCCAGACCGTGAAACGCGTCAATGATTCCCCAAACCGTTCCAAAGAGTCCGATGAACGGAGTGACGGCGCCGGTTGTGGCCAGCAGCGGCAGTTTGCGTTCCAGGCGCGACATCTCTTCGGAAGAGGCGATCTGCGCGGCACGCTGTACTGCGACTACGTTGGTCTCTCCCTGTCGACGGTACTCGTCATAGGAGCTATCAAAGACCGGCACAAGCGGGCTGGGACGAAACTGGTCAGAGACCGCGGCGATGTCCTGCAGCCGGTGCGCCTTGCGGAATGCCCGCAGGAAGCGGCCGCTCTGCTCGCGCGCGCGCCGCAGGTGTGCCCATTTGGACAGAATGATGGACCAGGAGAGCACACTGAAGATGAATAGAATCACCAGTACGGTTTGTGCCACCAGTCCGGTCTGGCGGATCATGTTCAGGATCTCTCCGCCCACAAAGAAGCCGATCTGACTTGTTAGAATCATTGCAAATCCAAGTCCCTCTAGCAGTTATGCTTTGACCGTAACATCCGGGAAAGCTCGCGTCAAACGGGTGAATCGTTTGATTCAACAGGGTTACGCGTGGATTAAGGGCTCCTCTCCCGCAGCTCTGCTTTTATATTCATCGTGACACGATATGTGCTGCACGGGCAAGCGCGAATTTCCTGTGTTCAGAACCGGGATTGATACACGCACCGGCATTGGACCTTCGGTGCATGTCTGCCAAGACGAGCCGATGCTGTTCAATAGGACAAAGCACTGCTGCAACTCTCGATTGCGGCATTAGGAGACAATATTTGCAGGATTGTGGCGGAAATCTGCGGGAACTGTTTCTGCTTCTAATCTCACAAATCAACCGACCGCTGCGATGGCATCTCTGAAATTTTATTTGCCGGCTGTTTGTGTGCTGCTTTGCCTGTCTTCGCTGTGGGCGCAGGGCACGCAACAGAATCGTCCTGATCTGCCGAGCGCGCCGGAACCCAGGCGGCCGGTAATCCAGGTACTGCCAGCCACATCCACGCTCGACAGGGTTTTTCCGCCGGTTGCGCAGACCACGCGCCAGAAGTTTCGCTACTACACACAGCAGGCGCTTCGTCCAGGCATATATTTCGCTGGTGCTTTCTACACAGGCCTGACCATGGCCAATCCTCCACGGCATTATCCGCCGGAGTGGAGCAGTGGACTTGAAGGTTTCGCACGGAACTACGGCGACTTCCTTGCCAGCTGGGGCGCAGTTCAGATGGGGAAATTCGCAACGTCAACCTTGCTGCATGAGGACGCTCGTTACTTTCCATCGCCGAGCATGCAAACTGAGAAAAGGGTGAAGCACGCTCTGAAGTCTGTGCTGGTGGACCGATCCGATCTCGGGCAGCCCCGATTGGCTGTCGCGAACGTAGCCGGCGCTTTTGCAGGCGGCTTTATAGGTAACATTTATCTTCCACACCATTACAGCGACATGACAAATGGGATGAAGCGCACCGGCTGGGGACTTGTGGGGCTGGCCACCAGTAACCTGGTCGACGAGTTTACGCCGGAGATGAGGATGCTGTTGCGGAAGTTGCGGGTGCCGTTCATCGACTGAGGAGTACGTGTGTTTCCCAATCCGTACAATAAGTGTTGATTGAGCAGTCGGCCTGAGTTCTTCGCGGGGTTTCCAATGCCGCAATATCGTTGCCTCATTCAGAAAGATAGATTCGCCAGGGAAATGAAAGCGGAACTGGCACGCGAGATCACACGGGTGCACTGCGAATTGACTGGCGCACCAGGGCATTTTGTTCATGTTCTGTTCAGTGAGTTCGCATCCGGCGACTGGTTTACGGCCTGTGAGCCCAGCGGATTCTCGATCGTGAACGCATTGATCCGGGCGGGTCGAAGCGACGAGCAGAAGCGGCAGCTCATGCTCGCGATTTCGAGCGGCTGGTCGCGCATCACAGGGCAGAGTGAACGAGAAATAGTGGTTACTATCACAGACGTGAACTCTGAGCACTGGATGGAAGCTGGCCAGCTCATGCCGCAGCCGGGCGGGGAAAAAGAATGGTTTGAGCGCCTGGGAATCAGCGTTTAAGACTTCAAGAGCAATCAGCGGAGTGCTCAACCAACCGGTCAGGCGCAAAGTCTTTGTGTCCGGTTGAACGCTTGTCGAATCAATTACCAGAGAGAAACGAGATATGTCACTCGCTCAAACCAGCCCCAAAGTCTCCGAAACATCCACCCTGCTGCAACAGGCGCTTGAGATTGCGGCGGAGTATTATTCGCATCGCGACCAGCGGCCCGTATTTCCGCACGTTACTCCAGAAGAGTTGCGCAAGGCGTTCGGCCTCGGCAGACCAATGCCGCAGAAAGGGACTGCGGCTGCGTCGGTCATTTCGGAATTGGCAGCCGCTGCCGACCGCGGCTTAGTGGCGCACACCGGGCCGCGCTATTTCGGTTTCGTGATTGGTGGGAGCATGCCAGTCACGACCGCCGCTGACTGGCTGACTTCGGCATGGGACCAGAACTCGGGACTATATGCCACTTCGCCGGCTGCGTCCGTAGTCGAAGAAGTTGCTGCGAGCTGGCTGCTTGAGTTACTGCAACTGCCACGAAACGCGAGCGTAGGTTTCGTTACAGGCTGCGGAATGGCAAATTTCACGGGCCTGGCAGCTGCGCGTCATCATGTCCTTCGCCAAACTGGCTGGGATGTGGAACTGGATGGTCTCAACGGCGCTCCGCCTATCAATTTGATAGTCGGCGACGAAGTGCATGTCACGGTATTGACAGCGATGCGCATGCTTGGCCTGGGAACTCGCTCGGTGAAACGTGTCCCTGCTGATGCGCAGGGAAGAATGATTGCTGCCGAATTGCGAAAGACCCTGGCCCAGTGCAGCGGACCAACGATTGTTTGTGCGCAGGCGGGCAACGTAAATACCGGATCATTTGATCCGTTGCTGGAGATCACTGCCGCAGCCAAAGAGAAGAATGCGTGGGTGCACGTGGATGGGGCGTTTGGATTGTGGGCTGGCGTGAGCGACGAACTCAAGCACCTGCTGGCCGGAGCAGAGGCGGCAGACTCCTGGGCCACGGACGCACACAAATGGCTTAATGTTCCTTATGACAGCGGGTTGGTTATGTGCGCTCATCCGGAAGCACACCGCTCGGCCATGACGGTTACTGCTGCTTATCTCGTGCAGTCCGATAAAGAACGTGATCCCTTCGAATGGACGCCCGAGTTTTCCCGCCGTGGGCGTGGCTTCACGGTTTACGCGGCACTCAAGCATCTGGGACAAGAAGGCGTAAGCGAGATGATCGAACGCTGCTGCGCGCGTGCGAGGCAGATGGCGGAACTGCTCGGGCGTCATCCAGACGTGGAGATACTCAACGACGTGGTGCTGAACCAGGTGCTGGTTCGCTTCGGTAAGTCGGATGAGCTCACGCGTGAGGTCATTTTCAGGGTCCAGCAGGATGGAACGTGCTGGTTGGGTGGAACGACGTGGCACAACATGGCGGCGATGCGAGTTTCTGTGAGTAACTGGTCAACAACCGAGCACGATATCGATGTGTCAGCAGACGCGATTTTACGTGCGATGCAGGGTTAAGCGGCTCAAAACCATCGTTTGCGCTTGAAGTAGGCAAGTGTGGCTGCCGTGGAGAGCACCATCAGCAGCCCTGCAAAGAGTGTTCCATGTGCGGCATGTTCCCATGGCAGCGGAAGGTTCATGCCAAAGAATCCGGTGATGATTACCAGCGGCAGAGCAATCGTCCCCCAGATCGTGAGAACTTTTACAACCTCATTCGTTCTGTTCGCGACTGCGGATAAATAGATATCAAGCGAACCACTCAACAGGTCACGATACGTCTCAATGAACTCCGTCGTGCGTACCAGGTGGTCATAAACGTCGCGCAGGTAGGGATCAAGTTCGTCTGAAAGAAGGCCGCCCTCGCGCCGCATCAATGAGTTCACCACTTCCCGCATGCCGGCGGCCACGCGCCGAAACTCAATCAAATCTCGCTTCAACCGAAAAATGCGCGCCAGCACCGGAGGTTCCGGACATTCGAGAACAACAGCTTCAATCTCGGAAATTTCGTCCGCAATGCGGTCAAGCACCGGGCTGTATTCATCAACAATCAGGTCCAGATGCATGTAAAACAAGCGGCCAACATCACGAACTTTGCCCTGGTCGGCCTGAAGGCGTATTTTCTCCAGAACGTCAGACTGGCCCTCGTGAACAGTGACAAGTTCACGCCGGCTCAGGAAGAGGTTGTAGTCCTCGAACGAAAATTCATGGTGGTTACGCAGATGTTTGGCGATTACAAAAATGTAACCTTCATGCTCCTCCGTCTTGGCGCGTTGCGGCCGATGGCGGCAGTCCTCCACCTGCAATTCGTGGAATTTCAGCTGGTGCGCGACCCGTTCCAGTTCCGGAGAATTTGGATCTGCAATATCAAACCACGGGACGTCGGCAAGGGGTTGCTGCGCGCTCATGGGTTGAGTATATCGGTTAGGGAGAGACCACCCGGTTCAGCTTTTCTGGTTCCAACTCATTCATGCACGGATCTCATATGGACTGTAGTCGCTGGTGGGCGTGGTTTATCGTCATACCGGCGCTGGCCTTGCCTGTAGTGTGTCAGCAGAGCGACGCTGCGAAGAATGCAGTTCAGGTTCAGATGCGTAACGTCACATATCATTACGCCGACAACGTTGCTGTGCAGATACGCCGTTTGGGTGGTGAACTGCTACCAACCAAAGGTGAATTCCCGGTCTTCGACGACAAGAATTCCTTCGCACTCCACGTTGTCGCTGCTGAGATGGCGATTAGCGCTGACAACATGGCTAACGTCCTTAATCAGTATGTCTTCGCAAGAAAGGATTCACCGATCAAAAACGCTTCTGTAAAGATCGTGAATGGGCGTCTGCAAATCAAGGGGAAGTTGCATAACAAGGGCGACGTGAGCTTTGAAACCGAGAGCTCGCTGAGCGCTACACAAGACGGCAAGATCAGGATGCATGCCGAAAAAGTAAAAGCCCTGCATTTACCTGTGAAGGGCTTCATGGATTTGTTCGGTATTGAAATCGCAGACTTGATCAAAGCCGGAAGGGTAAATGGGATCCGGGCAGAGAAAGACGACCTGATCTTCGATCCTTCGCAGGCATTACCACCACCGCACATCACGGGGCAGGTTACTCAGGTGCGGCTGGAAGGAAACAACATTGTGCAGGTGTTTGGCTCACCGGGCAGTTACAAATGGGTGCAGGCCCCGGCGCAAAACTACATGGCTTACCGCAGAAACCGCTTGAAATTTGGCAAGCTCATCATGCAAGACACCGACATGGTGCTCATTGACCCGGATCCTCGCGACCCATTCGATTTTTATCTCGACCACTATCAGGAGCAGCTCACGGCGGGGTACACCAAAATCACCCCGCAGTTTGGATTGCGCGTTTTCATGGTGGATTACAACAAGCTCAAACGCGCAGCCCAGAAAGGCGGGCAGCCGCCGCCAAGGAAATGAAGCTGGGTGATGTACGCGCGACCTGACACCGTTCTGCTCCGGTCACCCGTCAGACAGGGAAACGGTAAAAACCTGCTCCATCACCCGCTCGTACTTCTTTAGATGCACGCTTGCAAGAAGCAGGCCTTCGGGCGTTCTTTCGAGTGCTCTCAGCTTATTTCACCAGCGCGTCAAGAATTGCGAAATCCGCTGTCCGGGGTTCAAATGGAAGGCAGGCTCTCCAGCAGGAGCCCAGGTTTCAATTCATGATGACAATTCGTTCCCGGCACGTAGCCGGAATTCTGGCGCTTTGCTTGCTTTCTGCTGGACTCTCAGCAGCTGACCTCAAACCGAAGACCAGTGCTGCATTCGACAAATATGTCGCCGCGACGGAACAACGCTTCGCGAAAGAGCTGGCGCCGGGCGGTCCGTTTTTTTACATCGACGAACTCAGCGGCGAGAAAAAGCAGGACTCGTACCAGCGCCTGAAGAATGGCGAAATACTGATCGATAAACGAGAAGCCAAGGCAGAGGGCGTGTCCTCTGACGTGCCTGACGGCTTGCTTCATCACTGGGTTGCGCTGGTGTTTGTTCCCGGAGTTACGCTTAAGCAGACGATCCCGCTGGTGCAGGACTATGACCATCGCGCCGAGCTGTACAAGCCGGAGGTCACTTCTTCAAAACTTATTTCGCACCAGGGAGACGATTTCAAAATCTTCCTGCGGCTCTATCAAAAAAAATTCACAACGGTGGTTTTCAACACGGAGTACAACGTGCATTGGGGCAGGGTAAGCCCCACTGAAGTTTATTCGGATTCGATCAGCACGCGGATAGCTGAAGTAAAAGACGCCGCGCATCCTGACGGCGAGGAGTATCCGCCCGGACACGGCAGCGGCTATCTTTGGAGGCTCAACACGTATTGGCGTTTCGCCGAGAAGGACGGTGGAGTCTACATTCAGTGCGAGGCTCTCTCACTGACACGTGACATCCCCACGGGGCTCGGATGGTTGTTGAAGCCGCTCGTGACCTCGATTCCGCGCAATTCGTTGAATCGGGCATTGGGGAGGACACGCGAGGTCGTCGAGCAGCACGCGAAGTCTGCGACCGGTAGTAGCGCGTCTCCAAACACAGAGTAGAAGTAGCGTCCCTATCGAGCCACGGCAGCGTTGACTCCAAATCAGCCGTTCTGGTAACGTGCGCTCCATGGCAGGCTCTGCCCCAGAATCGGCGCAAAAACCGGTGCCAGTCCGGGACCGCCTGCTACAGGCTGCCAAGATCCTGTTTTCCATTCACGGGTTTGAAAATACCTCCACCGCCGCCATCGCGAGGCAGGCCAATACCAGCGAATCGCAACTGGTGAAACACTTTGGAAGCAAGGAAGGCTTGCTGGAATCGATTTTCGAGGAAGGTTGGCGCAGCTTGGACTTCATCGCTCAGGCTATCCAGGTGCTGCCCTCACCGGCAGACAAGCTGCGCATGACATTCGAGCTCGTGTTGCAGGCGCTCGAGAAGGATCAAGCGCTAAAAGAGCTCATGCTCTTTGAAGGACGGCGCATCAGGAGAGCAAGTTCGGGTGCGGATATTCTCGTTACTGGCGGGTATCTGCGGTTCAGCACCACGGTGGAACATATCATTGCCGAGATGCTGCCAGGATCACCGTTGACGGACAAGATTTCACCCGCTGCGCTGGCTTCCGCCCTGATCGGGATGTTTGAGAGCATGCTGCGCGACCAGGTACTTGCGCGACGCCTGAATCATCCTGCGCCCTCTTCGCCGGAAGAAGTACGTGCGGTCTTTGACTTATTCGTAAAACGCCTGCTGGTTCAGCAACCCTGAGTAACTCTCAACAGAAACTCACGTCTGCAGTTAATCGCGTTCAGTTTACCCATCGAACGCGCAGCTTTCTTCAGATTCACGCATTCCCGATCCATTTGAATGTTGAACAACCCGGCGAGGGCGAACTTTCATCCGAATACATCGTCCAAGCTCTGTAGTAGTAGCACTACTAATGTAAGCTGCGCGCTTCGCGGAGGAACATCCTGATGAAAACTGAACGACTCTTCGGGCTAGCGTTATTGGCCCTGTTTATTGTCGTGTCTCCGATGTTTGCTGCCACCCCGTCTACCGGAACCCTAAATGCACCCGCCGCGGGCCAAACCAGTTCCCTCAACTGGTCTGGAGGACCGCTTACGGGAGCCACCGCTGACCCCTCTGCGTGCAGCAGCGTGACCTGCGACACCTTCACTATCACGGTGAACGTCCCGGCTACGTTCTATACAGCGAACCCGAATTACGCGGTCCACGTGAGGATCGACTGGGCCAGCAACACGAACGATTTCGACCTGAACGTGAACGATGCGTCGGGTACGACGGTCTGCTCCTCTGGCCAGGGGCAGACGAATTTTGAAGACGCCGATTGCGGCGCGCTTCCTTCGGGAACCTACACCGTGCAGGTGGTTGGTTTCACGGTGGCGAATGCCACGTACTCGGGGACAGCAACCGTTGCTCCGGAGCCTGCCATGGCCACTGGCACGGCCCGATACAAAAAGAGCAACATGACTTTTAGCTCGCCTCTGCAGCTGACGCGGCCGACGAACTTCGTAAACGCCACCGGCAATATCGTCAGCTCTGACCAGGACGTAGAGCCGCGAATCGTACGAGATGCTTTGGGCAACTACTACGTGGCTGCGATCCAGGGCGTGCCGGGCGGAATAGACGTTTGGAGATCGTCCGATTCAGGAGCGAGCTTCCAGTACATGGGACAGCCGGATGGATTGCAAATCGGCGCAGCTCTTGGCGCGGATGGCGTGGGCCTGGGTGGTGGTGACGAAGATCTCGCCGTAAGTCCTTCCGGTCTGGTCTACGCCAGTTCGTTGTGGCTGGGATCAGCAACTCAGAGCACGTCATTCAACGGCGGAAGCACATGGATTTCCAATCCTGTCTCAAGCGACTTGCCCGTAGTTGACCGGCAATGGATCGCTGCGCACGGCAACAATGAACTCTATCTCACAACTAAGCAGCTTGGCGCTGATCTGAGCGGGACGGTCACGTTGTTTGTGGCCAAGTCCTTTGACAGTGGCCTGACTTTCCCGCAACTCACCCCGGTGACCACGCCGGAAATGGGCGTACAACCGGGCGACCAGGGAAACATCATCGTCGACCAGAACAACGGCAACGTGTACACGGTGTTTGTAGACGAACATGGCAATATTATCTGGCTCGCTGCGTCAGTCAACGGCGGAAAGAACTGGATGGTGAAGCAGGTTTTTGCCGCGCCGGCGGGCACGAACCTGGCCAATATCTTTCCGATCGTAGCGGTGGATCGCGCCAGCAACGTGTACGTGACGTTCTCGAATGGAACCAATGTCTTCCTGACCTCCTCAACTAACGGCGGCGCCAACTGGACATCGCCGGTCCGGGTGAACAACGGAACGGGCACCAAGACTGCGATTGGCGCCTGGATCAGTGGAGGCGGTGCGGGAGCGGTTGACATCGCGTGGTGGGGCACTTCGGCTTTGAATCCGAATGATCCCTCGGCGCAATGGCAGGTTTTTGTGGCACAAAGCCGAAACGCAACCTCCGCGATTCCAACTATTACCCAGACAGCGGCGACGCCGGTGATGCATGCAGGCCCAATCTGCAATCAGGGGCTTGCCTGTGCCAGCGGTACCCGCAATCTGGCCGAATATTTTGGAACAGACATTGGGACCAACGGTGAATTTCTGATCGTTTATCCCGATGACAAGAATGGCACCAGCCCCTCCGGCGCAGCGCGCACCTTCTTTGTGAAGCAAACCGGCGGCAACACGATTCCCTAGCCATCGCTGACTCCTGCACGGGGCGCTGCGGCGCCCCATTTTTCTGTTATGCTTCGCTCACGCAACACTGAGGGCTGAAGCTTGCTCCTTGAACTTCGGGTAGAAAACTACGCTGTGATTGACAGCCTGGCGGTGGAGTTCGCACCCGGGCTGAACCTGCTTACAGGTGAGACGGGAGCAGGCAAATCCATCCTTATCGACGCGCTGTCACTTCTGCTGGGCGACAAGTCGTCCGCTGAGATGATCCGTCATGGTGCGGACAAGGCCGTGGTGAGCGCCGTGTTCGAAGCAGAAGAGAGAGCGTTAAGCAAAGTACTGGAAGTAAACGGGATTGAACCAGAAGACGGTCACCTGATCGTGAAGCGCGAGATCGCGGCGGGCGGTAAGGGACGGGTCTTTGTGAACAACCAGCCAGCGACCGTCGGTTTGCTGAGGCAGCTCGCTTCGGCACTGGCGTCAATCCATGCGCAGAACGAGACAATTCTCGCCTTCGATGGCCCAGCCCGGCTGGCGTTGCTGGACGCGTACGCAGGAAACGATGTCCAGACGCTGGAAGAGAAGTTCTCAGCCTGGGCTGCGGTGCGAGACCGAATCGCTGAGTTCGAGCGCGACGAGCAGGACCGGCTGCGCATGGCCGATCTGTGGAGCTTCCAGAACAAGGAAATCGAGTCGGCCAATTTGAAGGCTGGCGAGGACCAGAAGCTCGAGACTGAGAAACGTGTACTGGCGAATGCAGAAAAGCTCTACGCTGCCAGCAAGTCAGCGTATGAGCTGCTGTATGAGGCGGACTCGTCAGTGCTCGAAAATTTGGCTGGGGCGCGAAAACAGATTGAAGAATTGGCGCGCTTCGATGAGAAATGGCAGGAATCGCTGGCGGCTCTTGCGGGAGCACGGGCGGCTATCGAAGACGTGAGCGCCACCGCACGCGATTACGCGGAAGAGATCGACGCTTCACCGGAGCGGCTGGCGGAAGTGGAAGACCGGCTCGCGCTAATCGATCGTTTGCGGCGCAAATACGGCAGCACTGTAGATGAGGTCATCGCCTACGGGGAGGAAGTCGCACGCAAGCTGGACGAACTGGAGAATCGCGAGGACCATTTGCGCGAGCTGAAGAAGCAGCTCGACGTCTCGGCAGCAGCGTACCTGGCCGGGGCGCACGCACTTTCCAAGAAGCGCTATTCATCTGCGAAGGAGTTGCAGAAGGTGGTTGAAGCGGAAATCAATCAGCTGGCCATGAAGGCGCAGTTCAAGATCGTGGTCGCCGGTTCTGACGAGGAAGGGAACTGGTCGGCGACGGGCTTTGACACGGTTGAATATATGATCTCTCCCAATCCGGGCGAGCCATTAAAGCCCATCGAGAAGATCGCCTCCGGCGGCGAGCTGTCGCGAGTGATGCTGGCTCTGAAGGCGACGATCGAGACAGGGAAAAAGAGTAAATCTGCTGTGCAGCGCACGCTGGTCTTTGACGAAATTGACACAGGCATCGGCGGTCGGGCGGCAGAGGCGGTGGGGAAGAAGCTGAAAGCGCTCTCACGCAACAACCAGGTGCTCTGCATTACTCACTTGCCGCAGATCGCATCTTTCGCGGATCACCATTACCTCATCGAGAAGAAGGAAGCTGCCGGCCGTTCTAAAACTCTTGTCCGCAAGCTGGCGCAGGAGCAGCGGACGGAAGAGATCGCCCGAATGC
>DATAEJ010000174.1:0-10201 GCA_036258095.1 Candidatus Angelobacter sp. | reverse complement strand
GTCATGGTGGCCAGGATCTCAGGCACGTTTTCACGCTTGATGATCTGTTCGCCGGTAATGGGGTTAGCGCCGAAGTTGGCGAGCGTCGCGCCCATCATGGCCAGCTGCTTCGCGGTGACTCCGATCGAGCATTGTTTCGTGTACACGTCGACGCTTTGCAAGGTGTCGGCGTAGATGCGCTCGTACTTCAGCAGCAGGGCAGCCAGAGCCTTGTTGCCCTGATTCGTCGCCGCTTCTGACTTGTAGACTTCGTCAATCAGGGTGAGCTTGGCTCCCGCGGCCTTACTGTAGAAATTCAGGATCTTGTTGTATTTCTCGTCCGGCGTGGCCGCCTGGATCAGACTTACGGTGCTGATAGCACCTGCGTTCACGAGTGGGTTGCCGGTATGCGTGGGCATATCGACTACGGCTTCCACTGAATTGAAGGGCCGGCCGGTTGGCTCCATGCCGATCTTTTGAAACACCGCGTCAGGGCCGAGTTCTTCCATCGCCAAGGCGAGACTGTAAACCTTCGAAATGGACTGAATGGAAAACGGCTTATCTACGTCGCCTGCCGTAACCACCTGGCCGTCGGCGGTCACGATGGCTATGCCATAAAGCTTTGAGTCAACCTTGGCAAGCTCCGGGATGTAGTCGGCATTTTTGCCCTCGGTATTGCTTTTGAACTTCTCATAGGCCTCATTTACCGCCGCCTGCACCTGCTCTTTGGTAGGCGCAACGGGGCTGCGCTGCGTGGCCGTTTGCGGAGCAGTTTTTGGAGCGGCCTGCGGAAATGCGGCCGGAACCGCGCAGGCCAGGAACAGGACAACGGCGCTGATAGTGCGGAGCGCATGGCTTTTGATTTGCAGGTAATTCATAGCGTCTTTCATTTCTGGACCTCCAACCCGAACTCGCAAGCCCGGTGAAAATGCTCAGAGCTGCAACTGAATGCGGCTCTGGAAAAACTGCGTGTGCCCGACAAGGTCGAAACGATTCAGGCGTCCGTAACCGTAGGTAAACTCCCAGCGCACGTTGTCGGACAAGTACCAATTCATCATCGGTGTGAATCGCTTGAATACTCCGCCGTGGATGCCTTCACTATCGAGATCGGCGTTTGAATACCGCAACACCAGTTCCCACGCGCCGGGTCCGCCTTCGAACACCGTTTTGTTGGGCGATATGTCCTTGAAGACTCCGCCGACGGTGTTGTAAGGCCGTACCTCGCCAGTGATCGTCCACGCTGCCATCACGAAGCCGCCATTCACGGTCGGATTTCCGGTGGATGGTGAGTTAATGTTTTCCCACCAGTACTCGCTTCCCAGCAGCAATGAACGCTTGCGGAAGTAAACCTCGTAACCCTCCATGTGCGTCGAGTCGGCTGCAAACTTGCCGGTATCAATGAAGTTCGGAGCAGTGAAGGCCTCAGGCCGTGACTTCAGTTGCAACGTATGGTCGACGGGAATTCCGTAGCGCAGGTTAACTCCGAGGTGGATCAGTTCTCCCTTCTCCTCTGAAACCACCGGAAGCCACGCAAATCTTCCCGATACCTGGCTGGCATATGAGGAAAAGGACTGCCCTTTAGAGAGCACGTCGTTGTAGTAGCCGACGTTCCAAAGAAAGCCGTGTTTCGGGGTATACCCAAGCCACTTGATGCCATCGGCGAGCAGTGGAACAGTTGCATCTTGCATGGCGCTGCGCTCCATCCACCAGCCGTCATAACCGTGGATCACCTTCTCCATCGAGAACCCTTCCTTGGTTCGGCCGACGAAGATGGCTCCCCACAGCTCCGGAATGGCAATTTGCACTCCGGTTTGTCGCACTAACCATGAGTGCGACGGGCCGTCATACATGATTCCCGCGCACCAGGTAATGGACCTTTCGAAACTTGGAAATTTCCCGCTGAGAAGAAAACGAAAATCACGAAGCCGGTAGTCGGGTTTGAGCTTGAACTGCTCTTTGCTTTCAGCGTCCTGTTGGAACCCACCGGCCTCCACCAGGAAACCTCCTCCGGCTCGGAACGTAATGTACGGGCCCTCGTACTCATTCCACTTGACGAGTTTCCTTCTCGGTTCGTCAGGACTGTCTCCCGCCGCGGAGGTGTTTTCTATGGTGGCGTTCGGGTTGGGAGTGGGTGAGGGTGTGGGCCGAGAACTACTCTGCCCTTGCTGTGTGGATGCATCGGGCAGCGGCACGTCAGCGCTGATATCAAAAGGTACGATGGGAGAGGGGAAGAGTGCTGTTTGACCCTGGCACGGCTTCTGCATCATGATGAGCGCGATCATCACGAGCAGTGGCACAACAGGTCTGAAGGCTCGTCTCGCATGCCTCGCACTCATCCGCCCTTCTCCCATGGGTACGTCGTAAACAGCTCTTCGCTTTAATAGGTCATGAAGAGCTGTTGAACTTGCTGTGGTGTACGAGGCTTCAGCAGCGCCAAAGAGAGCAGCACTCGCGCTTTCGGCGGATTCAACTCGTCAGAAGCCACAAAGCCCATCTCATCATCTTTAACCTCTACATTGCGGCCGACCGTTCCTGTAGGCACACGGCTCGCGCGCACCACGATCACGCCTTTTTTCGCTGCCCTTTCCGCTGCATCGAGTGAGGCCTTGTTCATGTTGCCGTTGCCCACGCCCGCGATCACAATGCCCTTGGCACCGTTGTTGACACTGGCATCAATCAGGTCCGGCGGCATGTCGACATCGGCGTAAACGATGTCTACGCGCGGCAGTTTTGTGACGTTCGAAACGTCAAATTCACTGCTCGTCGTGTGCTTCCAGGAAGGAGTGTTGTAAAAGTCGTCCTTGCCATAAGCAGTTACGCCAACCACTCCACGGATCGGAGACGCGAAAGTCTCGACGGCTGTAGTGCTTGTCTTGGTCAGCGAGTGCGCACCCTGAATCTGGTCGTTCATCACCACCAGCACGCCTCTGCCTTTCGCCTTGGGATCGGCCGCGACAGCTACGGCGTTGTAAAGATTCAGTGGGCCATCTGCGCTGACAGCGGTCGACGGACGCATCGACCCGACCAGGACCACAGGTTTGTCACTCTTCACAGTCAAGTTCAGGAAGTATGCTGTTTCTTCCATCGTGTCAGTTCCGTGCGTGACCACGATTCCATCCACACCCTGACCGGCGAGCAGTTCGTTAATGCGCTTGGCGAGCTTCAACATGATGTCGAACGACATGTCCTGCGAGCCTACATTCGAAATCTGCTCTCCCTTCAGATTGGCTAGGTCCTTGATCCCCGGGACGGCATTGATCATGGCGTCAATCGTTACCTGCCCCGATGTGTACCCGGACTGAGTTCCGCTTGCAGCGGCGCCGGCAATGGTGCCGCCGGTTGCCAGAATGACGACGTTAGGTTTGTTTCCCTGCGCGAATGCGCTCTGTACGAGAACAGTAACGGCAAGCGCAAGGACGATTACTGAGGATCTTTGTGCACGCTTCATAACGCTCCTTCTTTCGAGCCTGCGCAGTTTTGCACCTGGCGGCTATTACTTCTGATATTTGCTCACGTCGAGATTGGTAAGCTTCACCGGATCGAGCAGGTCTTTGATCTGCTGCTCGTTCAAGACATGCTTCTCGCGGATGATCTCCAGTATTCCTTTGCCGCTCTTGTAGGCTTCATTCGCCAGCTCGGTGGCTTTTTCATAGCCCACAACCGGATTCAGGGCGGTTACGATCCCGACAGTCGTCTCCATGTAATGGGCCAGGACTTTCTCATCTACCGTGATTCCGTCTACGCACTTCGTGCGGAAAAGCACAGACACGTTGTGGATCAGGTCCTGCGATTCCATGATCGCGAGCCCCTCGACAGGTTCGTAGGCATTGAGTTGAAGCTGCCCGCTGTGCGCGGCGATGGTGGTAACAAAGTCATTGCCCATCACCCGGAACGCAACCAGGTTCACCACTTCAGGAACCACCGGGTTCACCTTGCCCGGCATGATGGAGGAGCCAGGCTGCAATGCCGGCAGATCAATCTCGTTGAGTCCTGCGCGCGGCCCGGATGCCAGCAGGATCAGATCGCCGGAAATCTTGGAAAGCTTGATCGCCAGGCTTTTGAGCGCCGCGGAATAGACCACAAATCCCTGCTGATCCCAGGTGGCAGCGATCATGTCTGACGCTGGTACGATGGGCTTGTGGGTGAGTTCGGCAAGATGCCGGGCACATTTAGCGTCATAACCTTTAGGAACGTTGATACCCGTTCCGATGGCGGTAGCGCCCATGTTGACCGGGTAGAGCGCCTTCTCTGCTTCTTTCAACTGCTGGATTTCACCGTCCAGTGACGACGCAAACGCATGAAATTCCTGGCCGACCGTCATGGGCACGGCATCCTGCATTTCGGTGCGTCCCATCTTCACGATCTTGAGATATTGGTTGCCCTTGGCACTGAAGGATGCCGAGAGCTTTTGTAATTCTGCAATCAGCTTGTCATTACGAAGGAGAAGCGCCACCTTGATCGCCGTGGGATAGGAATCGTTGGTGGATTGCGACATGTTCAGGTCGTCGTGAGGCTCCAAATACTGGTACTCGCCTTTCCTGTGTCCCATCGCCTCCAGGCCCACGTTGGCCATCACCTCATTGGCATTCATGTTGGTCGATGTCCCGGCTCCGCCCTGATACCAATCTTCCGTGAATTGGTCTCGGTACTTTCCCGCCATCAGCGCGGTAGCAGCCTTCTCAATTCCGGCAAGCCGTTCCGGCTTCATGGCGCCCACATCAGTGTTGGCGCGGGCTGCCGCCAGCTTGACGATGGCCCACGCCTCGATGAATTCGGGATAACGATTGATCGGCACGCCGGAGAGTTGAAAATTCTCGAGAGCCCGCGCCGTTTGCACGCCGTAGTAGGCATTGGCGGGAACCTGCTTTTCGCCCAACAAGTCCTTCTCAGTACGCGTTGCGCCGGCAGGCGATGGAGCGGCCTTTGGCTGCTGTGCGTTCGCAGGACCGGGGCAAGTCCCTGCGAGTAAGGCAAGTGTCAAAATCGCAAGCAGACCAGGAGTTGTCGCAAACTTCCGCTGAGTGTTGCTGAGGGTCATTTTTTCTCGCCTCCGAGCTTGTAGTCGAAGTTGTATCTAAAGCCGAACTGGACGCGGTAATCGTCCACCTGGAAACCATCGGCAAAGTTGTCGCGGCGTCCCCACTGGAATTCGCCGCCCACCATCACGTTCTTCACGGGATAGTGCAGCAGGTTGACGAGGCCGTACTGACCTTTGTGGAAGGAAGACGGGGTCTGGAGGCTCGTGTTATCGATCTTCAAATAAGAGTAACCGAGTGAACTGCTCCACTTCTCGCTCCAGTACTTGTCGTAGAAAGCGACGTAGGCAGTCACAGGCAGCGGTTCGCCGTTGATCGGACGGATCAAATTTCCCGGGTTGGGAATGGGAGCTATATCCACCGGGGCATCATTCATGTAGTTCTGAATGCCGTGGCCGTAGGTGGCTTCCAGCTTGAATACGTCTTTCTTGCCTCCGCCCGGAAGATTGGCGCTGACGTTGACGCCCCAACCCAACGCATGGCCCGAAATATCGGTTATACCCGGCGTGATCTGGTCCCAGGCAATGTACCGGCCAATGGCGGCAACCTGCAGATAATCGCGCTCATGTCCCATGCGGACACGCGCTGAAACATCCGGCCAGGGGAAGCGTGCCGTAGTGTTGGCGATTTCGTCGCGGCCTGCGAGGCTCCCGGGGTCGGCGCTGGCGCCAGGGCGCTCCAGCGCAAACCAGAGTTGATGATTCTCGTTGTTGATCGGCATCCAGCGGAACTGGACGTTGCGGAAGAACACCATGCCGTTCGGGCCCCAGTACTCGAGAGAATTGGGGAATACGTCCGGATCCATGAATGGGCTCCAGGTCTGTCCGGCCCCAAAATGCTTGAGCTCGCCCCACGCGTGGCGTAGCCGGAATGTTGTCTGGCCTGCATCAATGCCCACGCCGAATAGTTCGAATTCGAAGATCGTCTTTAGCTCTCCGACTGGTGTATTGAAAAATCCTTTCACTCCAAATCGTGACTGGCGAACTCCGGCATAGAATCTTCCATCGCGGCCAAATTCGTCAGGGAACGCGGGTAGCTTGGTGGGACGCATCACGTCAAACCATGCGGGATCGTTCTGGTTGACCTGATAACCCATGTCGAGCATGGCGAAGCCGTAAATATCCAGTGATTTCTTGTCTTCCTCCTCAGGCTTTCTCAGGTCAGACTGTTCCGTGGGCTGCTGTTCGCCAGATGACTCCACCGAGTGTCCTTGAACTTTGGGTGGAGTCGGAGTAGGACTTGCCTGACTTGTTGCCTCCTGATGGTCCACAGGTTTGGCTGCCGGTGCTGCGGGACGCCTGATTGTCGTATCCACTACCTGCGGGGCAGAAGAAGGCTGAGAGCTTGTTTGTTTCTTCTCAAGCGTGGCGATACGCGCTTTCAGCTCCTGAGTCATCTGTTCAAGTTGGCGTATCTGTTCCTTCAGTTGCTGTGTGTCTTCCGCCTGGGCGGCGCCTTTGCTGGACTGATCAATCTGAGTTCCCTCTGCGGAAGAGCTGTTTTGAGCCTGACTCGGAGTCTGTCCGTAACCTTGAAGAGCCGCGAACCCAAGCGCAAAGGCAAGCCAGCATGCGGTGAACGCGGAGATCATAAGGCGGTTCCTTGTTCTGAAGCCTGCGGTGATCGGAGCAGTTGAATGCATGGATGGCACTCCTTTTGGCTAGTGTCACGAATAAGGATGTGCCGAAGCAGTATTGGTGAGGATGCCGGGACGGCTAATACTTTGAATTGCTTGCGTCCAATGCAAGAAAGGGAGCCAAGGTGTTCACAATTTTCAAGGCTTTGATCCCAGGTGCACTTAACTGTAGACGCTGTACTTTAAAAGTTGGCGACTCTTACTCAAAAGTGCTGAGAAGGGATCTAAAGCTACTACAGGAAAGGTTAAAAATCAGAAGTCCTTCTGATAACAATTTCACTGGCCACTCAACGACTGTGACAAGTTGATCAGATTTCTGGGCTGAACACGGATCAAGCCTCCACGTGGGCTGTCCAGATCAGCGATGAAGAAGAAGGCCAGTGAAACCAGCACGGGGAGAGTCAACGTAACCAGCCGTCCCGGCTTGTGCGCATTCATTCCCAGCAACACTGTGCCAAAGATCGCAATTGCGAGCATCATGCACCACGCAGCCGGCGGGATGCTGTTCAACCACGCAGCTTCGGTGTATCCCTGCCGGTTGATGACGTCATTTGCGCCGCCGACGGTAAGCGCCACCACGGCCGCAGGCTGGCCGGAGGCGCCTTTCTTCACCGCTGACCAGAACGACGCCTGCGTGTCTGCGGTCTCGCGATCGATTTGTAGTATCCGGTCGAGATTGCGCGTGCCATACCATGCAATACGAAGTTCGGTGTACTTCCGCAAAAGTTGCTTCGCCAGATCCGCTTCAGCTGCGGGCAGCAGTTCAACCCGGAGATACTCGGTGCCGATTGCATTCGTCTCCTCCTCTTCAAAATTCTTGCGCTGATCGTACCGAGTGACTGACATGGAAAAGCTGAAGCCGATGATGATCCCTAGCAATGTAAGGGTGGTTGTGAGAATGATGGCGAAGTCTGCTTCGTCCAGCTCCTTCACGTGCCTTCGCAAAACAATTCCTGTTCTCACGGACAAGTACAATCCGGCAAGAGAAAACAGGAAGATGATGATCGGGAATCTCATTCGAGACTTGCTCTGAGCCTGGGATGCCGGGCGAGCGTGCAACCTCGCAAGGGGGAACAGGACGCTCGCCCGGGAGCGAGAAAGCTGCAAGGCCACCAGTGCAGCTATTTCGAGGAATTAGAATCGCGTGCGTTGAGTTCCATGGGACAAATCATGGCCGCGGCCACAAACTGATTGCACGGAGGTCAATTGTGTGTTCCCCCTTTGACGTGTGCTCAATCCGGGCACGTGTGAACTGATTCGTGTCCCCACGCGAGCCATGCTGGTGCTTCCGTCGCAGGGGCAATCTGGCCAAAACGCTCGATCAGAATAGTTTCAGACCCGGCTCGCCTATGTTTTAGCCGATAGACAGGACTTCTGCTCGGGTTTTAACTGTATTCAACTGACCTTGTGATTCAGCCGCGTCAGGCGGTTTCCCGAGTGTTGTTGCGGGAAACTAAATAGTTGGTCATCGGCATTTGCTTCCGGCGGGCCCAAGGGCACTCGGCGGGCTGCGGTGCCTCACTATTGAGATTCGCGAGGTTTTCCATGAAACACCAGATCAAGATTGGCCTGTTCCTGCTGAGTCTCACGGCGCTGCTCTCCGCGGCCGGAGACAAGGAAAAAGACCGGGTAAAAGAGGCCGGCAACGTGATGAAAGAGATCATGGCCGCGCCGGACAAAGGTATTCCGGGAAGTGTACTTGACGGAACCAAGTGTGTGATTGTGCTTCCATCGGTAAAGAAAGGCGCGGTGGGAGTCGGCGGCAGTTATGGCCGAGGAGTTATGACGTGCCGTCAGGGCGAGGATTTCAAGGGACCGTGGAGTCCGCCGGTGATGATGGCTTCCTCATCCGCCAGCTTTGGCCTGCAGCTTGGCGGCCAGGCGACTGACTTCGTAATCCTGGTCCTGAACGATTCGGGCGCGCGGCAGATGCTTCACAACAAGCTCAAGCTTGGAGCGGATGCCAGCGTCGCCGCCGGCCCAGTGGGCAGAACGAGCGAGGCTTCAACCAACGCAAGCATGAAAGCCCAGATGCTATCTTATTCACGTTCCCGCGGTGTGTTTGGCGGCGTATCGCTGTCAGGCGCAACTCTCAGACCAGATGGCGATGCCAACGAGAACCTCTATGGCACGAAGGTGACGCCGGACCAGATCGTGAAGGCCGAGGGCGTAACGATGCCGGAAGAAGCGAAATTGCTGGTTGACACACTCACCACGGCGACAACAAAGAGCGCAAATAAATAAATAGCGTCCGCCGGATCCCGATCGCTGGTTCCGGGCCCCTTTGCGGTCCGCTGCACATAGGTCAAGCCCATTTTGCAGCCGGGCCGCAAATTGATGAGGGACAATTTGCCCGGACTGGTTTCAAAACCGTTCAGGCCGCCTCCGCAGGGGCCTTTGGTTCTTTTGCCTCAACCAGTGGAACATTTACCAGGTGCTCGGTGAGGAACCACGCCTGAAGCTCGTTCGTTCGCAGAACTTCACTCACTACCAGATCATTGGTGCCGTCATCGCCCAATCTGGAAGCATCTCTTGCGAGTTCATGCGCCTGACCGATGATGATTTTGTGTGCGTCAAGCAATCTTGAGATCTGAACTGGAACTTCTTCACGACCGCGTGGCGGGCGTTCGATGGTGGTGAGCTCAGCCACATCCGCCGCCATGGCAATGCTGACTCCGCCCAGCAGCTGAATTCGTTCAGCGATCGAGTCCACCAGCTCCACTTGTTCGTCGAAGTGTTTGTCGTACAGCAGGTGGAGTTGGTAGAAGGTCGGCCCCGCAACCTGCCAATGCGATTTTTTGTAGAGATCGCGCAAGCTCATTGTGTCAGCCAAAAGCTGGTTCAGTTTTTCTGTCATCTCCAGCCGGACCGGTTCCTCCAGTTGCAGCGGCAGGAAATAGTTCACGGTGCCATAGGCCTGAATCTCGCGGGCACGCTGATGGAGATGGGGCTGGGCGCTGATTTCGGACGTCCTGGAATCGCTCTGCTTCTTGCTCATTGAAACTCCTCCTTTAAATGGGGCATTGTCGTAAATGGGGCATTGTCCTCGTGCGTCTTCTTAATGGATGGCGACGTCGTGCACTGCGCTTTGCTTTATTTCGAGGGCGCTTATGGCGGCGAGAGATGCCGCTAAAGCACGCGAATTCTGAAATGCTGAAAGCGAGCAATACAAGGGCTTGATTCACAGGAAAGTTAACGTAGTCCAGCACTCAAAAAGCTCCGGTCTGCAAATATCCCGTGGCAAAATGAAGCTTACTGGACTTGAAATCGCAGCGCCCGGCATGAAGTTGATCGAGTGCATACCCGCACAACAGAGGATGGCTTGCCCTTGCCGGGGATTCCCATTCACAGATGACCTGCCTCAACCATGCACACCTGCGAGTCAGAAAACGGGCTGATGCCAGTAATCCGAAGAGCTGCAGGAATCGCCCCACGGCTGCCCATTAAGACAAGGGCAACGAGGCAAACACAGCAGGGCACACTCACTAGCAAGCTGCAAACCAGAAATGAACGTCCTTGTACTCAACTCGGGCACTTCGACCCTTAACTT
>DATAEJ010000173.1:0-37651 GCA_036258095.1 Candidatus Angelobacter sp. | reverse complement strand
GCGTGTACGCGCATGCAGCGCCACGGCATTCAGGCCACACTCCTGGGCCATGCGGGCGAGCTCCACGCAGACGATATTCTTGTCGTCCCAGCCCAGACGGAACTTCACGGTGAAAGGAATCTTCACCGCCGCGCGCACCGTATCGAAAATCTTCTGAATGACCGGCAGGTCCTTCAGCAGTCCCGAGCCGCCGTTGCACTTCACCACGCGTTTGGCCGGGCAGCCCAGGTTCAGGTCTACCATGTCGAATCCGGCGTCTTCCACAATTCGCGCGGCTTCGGAGAGCGTATACGGATCGCTGCCGAAAAGCTGGGCGGAGATGGGATGCTCATCGGCGTAGAAGTGCAGGTACCGCTTACGCTTCTTCTCCCGCGTGCGAAAGAGACCGTCAGCCGATGTGAACTCGGTCATGAGGAGGCCGCATGCCGATTTCTCCGAAGCGATCGAGGTGCTCTGCTGGTCCGATGTGGCCATAACGTCGGCTGCTGGCCGGACAAAGCTGGCATTGCGGATGAAACGGCGGAACACTGAGTCCGTGACCCCGGCCATGGGAGCAAGGATCGTCGCCGGAGCAATCTGCACGTTTCCTACATGGAGAGACTCCGGCACCCGCGAGCCCTGAGGCACGCTAGTGGTGGTGAGCGGAGTTTCCCAGAATTTATGCATAACGAGCAATTAGTAATTGGCAAATAGCAACTAGCCAGAATTTCCGACTTGAGCAGTCTGCTAATTACCAACTGCTGTTTGCTAATTGCTCAGACAAAGCGACGGCCTCCGCCACGCGGAGGCCGAGTCGCGAAATGTTGATCGCCTTACTGTTTCTTGGCGGCTTTCTCGTATTTCCGCCGGAAGCGCTCCACACGTCCTGCGGTGTCCACCAGCTTCTGCTTGCCGGTAAAGAACGGGTGGCATGCGGAGCAGATTTCCAGGCTGATATCGCCCTTGTGGGTGGACCGGGTGTTAAATGTATTGCCGCATGCACAATGCACGCGGACTTCTTCATACTTGGGATGGATCGCTGCCTTCATTTCGCCTCTGAACCTTTCGCGGTAAAGCCTTATTTTACCTCAGATTAGCCGATTTTGGCTATCTTCACCGCATGTGTTTGGATGAACGGGGCCGACAAACGATTCACGGCCGTTGGCCAATCTCCCAAGGGTTTAAAATCTAAGTTTCTATTTGCTTGCCAATCTGAGTAGAGGAGCTTCGCGCCCATGGTTCGCGACGATATTCTTCAGAAGTTCCCTGACCTCTTCGGGCCCAAATCAGCCAACAGCCGCAATGTAAATGTCGAAGAGGCAATCACCACCCTCACCCGCGAGTTGCGCCCCCACATTGCCGCCGCCCTTACCGCGCGCCGCGAGATCCTGCACTCGCCCGCCCCGGTCCGCGAGAAATACGGCTGGCCCAAGTGGGACACGCAGTATCAGGACCCTATCTCGGGTAAGCCATCGACCTATCGGGACATCGTGCAGGGCTTGATCGACAACTTTCTGGGCAAAGATACTCCCGTGCGCTGGCGGCTCAACGATGAAGTGGCGGTCCCGCCGGACGCGCACCCCCTGAAGAACCCCGGCCTTGAATTGACCGGCCCATGGCACCCGCTCGACATGGCCTTCAACGCCTTGAACAGCCCGGCGCCCATGAACATGCCGGATTTCGAAGACGCCTCACCGCCCCACTTCCAGCCTGATGGCACGGCCGTGAACCAGCCCGTTGGCGTGTTCGCCGCACTGAACAACGCAAAGCAGATCTTTGCCGGCGACTGGAACAGCAAGCCTTACGAGGTCAGCAAGAAAGGTAAGAAGCGCGAGTACCGCATCACCAAGCCGCAGGGACAGTGGCCTACGAGATTCGGGCGCCCCCCGGGGCTGCACATCACGTATGACCATGTCGTGGTCGACGGCCGTCCCGCACCCGGCATGGTCGTGGTCGCCACACTGTGGGCGTTCAACAACTATGATTCGCTGAAGAAGGCTGGCAGCGGCGTGTATTTCTACATTCCCAAGCTGCAGTCGCCGCAGGAAGCATGGATCGTTGAGAAGCTGCTCTCTCGCCTTGAAGAAATGATGGGCGTGCCCGCCGGCACTATCAAAATCAAGATGCTGTATGAAGAAGGCAATGGCGGCCGTACTCTGCCGGCGATTGCCTGGACTCTCCGCCGCCGCCTGCTTGGCACCAACGTGGGCCGCTGGGATTATCTCGGCAGCCTGATCGAGATGTGGAAGGACGATCCCAAGGGCATCTACCCTGATCCGCAGACTGTCGGCATGGCTTCGCCCAACATGATCGCTTACCAGCAATTCAACGCGCTCATGATGCTCATGGGCGGCATGAAAAATGGCGAGCTTGCGAACGCCGCGCCTATCGGCGGCATGGCTGCCGTAATGATTTACCAGCCCAGCGACGTTTATGGACGTTCTCGCTACAACCCACTCGCTTTGCGGGCCATGGTCATCGACAAGCTGCGTGAACGCGTGCTCGGCCTGATCTTTATTCCGGATGATTCGGCCTCCGGCCGGGTTCCCGACGGTTCCGTCTCCGGCCAGCCCACGCTGGAAGACATTCTCGCCGGAAAGGCGAAAGGCAAACTCTACGATTGCTATCGCCAGAGCTGGGTCGCCAGCCCTGAGCCGGAGTATGTCGCCGCCGGCAACGCGCCGCTACGCGCGCCTGTGGCCGAACTCCAGCAGATCATCAGCGCACCGCAGAGCACCGCGCAGGTAAAAGACAAAGCCGTGCCCACGCCGAGCAGCGGCCTGAGTGACGCCGAGCGGCAAGTCTTCCACTCGCGTGGTCTGCTCAACGCCGAAGGCAAGATCACCCCGCAGGTCGTTAGCCGTGAATCCATCGATACCCCCGAGAAGCTGCTCTCACCAGAGCGCTGGGAAGCCATTTACGGCATCCCCAAGGGTGACGTTACGATCGAGCACATCCAGCACGCCTTTTACATGGCGGCCAACTATGGATTTCAGATTCTGAACGGCAACTTCGCCGCCGCCATTGACGATTACGAATTGAAGTTGCGCTTCATGAACGATCTGGCTACCTACCGCATCGATGTTTCGTGGCTGTGGACACTGGTTCAGCACCAGGGCACCATCACAAAAGACGGCTACCTCAAGCGCCCCACTCTCACCGAAGACGGCGTGGAGCCGGCCGCGAACGCTGAGCAGGTAAAAGCCGGAACGAAATTCTCGCGCGAGCTGTTCGACAAAGTCTGGACCTACCACAACGAGTGGACGCAGGCCTTCTTCGCCGAGCAGGACCGCCGCGGCGAGCCCGGCCGCTTTGACCGCGCCAAGGCCGACATCATCATGGAGATCCTCAAAAGGCAGCTCCTCTCACCGCAATACATCCAGCACAGCGCGCGCGTGCTTTTTGTAGTCGGGCAGGCCAACAGGCAACAGGCTGCCGAACTGCTTGAGGCGATCTTCGATTACCCGCGCGATGAGGTGTTGAAGCTGGTGCAGTCCGGCAAGCTCAGCCAGGCGGCTCTGGCTGCGCATGACTATGTCTTCGACATCTTCCCGGAAACGGCCGGAAAAGTCGGGCAGGGGAACGCAGCAGATTAGCTGTATTTTAAGAGGGTGCGGGGCCCACCGCGCCCTCTTTACTTTTCACGCAAGCGACCACGTCCCTGTGCACCGCTTGTGAATTTCCTGTGCACATCGCGCAGAAGAGCGGCCACATTCCCGCGCGGATCACGCCCGGAAATGCTATTTTCTATTCAGCACTCTGATGTCAACCGTTCCGCAGTCACAATCCAGTCAATGCCCTCTGTGCGAAGGCACAGGATGGAAACGCTTGGAAGTTCCCGGCAAGCCCAGCCGCGTTACTCCGTGCGACTGCCGCAATGAAGCACGCATTGCCCGGCTGCTGAAGAGCGCGCGTATCCCCGCGCGTTACGAGCACTGCACTCTCGCCGACTTCGAAACCAGCTTTTCCGGCGCCCATCGCGCGCTGGCCGCAGCCCGACTGGCCGCCGGAAGGTTCGTGGAGGAGTATCCCATCGAGCGTACCGGGCTTCTTCTCATCGGCCCTATCGGGACGGGCAAGACCCATCTCGCGGTTGGCATCATTCAGGAGCTGATCCGGCAAAAAGGCGTTCCCTGCCGCTTCTGCGACTATCGCGAGCTGCTCAAGGAGATCCAGAACTCTTACAACGCCAGCGTGCAGACCACCGAACTCGAGATCCTTCGGCCCATCTTTGATGTTGAGGTCCTGGTGCTTGACGAACTTGGCGCAGTCAAGCCATCTGAATGGGTATGGGATACGGTCAGCCACATCCTGAACAGCCGGTATAACGAAAAGAAGACCACCATCATCAGCACGAACTATCCGGATCTCCCACCGGGTGACGCGCAGGCCTACTCTGGATCGGCTCGCGATGCTGCCCGGAACGCTATTCGCGGCGAGACCCTGGGCGACCGCATCACCGAGCGGATGCGTTCTCGCCTGCATGAGATGTGCCGCTTGATCCAGCTGGATGGCGCGGACTTCAGGCAGCGCGTCCAGAGTGCCAATTTCCGCTAAACGCGCCGATGAGCTTCGAGTTTTGTCGCAAAGATCGTGACAGGTGAGTAGCTAGTGAGGCATCACTTCGTTCTTTCGTTTCCGTTAAACTCGCCTTGTGACTGCGAACCGTGCAGATCAAAGGATTCTGCGCAACTCCATTCCGTTCTCGCCCGACGCGCCGGCGGACTTCTTCTTACAATTCCCGCCCAAACCGGCTGTGTTCGCCTTGCGCGGAGCGGATGAGAACGCCGAGCCATACGTCAGCAAGACTTCTGACCTGCGTCGCCGGCTGATACGTCTACTCGCGCCAGCGGAGAGCCAGTCACGCCGGCTGAACCTGCGCGACCGCGTCGCCCGAATCGAGTACTCGCTGACCGGTTCTGACTTCGAATCCGGCGTTCTCCTCTATCACCTGCTGCGAGAAGAGTTCCCCGAGACGTATGCCAGACGTCTTCGACTGCATCACGCGGCGTTGATCCGCCTGAATCTTGAGAACGCCTACCCTCGCGCCTACGTCACCAACAGGCTGGGCAAACTCACCGGCAAGTCACTCTATTACGGGCCGTTCCGTTCGCGCGCCGTGGCGGAAAAGTACATGAATGACTCGCTCGACCTGTTCAAAATCCGACGCTGCACCTTTGAACTCAATCCCGATCCGAGCTACCCCGGTTGCGTGTATTCAGAAATGAAGATGTGCCTGGCGCCCTGCTTCAAAGGCTGCACGGACGAGGAATACGCAGCGGAAGTCGAACGTGTGCAGGCGTGGTTCGATTCCGGTGGCGAATCTTTGATTGCTGAATACGAAGCCGAGCGCGACCGCCTATCCGCCGATCTTCAGTTTGAGGCCGCAGCGGAACAGCATGGGCGCATCGCTAAGTTGAAGAGCGTGGCTTCCGGTGCCGACGAACTCACTCACCGAATCGACCAGCTCGATGCCCTAATCATCCAGCGTTCCGCCGAACCTCACAACGTGGTGCTGTTCCGCTTCAGTCATGGCGCTCTGTGCGGCCCAGTACAGGTCAATATGAGTGAACCGGGCGAAGCCGAACCGCCGCCCGAGATCGCAGAACCGAGCACTTCTCAACCGGAGCCACTCGATAAGCGTGTGCACGATGCGATCGAAAGCCTCGTTCCCCCTGGCGCACGCACTGCCACGCACACGAGTGAAGAGCTGGCGCTGGTGAAGAGGTGGTATCACCGCACTCACAAAACCGGTGAAATCGTTATCGCCAGACGCGACGGCAAACTCTCATTGCGCAAGGTGGTCAATGCCTGTGAACGCGTGCTGCGCGGACAAAAGCCTTCTGCGGAATCCACTCCTGTTGAGCCTGGTCCGCAGGATGCAGCCGCACAGAGCTGAACCCCTCTTACTTGCTCGCTGCTTTGGCGTAGTACCCTGCGCGTGCCTGCACAATGAGATCCTTTTGTCTCGCCTTCAGGGCAATCTTGTGATAGCCGCCATCGGGGTCCGGGGGATCGGGTGTGTATCCCAGGTTGTACTGGTTGCGAAGCTCTTCTGATATCTCCTGGTAGATCTTGTCGATCGGCTCTTTCTTTGTCACTTCAAACATGCGGCCGCCGGTCTCTTTCGAAATCTGCTCCAGCACTTTCTTGCCGTCAGGATAAGATTCTTGCGGGAAGCGCGATCCACCGTGCCTTCCCATTCCACCGAACGGTCCATGTCCAAAGCTCTGGTAGGCCTCATCATCCTTGAACAGGATGGAATAGATCACCGTGTCGGCCTTCTGCGCCGCTTCAATCGAAGTCTCAAGGTTGAGCTTGCTGCCGGTGTCTACTCCGTCAGAAAGAATGATCAGCGCCTTGCGACCCTGCTGTTTGCTCATCAGCTCGTCAGACGCGAGATAGGCCGCGTCATAGAGAAGCGTGCCTCCGCCTCCAAAGTGTCCTCTGTGGCGTCCCCCGCCACCTCCACCACCCGGATATCCACCTCCACCACCCGGATATCCGCCACCACCGGGATAGCCACCTCCGGATCGTCCTCCACCGCTGCTTGTGTTTTCAAACTCCGGCGTCTGCAACGCTTGTAGAGCGGATTGCAGCTTGTCGCGTGACCCAGTCAGGTCCTGCAACAGCTCAACTTCGCGGTCAAAGTGGATCAGGAATGCCACATCCTTGTCCTGGCGCAGCATTTGATCAAGGAAGGTGTAGCTCGCATGACGTTCCTGGTCGAGCACGCGGCGCTGGCTCATGCTGGTATCCACCAGCAGGCCGAGCGTGAGCGGCAGGTCATTGTCATGGGCGAAGTACTTAATGTTCTGGGCGTGCCCGTCTTCTTCCAGAATGAAATCGTCTTGCGTCAAGTTGCGCATGATGAGGCCGTGCTTATCGCGCACGGTGGCCGGCACGTTTACGACTTTGACTGTGACTGAAACCGATGGCTGCTGGGCCAGAGCTGAATTTCCACTGCGTTGTGCGCAAACAAAAATTCCAGCGCAAATCAGGCCGGCAATAGCGATGAGGATGGTTTTCCGTGACATACAAGAATCCTCGCCTGCTTGGACGCGGGGTGGGGCGCAGGCTTGTTTTGAACGGTCTTCTACACTCAATGGGAACACGGCTGGGCAGGCAAGTTGCGTAAAGAAGTGAAAAGTGAGATGTAAGAAGCTTGTAAGAGGGTTGCTGGTTATCCGTGCCAAGCGCGATGCGTTTGACCGACATTCATGGCTTTGCGGAAAACTACCTTCACTCCTTCACGCCAGCGCTCATCCACGCCGATCAGCATCCATTCGATCTGCGGCGAAAAATAGCGCAGCACCGTATCGATGGAAGGATGAACGCGCAAGGCCGGTGCGACCATCAGGAGCAGCGGAGGCTTCGGCGAGAGCTCCACGCAAGCAAAGTAACCGTGTGCCTGGAACTCCCCGCGCTGATGGTGCCACTTTACTCGGGCCCAGTAATCAAGCCCCTGCAGCGGCAAATGGATATCTTCGTCAGCCTTCAATTCGATCACTGCGAGCCGTCCTTCGCGGGTGCGGGCAAGCACATCAATCATCGCGCGATCCGAAGCGGAAAACGCCGGCACCTGCGAAAAGACGTGCGTTGGGTCGAGTCGGCCGTCAATCGCCGCTACATTCCTGAATACCAACGATTCCAGCCAGCGCTCCGGATACATGCGCCACAGCGGGTCGCGGCGGTAGCCTTCAAGCGTTCGGGACTGGCGAACCGTCGCACAAAACTGGCGGAACATATCGTTGTTCTCACCCGTCAGTGGCGCCTGGTAACCGCCAACGCCAAATACGAATTCCTCGGTCACCTCGAAGCTGCCCGGCAGGTTCGCGAGCCGCACCCTGGCGAACTCAAGCCCGTGCAGTCGAAAGGAGATCTCTGTAGGGGAGAGCACGGCAACTTCGGCGTCTTGCACCTCGGCCAGCACGCGTGAGATCGCCTGCTGGAATCGGCCGCGCGTCTGATCGCGGTCAGGGCAGCGCACCAGCCGTGTGTTGATGTTCCCGGTGTCGGCAGAATCAATTTCGCTCAGCGACTCATCGCGTTCATCGAATTCAAATAATTGAAACTTCGCCGCCTCGTGATTCAGCTGGGCCATGCGAATGCGCAGGGTCGTCGAGCTCTCCCGCGGCACAAAGAGCTTCAGTCCTTCCACCAAGGCATTGCCGGCTTCGCGCTCGCGGCAGTGGTCCAGCCAGAGCAGCCCGAAGGTCAGCGCCGCGTCAACAGAGGCTTGCGTCTCCTGCTGGTTTACGCCCAGGACGGCCATCGCGCTGCGTCCTTTGCGCAGCAGGCCACGCGCGTAAACGGGAGAGAAGCTGCGCTCCAGATCCATGGTGGTGGAGAGCCGATCAAGCTTCCAATCGGGGAACTGCCGCCGGAGAACGAACTCCAGGAGGCGTGCGTAGCTCTTGCGGGCAGCGGTGCGAGCGCTCTGGCTGCGGCGGTCACGATCGCGGCACAGCTCGAGCTTGTGCGGACGGTTCTGCCCGAACCGCCGGACGCTCAGGATCAGCGAGCCATTTTTTGCCTCCGCCTCAAGCACGTGCCGGACAATGTTCCGCTCTTCTGACCACAGGTGCAGCAGGCACCGGCCACGGTCGGCTGAAATCGAATGCTGCGCGACTGCAAGGTCAAAAATGACCTGGTCGTCTTCCAGAACCACACCGCTGCGAGCTTCGGCTAGAAACTCCTGCAGCGAGCGTGCGAGAAGATCAGGGCTCATACTCAGCTGATGCAAAACTTGCCCGCCCTTGCATGTTTCAGAAAGGCCTTTAAGCAGCAGCACTTCGGGGGGATTAGTTTATGAAGCAGAGTTGCTGCCCGTCAATGTACAAATTCCACTTGGGTAGGACTAAGGTGAAAGCGTGACTGCGAAGCCTGAGTCGAAAGGGCTGCACGATCGGGGGATGAATATGCGCGTGGGTGCGGAGACTGAGGTGCGAGATGACGTGCACCAGTTCGGAATTTTTGCCTTGACCCGCGCGCGCTACTCGACTACTCTGGCGAATGAAGAGCGCAGTGGAGGAGTTCCTCCGTTGCGCTATTCGTGTTTTTGGGCTGACGCGGGTTGGGTGACCCAAGAAACGCCTTGCGTGACGCTGTGGAAAACTCTGGGTGACCCAAAGGAAAATCGGCGTGACCCAGTGGAAATCCCGGCGTGACCCAAGGGTCGAAATCGCGTAATTAGCTGTGTTTGCAACAAAACAGCAAAAAAATAGGGGGGCACCCCCTTCGGGGATCTGGAGTTGGCTACGGTCTTGAACAGGTTAAGCGGGTGATGATGATCGCGATTCAGGCGCGTGACAGTGGGCTCCGTTCGCCAGACCGAAGGCCTATCACGTTTAAGACTGTTCGAAGTTTCGGGGTTTTGCCTCCCCGCTCGAACGGTGTGACAATAGAAAGCCAAGGATTTGGGCCATTTGGAACGGCTCAATCATCTAATTAGCATTCATGACAAACGAGCCTATTTTCTTTCAAAAGTTCGGCATTAGTCCCAACGATCTCCAGCGTTACCTGGCCGAGGCACTTTCCGCGGGCGGAGAATACGCTGACCTGTACTTCGAATACCTGACCACCACCTCAATCACCGTGGATGAATCGCTGGTTAAGTCGGCGTCGCAGGGAATTTCGGCAGGATGCGGCATTCGCGTGCTCTCCGGAGAACGTACCGGTTACGCCTATACTGACGATCTGGCCCCCGCAAAGATCATGCGCGCCGCGCGCACCGCAGCCCTGATCGCCAGTGGCCCGTCCAAAGAGCCGATCCAGGGATTCAAAGAGACGGAGGCGCACCAGCTGTATCAGGTTTCCACCCCGTCTTCTGACGCTGACATTGCCGCCAAACTCGAGCTGGTGATGCGTGCAGATCGCGCTGCCCGCGCCTACGATGCCCGCATCGTTCAGGTGCGTGCGGGTTACGTTGACGAGACCCGGCAGATTCTCGTCGTCGGCTCAGACGGGACGTTCGCGACGGACGTTCAACCACTTGCGCGATTCAGCCTTACCACGATTGCCAAGTCAGGTCCAAACTCCGCACGCGGCTCCGCCGGCGGCGGAGGGCGTGTTGCTCTCGACTTTTTCCAGACGGAAAAGACGCCGGAATACTATGCCCACGAAGCTGCGCGTCAGGCGATCATCCAACTTGATGCTCGCGAAGCTCCCGCTGGCGAAATGGAAGTGGTTCTTGGCCCGGGCTGGCCCGGAATCCTCCTTCATGAAGCGATTGGCCACGGCCTGGAAGCAGACTTTAATCGCAAAGGAACATCGGCATTCTCCGGCCTGATCGGTAAGCGCGTGGCTTCTGAGAAGTGCACCGTGGTGGATAACGGAACGCTGCCCTCGCGCCGCGGCTCCATCAATGTGGATGACGAAGGTTCGGCGACGCAGAACACGGTCCTGATCGAAAAAGGAATCCTCAAAGGTTACCTCAGTGACAAGCTTTCGTCGAAGCTAATGAAAATGCCCGACACCGGCAATGGCCGCCGTGAGAGTTACGAGCACATCCCCATGCCGCGCATGACCAACACCTACATGCTCTCCGGTGACGATGCTCCGGAAGATATCATTCGCTCCGTAAAGCGTGGCGTGTACGCGGTGAACTTCGGTGGAGGGCAGGTGGATATCACCAACGGCAAATTCGTATTCTCCACCTCCGAGGCTTACCTGATTGAAGACGGCAAAATTACTGCGCCGCTGAAAAATTGCACTCTGATCGGCAACGGCCCGGACGCCCTCACCAAAGTCTCCATGGTCGGAAACGATCTCCAGTTGGATGAGGGCATTGGAACCTGTGGGAAGGACGGGCAGTCAGTTCCGGTAGGCGTCGGGATTCCCACGATCAAGCTGGACAGCATGACTGTGGGCGGAACAGCAAGGTAGTCGATGGCCACCAATACTGAAATCCTTGCCGGCGCGCAGACCTCACTGCGCGAAATTGCTACCGAGATCATCGACCGTGCGATGAAGGCTGGCGCGACGGCAGCCGATGCCGTTGTTCGGGAGGGCACGGAATTCTCCACGGTTGTACGCCTGGGCCAGGTTGAGACGCTCAAAGAAGCTGGTTCACGTGGCGCCGGGCTGCGCGTTTTCATGGGCCAGCGCGTAGCCAGCACCTATTCGAGCGATCTCTCTTCGGAGGGCATCGATCACCTCGTCAAAGGCGCTCTGGAACTCGCCCGGGTCACTTCGGAAGATCCATACGTCAGCCTGCCGGATCGTTCACAGCTCGGCTCAGTTTCAGGCGACCTCAAGCTCTATTACGATGACGTTTACTCGCTTGCGCCAGAAGAGCGCATCGACTATGCCAGGCGCGCAGAACGCGCGGCTCTGGAGAGCGACCCGAGACTCAAGAACTCCGAAGGCGGGAGTTTTGACGCTGCCACGAGCAATCGAGTTTTCGCCAACTCGCTGGGATTCGTAGGCGAATACAGCAAGTCACATTGTTCCGTTGCTGCTGTCCCGATCGCACAGGACGAAAAAGGCGCGATGCAGCGCGATTACTGGTACTCTTCGGCACGCAGTCTCCAGAAACTTGAATCACCGGAAGCAGTCGGGCGTGAAGCTGCGCGTCGCACGCTCCGCCGGATTGGAGCCCGCAAGATCGCTTCCACTGCCGCCACCATCGTCCTTGATCCGCAGATGGCGGGGTCTTTCCTCGGGAACATTTTTGAGGCCGCGAGCGGCGATTCCATCTACAGGCAATCGTCTTTCCTGGTAGACAAGCTGGGTCAGAAAATCGCCGGCGATAACGTCACGGTAATCGATGACGGCACTATGCCGGGTGGGTTTGGCACTTCTCCATTTGATGGTGAAGGTATTCCCACGCGCAAGACGGTCGTGATCGAAAATGGAGTCCTCAATTCATACCTGCTGAACACCTACACGGCGCGGAAACTCGGCTTGGCCACCACGGGCAATGCGGTACGCGGTCTGGCCGGCAATCCGGGCATTGGCAACGGCAATTTTTATCTCCAGCCGGGAAAGCACTCGCCACAGGAGATCATCGCCGGCGTGAAGCGCGGGCTTTATGTCACTGAATTCCTTGGCTTCGGCGTGAACCTGGTGACCGGAGACTTCTCCCGTGGCGCGAGCGGTCTTTGGATCGAGAACGGAGAGTTCGCTTATCCGGTGGAAGAGATCACTGTAGCCGGCAACCTGAAAGACATGCTGAGCAACATCGCCGACATCGGCAATGATCTCGTCTTTCGCAGTTCTGTGGCCTGCCCGACCTTGCGTATCGAGGGTATGACGATCGCGGGCGAATAGGTAGCCAGTCGCACAGAGCAACCAGCCAGATTGATTTTTCACGGAACACCCCGCTGATTCGCGGCGTCTATTCAGCAGTAGTAAAATCAGCGCTGATGGCTGATCCACAGACCAATCCGCCCGAAACTGCCTCAAACCCTTATGCTCCTGCTGAGCCGGAGCGCAGCAGCAAACTGCCGATGATCATTGGTGGTGCTGTGGTGCTGGCGGTGATTCTGGCGTTTATCATCTTTGGCCGTGGTGGCTCATCGCAAAATGCGAATCAGCAGGATCCGTATCTCTCTAAACTCCAGATCTCCAACCTGCACATGGCCACAGCTGAGAATTTCGCTGGGGGCTCTGTAACTTATATTCTCGGCTCGGTTGCCAATGCCGGCGACAAGAAGCTTACCGGCGCGCGCGTGCAGGTGTTCTTCAAGAACTCGCTCGGAGAGGTTGCGCAGAAGGAAACTTTGCCGTTGACGGTCCTGCTGCCGAACAGCCCATATGTTGACTACGCACCCCTGGATCGCGCGCCGTTAGGGGGCGGCCAGCAGCGCGATTTCCGCCTGACCCTGGAGCACGTAACTGCCGATTGGGACGGCCAGGTGCCCCAAATTAAAATCATTTCTGTGAATTACTAGCAGACAAAAAACCTGCACTGGCTTTCACCAGTGCAGATCGCAGCCGCTCGTGTGCTTACCGCTTTACTGCTGGTTCCGGCTTCGCCCGTCCACTCACGGCAAACGACATCTGCCGCCGCGGGATGTCTGCATCAACAATCACGTGGTCGCCGTGCTTGACCTCACCTTCCAGGATCTTCAGCGCCAGCGGATCCTGTATCAGCTTCTGGATCGCTCTCTTCAGCGGACGCGCGCCGTAAGCCCGGTCAAAGCCTTCCATGAACAGCAGTTCTTTCGCTGCCTGCGTGAGCTCAATTGTGATCTTGCGGTCGGCCAGCAGGCGCCGCAGATCGTCAAGCCGCAGCTCGATGATCGGCATCAGCTGTTCCTCTCCCAGCGGGCTGAAGACCACAATGTCATCCACCCGGTTCAGGAACTCCGGACGGAAGTGCTGCCGAAGAGCTTCCATCACGTGCTCCGTAGCTTCTGCAAACGCTTCCGGCGAAGCCACTCCTTCAGCCTGCAGATAGCTTGCCCCGATGTTCGAGGTCATGATGATGACCGCATTCTTGAAGTCCACGGTGCGGCCTCTTGAATCCGTAAGCCGCCCGTCATCCAGAATCTGCAGCAGGACGTTAAACACGTCCGGATGCGCTTTCTCGATTTCATCGAACAGGATCACGCAGTAGGGACGCCGGCGAACTGCCTCAGTCAGCTGGCCACCTTCGTCATACCCGACATATCCCGGAGGCGCGCCGATGAGCCTCGCCACCGCGTGCTTCTCCATGTATTCCGACATGTCGATCCGGACCATGGCATGCTCGTCATCAAACAGGAACTCCGCCAATGCGCGAGCAAGTTCGGTTTTGCCTACACCTGTCGGACCCAAAAAGATGAACGAGCCAATCGGCTTTTTGGGATCGCTCAGCCCTGCCCGCGACCGCCGAATGGCATTTGCCACGCGGCTCAGCGCGACATCCTGTCCCACTACGCGCTGGCGCAGCCGATCTTCCATGTTGACCAGCTTCTTTACTTCACCTTCCAGCATCTTGGAAACCGGAATGCCAGTCCACTTCGAGACAATCCTGGCTACATCCTCCTCGTCGACTTCTTCCTTCAGCATTCGGTTCTGCTGCGCATTGCCGTCTGCTTGTGCATTCAGCCTGGCCAGTTCGGCTTCCGCCTGCCGCAATGCGCCGTACCGGATAGAGGCCACCTTCTCAAGATCGCCTTTGCGCTCCGCCTGCTGCTCCTCGATCTTGAGCTGTTCGATGCGCTCCTTGAGCTCACGGATTTTCGTGATACCGGCCTTCTCTTCCTTCCAGCGCGCCTTGAGCGCATTCGACTGCTCGCGAATCTGTGCCAGCTCGCGTTCCACTGCAGCCAGCCGCTCGCGAGAGTTCGGGTCGTCTTCTTTTTTGAGCGCCTGCTTCTCGATCTCCAGCTGCGTCGCCTTGCGTTCCAACTGGTCGATTTCCGTCGGCATGGAGTCAATCTGGATACGCAGCGAAGCCGCCGCCTCGTCAATCAAGTCAATGGCCTTGTCGGGCAGGAAGCGGTCAGAGATGTAGCGATGCGAAAGCGTTGCCGCCGCCACGATCGCCGAATCCTTGATCCTCACGCCGTGATGTACTTCGTAACGTTCTTTAAGGCCGCGAAGGATTGAAATGGTGTCTTCAACGTTCGGTTCGCCCACGAAAACGATCTGGAAGCGCCGCTCCAGCGCTGCGTCCTTTTCGATGTACTTGCGGTACTCGTTCAGCGTAGTCGCGCCAATTGCCCGCAATTCACCGCGAGCCAGTGCCGGCTTCAGCATATTGCTGGCGTCAATTGCACCTTCGGCAGCCCCCGCACCGACCAGCGTGTGCAGCTCGTCAATGAACAGGACGATCTGGCCGTTCGAGTCCTCAATTTCCTTCAGCACCGCCTTCAGGCGATCTTCAAACTCACCCCGATACTTCGCTCCCGCCAGCATGGAACCAAGGTCGAGCGCGACGACGCGCTTGTTCTTCAGGATTTCCGGAACATCACCGGAAATAATCCGCTGCGCCAGCCCTTCTACGATCGCGGTCTTGCCCACGCCCGGCTCGCCGATCAAGACAGGATTGTTCTTCGTGCGACGTGAAAGCACCTGGACCACGCGGCGGATTTCGTCGTCGCGGCCGATGACCGGATCGAGCTTGCCGCGACGCGCCAGCTCCGTCAGATCTTTGGCATAGCGCTCCAGAGCCTGGTACTTGCCTTCAGGATTCTGGTCAGTCACTCTCTGCGACCCGCGCACAGCCGTGAGCGCTTTCAGAATGCCGTCGTAGTTCACTCCCAGGCCGGAAAGAATTTCCTGCGCTGCATTCTCGCGATCACGAGACCCCTTCGCAGTCATCGCGAGCAGAAGGTGCTCCGTCGAGACATATTCGTCTTTGAAATTGTCGGCTTCTTTGAACGCCTGGTCGAGGACCTTCTGTGCTGCCGAGGAGAGATGCGGCTGTGCAGCCGCACCCGACACCTTGGGAAGGCTGTCGATACGCTGCACTGCCTGCTGTTCTACATTTGTTGGATTGGCGCCCAGCTTGGTCAGGATCGGCACAACAATGCCTTCGCGGTCCTGGATCAGCGCGGCCAGAAGGTGAACCGGCATCAGCTCCGGATTTCCATTCTGTGAGGCCAGCTCGCTCGCCTGTTGAATCGCTTCCTGTGACTTGACTGTGAATTTGTCCCAACGAATTGCCATGTTGTTTTCCTGCCTTCAATACTTATGACGCATGCCGCGGCCTTTACGCGTCCGCGTTATTTTTCAAATTTATGCTCAAACAAAAATCGGGAGGCGCGAATCGCCTCCCGACTTCAATTCACCGGAGGTTGCAGCCTCATTACCCCTGCAATGCATTCTGGCTGGAGCCTACCTTGATCTGCCGGGGCCTCGCTTCCGCCCGCTTGCCGAGCGTGATCTTCAGGATACCCTTATCGTAGCCGGCCTCCGCCTTCTCCGGATCCACCGTGTTGGGCAGCCGGAAAGTGCGCGCGAACGATCCGTACCGGCGCTCAATGCGATGGAAGTTCTCTTCCTTCTCTTCTTTTTCAAACTTGCGCTCACCAGTCACGGTGAGGGTGTTGTTCTCCAAGCTGACCTTCAGGTCCTCTTCGTTCATGCCCGGGACTTCCAGTTTGAGGACCAGATTGTGCTCGTCCTCATAGACGTCCACCGGGGGAACAAAATGGCCGGCAGCCAGCTGCTCTTTCCCATTTGCTTCAGCAAAGTTCTCGAACAGGCTGTTGAACCGGTCCTGAAGAGTCGCCAGCTCACGGAATGGGTCAATTCGGGTGATCATTGTCATGGTTCCAAGTTCCTCCAATGAAAATATTGATCGAAATATTGCTACATAACGTTTGATGAAAAAGTGATTGCACAAGAAGCATAAAATATGAGTGTTTTACTGTCAAGTGTTAGAAACAACAATATGTTATTGTTTTTCAAATACTTAACCAATTGACATCTTTTATGAGGTCAGGCGGGGACAGTGCAAATAACGCATTTCAGGTAATGAGTTTCCGGAACTCCAAGCAGCACAGGATGATCTTTAGCCTGGGCGCGGGTCTCGAGAACCGTCACCGACCGGTGGGCGTCCTGGGCGGCATCCGTGAGCATGGCCAGAAAGTCCTGCTCTCCGACCGCAAAGGAGCAGGAACAGGTCACCAGTACCCCGCCGGGCCGCAGCATCTTCAAAGCACGCAGATTCAGCTCTTTGTAACCGCGGAGGGCCGCGGCCAGATTCTTCTTTGATTTCGCGAACGCTGGCGGGTCGAGCACGATCGTGTCATATTGCTTGCCGGCGTCAGCGTAGTCTCGCATCAGGTCAAAAGCGTTTCCCTCAATCCAGTCAATCTCATTTTTGTGGGCGCCTGCATTGAGCTTTTCATTCTGCTCTGCCACTTCCAGCGCCTCGCGCGAGATGTCCACGCCGGTTACACGAACGCACCGGCGGGCCAGATGCAGGGCGAATCCGCCCTGGTAGGCGCAGATGTCCAGCGCTTCACCCCTGGCGTAGTGGGCCGCGGCAGCGTAATTCTCGCGCTGGTCAAGGAACGCGCCGGTCTTCTGGCCGCTGAGCGCATCGTAATGGAACTGCACGCCGTTCATCTGAAAGACAGTCGCACTGCGATCGCCAGAGATCAGAGCCGACTCGCGCGGAGGAAGGTTTTCCAGTTCGCGAATCCGGGGATCCACTCGCTCAACAACATTGTTTATCCCATTTGAATCTTTGAGCGATTGGATGATCAGATTTCGGCGAAGTTCGCTGTCCCACGCCTGCGCAAGAATCTGGACAGCGCAGATATCCTGGTACCGGTCGATGATCAGTCCGGGAAGCAGGTCCGCTTCGCTGAAGACCAGCCGGTACGCGTCGGTATCCCGCACGAGCCGCCGCCGGTATTCAACCGCGCTGGCGAGCCGCTTTCCAATCAGGTCCCCAAACTCCGATTCGGTCTGGATTGCGTCCCGTGAGACCAGCCGCAGCTTGATTTGCGACGCTGAACTGAAGACCGCTGTTCCCTGCAGCTTGCCGCGGGTATTAAGCACGTGGACCAAGGCGCCCGGGGCGGCGCCACCGTCATTCAACACGTCAGAGGCGTAGCCCCACACATGTCCGCCGCGCAGCCGCGCTGCGCCGCGATCATTAATCACCACGCGCTTGAGTTCAGGGGATTTCGCCATCAGGCAAAAAGCATACAGGAAGGCCGCTTACGTTATTGCGTTGGCGTGGTTTGTGAGGCAGGTTCAGGTTCTTGTTCTGTTTCGGTTTCCGCGGCGCGGGCACGTTTCTTTTTGGCGGGAGCTTCGGGTAGCGCAGGCTCATGGGCGGGATCGTAATAAAGAATACGGCCGCAGGAACTGCAGGTAATAATCTGATCGTTGCTTTTGAGTTCCTGCCATGTCTGCGGGCGGACCATGACGAAGCAGGCCTGGCACTTTTGCTCGCGTGCTTCCGCGATTGCAGATTTGCGTTGTCGCAGCACGCGGTCATAGTGGGCAAGCGCGCTGTCGCCCACGGTGCTCCGAAGCTGGGTGCGTTGACCATTCAGATCCTTCAGCTGCGATTCGTCTTCGGCGGTGCGCTTGCGCGCTTCTTCTTTTTCTTTCTCCACCGCAGCGGATTCGGTTTTCAGGTCGGCTTCTGCCGCCTTCAGCTTCTTCTCGTCGTTTTCGAGCGAGATCATCAGCTCCAGGATCTTGTCTTCACAGCCGCTGATCTGCTTTTCCGCGAACTCCACCTCATGCATAAGGGCCCGGTACTCGTCGTTAGTCTTCACGCTTGACGACTGTTCGCGGTACTTGACGATCTTCTGCTGGAATGTCTGGATATCCGACTCGTGCTTGCGGCGGGCGGCCTCATTGTTCTTGATCGCCTGGCGGGCCTTCTCGACTTCCGCTTTATCGCCGGCCAGCTTGCTTTCGATCTCCGCCACACGACGCGGCAGAGCGGCGATTTCATCAGTCAGTCGGGCGATCTCCCGGTCGACTTTTTCGAGTTCGATGAGATTCTGGAGGTCGGGGTTCATGGGGAGAACTCCTTCAATTCTAGCACGCGAAAACCGCGCTTCAGGCCGGAATTACGGCCATTTACTAGGTTTTTCTCCCGATTGCGACCCCCGGGGTCACACCATAGAGTTTACGGAAGGATGATCGTGGAAGTCACAAGATTGCTGCTGGGCGTGCTCATTGCCGTGTTCCATCGCCCGCTTGCGGCAAAGATCATGCATTACGAGCGCACGCTGGACCACGCGATCCGCAGCCGCGGCTGGAACCTTCCTGCACCTCCCAGCGACGCCACCGCACAGAATCTTTACTTCGGTATCGGCGTGTTCATCTGCCTTGTAGAAGCCGGTAAGATCTGGGTTTCCATGCACTACTAGTGCGCCCTGCAGTTCTTCTCCAGAAATTCCATGCGTCGGCTGCCAGATTTCGGCGCCGCGATAGCTGATACTAGGTCCATCCTCGGCTGACTCCCTTAGTCGTTCATGCTTTTGCAAATCCCATTGACCCTGACATCGCACTTGTCGTGTGGCATCGAGCTCAGGTTCCCCGCCAGTCGCAGTGGCGAGCTCGATTGTTCGACTACCAGATTGGGCCCGAAGTTATTGGTGAAAGTGTTGCCTACCAGAGCGGTCCCCAGGGCCGTGTCGCCCACGATCATCCCGCCATTGCGATTCGTGCCAACCCACCCGTTGTTAAAAGTGAAATCTCGGGCTCCGCGGACCACTACTCCCACATCACCGTTCGAATCCACGTATTCGTTGATGTGGCGTGCATCGGCGACCTCAGAGCTGTCATAAACAAAGCCGTGGCCGAAGTTGGAATTGTACTCATTGCCGAAGCACGAGGCGCAAAAGCCGGCGCCCACGAATGAAACGCCGTTTCCGCCGTTAAACTCGAACCAATTGTCGTGCAGCGTCACGCCAAAGGAGCTGATTCTTGCGCCGTCGCTTCCGCAGCCTCGGACGATGCTCTTCTCGAGAAAAAATAGATTCAGGCCGCTCGTGGTAATGCAGTTCTGCGCCTGGCTGAAGTCCACGCTGGAGACCACCACAGTAGGCGCAGGACTCTGCTTTCCTCCATCGCCTGAAATGTTGAGCACTGTCCCAATTGTTGTGTTGTGAATAACCGTCAGGTCCAGAACCTTCACCATGGTTCCGGGCGCCGAAAGATCAAGGTTGAATGTGTCACCAGTGGGACACGTGTCATTGATGATGGTTACGCCACGGCCCTGGCCCTGGATGATGGTTCCCTTCGAGATGGCGAACTGGTTCGAGCAATCAAGAGTGATGGTACCGGCTGGGAGGTTCACAATCCCTCCCAGACTGACCTGTTGCGCAAGGCTCGGCGCGGCCATTACTGATCCGCAGCTTACGAGCAATGCCGTTGTGGATAAAAGAACCAAAGACAGAACGGCCTTTGTCATTGGGGTTGATCTCCGCTAGATTCCTGGGTGTAAGCGCTAAGTGCGCCAATGATGCAGGTACTCTGGCGGGTGTTCAATGACACAGTTCGGCGGCAAACCGGCAAGTCCGCTGCGTTTAATAATTCTTCAGCTGGGGCGCTCAGCGCATATCGTTCACATACAAAAGACAGCAGTTCACTTTTCTTTTAACAGCACAGCATTCACGTAATTTGTGTTGCATTAAGCATTTTCTAATAAAAAATGGCGCTGATCTGGTCAGCGCCTGGTTTCAATGGTTGAGAAATTGTTACCGCTTGCCCGTCCCGCCACTGCCGCCGGCGGCCGGAATGCCCTGATTCGACTTGCCATGGTAGTTCGGGAACGTGGGGCGCTTGGCCACCGGCAATGGATTTTTCTTGAGACCATCCATGACTGAGGCCACAGCTTTTTCGAGCTGAGGATCGCGGCCGGTCATCCAGTCCTTCGGTGTGATCTCCACCTCAATGTCAGGCGCAACGCCATGATTTTCCACGTCCCACTGGCCATCGCGGTTGTAGAAAGCCACGCGTGGAGCGGTTACGCCACCGCCATCCATGAGTTGCGGATAGTCGTAGATGCCGACGAGTCCACCCCATGTACGAGTTCCCACGAGAGGTCCGAGCTTGGCATCGCGGAAGTACCAGGGGAGCGCGTCGCCGCCTGATCCGGCGAATTGGTTGATGATCATCGCCTTCGGTCCGAAGATCGCGCCGACCGGAGTGGTAAAGTCCTGTCCTTCGCGGGTCATCCAATAGTTCGCCAGCGGACGGCGCAGATAGTCAATCACATAATCTGCCGCAGAGCCGCCGCCATTGAAGCGCTCGTCAATCACGGCGCCGTCACGGCCCACTTGTGCAAAGAAGTAACGGTTGAAGGAGGTGTAACCGCCGAATCCTGTATCCGGCAGGTAGACGTAGGCTACACGGCCGTTCGTCATTTTCTCGACTTTCTCAAGGTTGCCGTAGATCCACGCGCGATTGCGCAGCGCCGTCTCGCTTTCGATTGGAACAGCGGTCACATTTCGGGCGTTCTTGCCGTCAGGTGACGGGCCGATCCGCAGGACGGTTGACCTCTCCGCGGTGCCGGCGAACAGCGCAAAAATTTCCTCGCTGCCCTTGAGTTCGCGGCCGTTGACGCTGAGCAGATACTCGCCTTCCTGCACGTTCACGCCCGGTTGAGTGAGTGGAGCACGCAGCTGTGGATTCCAGTTCTCGCCCTGATAGATGTGAGAGAAGCGGTAGCGCCCGTTTTCGATCGTATAGTCCGCGCCCAGCAACCCGACTTTGCCTTCGTCGCTGGGTGGATCAGTCGGCGTGCGGATGTACATGTGACCTACGGTAAGTTCACCGAGCATTTCCGCCAGGAGATAGCTGAAATCGTAGCGGCTGCCGATGTTCTCCAGATACGGCTCGTAGTGCTTTCTGGTGGCCTGCAGGTTCAGTCCGTGCAGGCTGGGATCATAGAAGAAGTCGCGTTCGATTCGCCAGACTTCGTTGTATTCCTGCTTCCATTCCGCCCGCGGATCAATCATCACTTCCATGTGCTCGAGCTTGAGCGGTGTATCCGGCTTGGCGCCGGCAGCCGGGCCGTTGCCTGCCCCAGGAGCGGCTGCCGACGTAATGAGCCAGTGCTGGTTCCGTCCGCGGCCCTTGCTATAGAGCATCTTTTTGCCGTCGAAGGAGACGGTGAAGCTATTTACACCTTCGGTGATCTTCTCCGGCTTGCGCGAGGTCAGGTCAAAGCGCCACAAGGTGGTTTGGGCGTCAGGACCAAAACGCGCAGGGCCTTCCACCAGGAAAATGGTTCCCGCTTTGCCCGCGACGAGTTGCACATAGCTGCGTGGCGGAATCGGCATGGCCACAATGCGCTGGCTGATATTTTCCGCATCGATCTTCACCGTGACTGCTTCAGCTTTTGCTGCTTTCGCCGGCTTGGCATCAGCGGCCTTGGCCTTCTCTTCCGGATTGATCGGTTCCTGATCAGATTTCTCTTCCGCTTTGGCGGACTTGTCCGCGTCGGACTTGCTGTCATCTCCGCCGGCTTTCTCTTCGTCATTTTCCGGCGCCAGAGGCGAGGGCTTGTCCTTCTGCAACACGATCAGGTACGCACTGCGCGTCACCGGACGGTTGATGCTCGAAAGGTCGAGCCATCCCGTGGTCGGGCCCACGTCAGTGCTGGCGGTGAAGTACAGGTACTGGCCTTTCTGGTCGAAGGCCGGGAAGCGCGCATCGCTCAGGCCATCGGTCAGCTGCAGCGCCTTGCTCTGCTCCAGCGAGTAGGCAAAGATCGCGTGCATGTGGCTGGGAAGCTGCTTGTTGTAGGCAATCCAACGGCTATCCGGCGACCACACCGGCGCCAGCGTGCGCTGCGGCAGGTCGTAGGTTGTGCTGTCCACCTTTACGGGCGTGCCCTTGGCCAGCTCCACATACCAGAGGTTCAGGCGCTTGTCGGTGTATGCAATCTTCTTGCTGTCCGGCGACCATACCGGGTTGTAGTAGAACGATGCCGCTGTACCCAGCGAAATCTTCTTCGCGTCGCCGAGTCCGTCAGGGCTCTTGATATGCAGCGCATACTCGCCTGATTCGTCCGAGAAGTAGGCGATCGACCTTCCATCGGGGGACCATGCGGGATCGCGCTCCATTACACCCGGGGTGTTGGTCAAGTTGCGGACATCACCTTTTTCTGCAGGCGCAGTCAGAATTTCACCGTGTGCCTCAAAAACGGCGCGCGCGCCGCTGGGAGAAATATCCGCCGAGGCGATTTCTTCTTCCACTTTCTTGAAGTGCGGCATCACTTTCGGGAGGTCGGCGGGAACGCTGATCTCCAGATGCTTCGGCTTCCCCGTGGAGAGATCAAGCAGGCTCAGTGATCCGAACTGTTCAAACACGATTCCGCCCGGGCCCGCCGACGCCGACTTGATGTCGTTATCGGCGGCCAGAACTGTCTCCACCTTCTTCGACTTCAGATCGTAGGAATACATGCCGACCGGGCCGCTGCGGTCAGAGAGGAAGTAGATCTTGCTGCCCACCCACATCGGATTTCCATCATTGGAAACATCGCGCGGAACCCTCTCAATCCCATAGTCGCTGAGGTTCGCGATCCAGATTTGCGAAGCCTTGCCGCCGCGATAACGCTTCCATCCGATCGCTGATAGACGGCGATTGTTGTCCGTGGGAACGTAGGCGATGGACTTGGCATCGGACGAATACGAGCCGGCTTCACCCATCGGGAGCGGCAGCTCGTGCGGCAAGCCGCCATCGAGTGACACGGTGAAGAGGCGATTGAAACGCGAGTAGCTGTTGCGCGACGAGCGGAACAGGACCTGCTTGCCGTCGGGGCTCCAGCCGAGTACTTCGTCTACACCGGGGTGATGTGTGAGCCGCTTCGGCATGCCGCCATTGGCCGGCATTACGTAAACGTCAACGTTGCCGTCATAGTCGGCGCTGAAGGCGATCATGGAACCATCGGGCGAGAAAAACGGATCGCTCTTGGTTCCGGAGCCGCTGGTAAGCAGCCGCGCCTGGCCACCGTCACGCGAGACCGTCCAGAGATCACCCGCGTAGGCAAAGGCGATCTGGGTTCTCGAGAGAGTGGGATGCTGCAGGAGCAAGGGCCCGGACGCGCTGGCCGTTCCGCAAGCAAGCACGAGGACGAATGAGCACAAAAGGGATGGAAGCAGGGATTTTTTCATAGGCACCGCCGAGAAGAGACAGTCAGAGACGTAGAAGGTTAGCAGCTATTCTGCCGAGCAACAAGAGAATGCGCGGTGTTATATCCCGAGCGCAGCGAGGTAACCTTACGACCTAAAGCGACCCTTACACGCTCATTCTTAATCGTTGTCGGACAGCTCTGGTGGATGTCTACGGAACGGGGTCTCCCTGAAGTTGTTATACTTTCAATCCCCTATGAAGGTGGTCGCAATTATCCCCGCCGCCGGACTCGGCACTCGCATGGCACCCGCGGGAAAAGGTGTGCCCTCGAAGCAATTTTTCGAAATCTCCGGAACGCCAATCCTGGTTCACACGCTGCATTGTTTCGCTTCCCACCCTCAGGTAACCGACATTGTTATTGCGCTTCGCCCAAACGAAATCGACCAATGCCGGCAGCGCCTGAGTGCAGAGAATCTGGCGACTAAGGTTTCAATGGTGGAAGGCGGCGAGCACCGACAGGATTCCGTACACAACGCGCTGGCCAGCTTGAAAGCAGCGAAGGATGACATTGTGCTGATCCACGACGCAGTGCGCCCTTTTGTGGATCCCGAAATCATCTCAAGCGTCATCCAGGAAGTTGAGAAGCACGGAGCGGCTATTGCCGGCCTGCCGGCTGTGGACACAATCAAGCAGGTGGAACGGGCTGCCGAAGGAGCCATCATCACTTCCACCATTCCGAGAGAACGTGTGGTGCAGGCCCAGACACCCCAGGGGTTCCGATATGAATTGATCAAGCGGGCTTTTGATTCTGCGACGGCAGATGGCTACACAGGTACAGATGAGGCTTCTCTGGTGGAACGGATCGGCGAGAGCGTCTGGGTGGTGATGGGATCGGCAAAGAACATAAAGATAACAACGCCGGGGGACATGGAACTGGCGGAGTTTCTGATCCAACAGCGAAAAGGGAGTTCGCGGTAACGCTTCATGAGAATTGGTTATGCGTTTGACTCGCATGAGTTTCGGCCGGGCGTTCCGCTCAAGATTGGCGGCGTGCTTATTCCGCATGACAAGGGGCTGGCGGGCCACTCGGATGGTGACGTCCTCCTCCATGCCATCACAGATGCGCTGCTGGGCGCCGTAGCGGCAGGCGACATCGGGACCCACTTCCCGCCCAACGATCCGAAATGGAAAGGTGCAGACTCGGCAATATTTGTCGCCGAAGCACTTCAGCAGATCAGAGCCGCGGGTTACAAGATTGCAAACGTGGATTCAACCCTGATTCTGGCAGAGCCGAAAATTGTTCCCCATAGCAAGCGCATTCAGGCCCGCGTTGCGGAACTGCTCGGGGTAAACACGGGGCAGGTCGGGGTCAAGGCCAAAACGCCTGAAGGGATGGGGACCGAGAACGCCGCAATTGCGCACGTCGTGGTCTTGCTGGAAAAAGCCTAGGTTCTGGTGCTCTGCTGTACTTCTGAACGCGAAATATTCCACAATCTTAAGAGCCGTAGCCATGCTCAAGCAGATCGAAAAAGCGATCCGTGCACACGGCCTGCTCCATCCTGGCGAGCGTGTCGCCGTGGCATGTTCGGGCGGGGCAGACTCGGTCGCGCTGCTGCGTGCGATGGCAGAGCTTCGTGCGGAACTCGGCGTGGTGCTTTCGGTTGCCCATTTTCATCATGGAATTCGCGGTGAGGGGGCTGACCAGGATCGCGACTTCGTCTCGGCGCTGGCGCGGCAATTAGATCTTGAGCTTCAACTCGGCCGCGGTGACGCGCCGGCATATGCCCGTGAATGTAAGCTAAGCCTGGAAACGGCGGCCCGCGAACTGCGTCACAACTGGTTCGCGGAATTGATCGGGGGCGGCAAAGTTGACAAGATCGCCACCGCGCACACACTCGACGATCAGGCTGAAACCGTGCTGATGCGGGTCATCCGGGGCACTGGCATTCGCGGGCTGGCCGGAATCGCTCCTTATCATCGGGAAAAAGCGTTGATTCGTCCAATGTTGGAGGTTTCGCGCTGCGAAGTTGAAGAGTACCTTGGCGCCCATCATCAAGCCTGGCGTGAAGACCCCAGCAATCAGGATAGGACGCACACCCGTAATCGGGTCCGCCACGATCTTCTGCCAGTCCTTGAACGCGAGTTCAATCCAAACGTGCGGCATACCCTGGCTGATCTGGCGCGGCTCTCCGCTACCGAGGCAGATTACTGGAGGCAGCAAGCCGCGGCGTCGACGCTGCAGCTTTTCAAACAAGGGAAACCAACCCGCAGTGGCCGAGCTTCCACTGGCGATGCCGCAAATGTCTGGTCACTCGATCTGGAGCGTTTCTGGACACTTCACCCAGCCTTGCAGATGCAGCTGCTTTCGCATGCTGGTCAACTGCTGGGCTGTCTCCTGGAATTCAAGCACATCCAGCAACTGCTCGCGCTTGCGAACGATAAAGCAGGCAAGAAACTCGTTCTTCCGGGGAAGCTGGTGGCAAGCAGGACCTTCCGCGAACTCCAGTTCGCGCCGGATGCCGTCGCTTCAGGAGAACAGGAGGCTTCAGACTATTCCGTACGACTCACAGTACCCGGGGAAGCTGAAGTTTTAGAGTTAGGTACCCTCTTCCGAGCGACCCTTATTCATCCTGGAGACCTTGAAATTTCGCGCTATAATCCCGCCACGCTGTTGAATAGTGCCCTGCTCGGACCGGAAGTGACGGTTAGAAACTGGCGTGCGGGTGACCGCTATTTCCCCGCACACACGCAGTCTCCAAGAAAAGTGAAGGAGTTACTCCAGCCAGGCCGGCTGGGCAAGCCGGTTTCCGAAGTCGAACGCCGGTTGTGGCCTGTTGTGGAGAGCGGTGGACGGATCGTGTGGATCCGCGGGTTCCCGGTGCCGGGGGAGTTTGCCTACCACGAAGGAACAGCAGTGCTGATCGAGGAACGAGAATCCAACTCTGGGGCGAAATCGTGAGTAATAGCCTCTCACAGCGATATCCGAAGGTACTCTTCTCCGCCGAGCAGATTCAGCAAAGGGTCGCCGACATGGGGCGGCGGATTTCGGCCGACTACCAGGGGAAGACTCTTTATGTCGTAGGTGTTCTGGAAAATGCCTTCATTTTTACTGCCGACCTGCTCAGATCGCTCGACCTGCCGGTGGTTTGCCAGTTTGTCCGGGGAGAGTTCACGGAATCGGGTCCCAGCACCGCGCAGATTTTCTACAGTCCAGAGCTGGACGTGAATGGCCAGGATGTGCTGCTGGTCGAAAGCCTGGTGCAATCTGGCGTTACCACAGAGTTCCTGATCCGGAATCTGACGGCCCGGGGGGCCAGGACAGTGAAATTGGCGGTCCTTTTGGACAAGCAGGCGGCCCGGCGGGTGTCCCTCCAGCCCGATTACTTTGGTTTTCTGATCAGCGACCATTTTGTCGTAGGCTATGGGCTGGGAGCGCCCCATATAGGCCGAAACTTGCCTTATATCGCGGCTGAGTCTTAGTACACCTCTGGGCAGGGCTAAGCCGTTTTACGGCCTGTGGGGCTGTTCAAAGGGGTATAGAATTGTTGGAACGGCAAAGTTTTAGAGCCAATGCTGCAATCCGGCGCATCTAAGTTGTTGGCTGGTCCTCAGTCTTAGCTTTGAGACGGTTTCGCTTTCGCGAACATTTTTCCGTTCCAAAACGTCTTTATAAACGTACAGACGGAAAGGGTCTGCTTTCCAGCCGAGGCAGGCCGAAAGGAAATCAGGAGTACCGAGTGAACTCAACATTCAAGACCGTGATCCTGTGGGTAGTCCTGCTGCTCGTGGGTGTGGTGCTGTGGAACCTCATCCAGCATGGCAGCTCGGGCGCAAAAGAAGCGGAAATCTCCTACACGGACTTCACGAACGCTGTAAGCCAGAACAACGTAAAGAAGGTGGAGATCGAGGGGAATCTCGCTCGCGGCGAGTACAACACCGCCGTCGACGGAAAGAGCTTTTTCCGCGCGTATGTGCCCACCAACAATCCTGAGATGCTGAAGGCGCTGGATGCCAACAAGGCCACCAAGGTCACCTTCAAGGATGGTTCAGGCTCGAACTGGCCCATGCTTCTCATCCAATTTTCACCGCTGTTGCTGATCGGCGTCCTCTGGTTCGTGATGATCCGCCAGATGCAGACGGGCGGCAATAAGGCTCTGAGCTTCGGTAAGAGCCGGGCTCGCCTGCTCTCGATGCAGCAGAAGAAGGTCACCTTTAAGGACGTGGCCGGAGTCGACGAAGCCAAAGAAGAGCTGCGCGAAATTATCGAATTCCTGCGCGAAGCCCAGAAATTCCAGAAGCTCGGCGGACGTATTCCCAAGGGCGTACTGCTCGTAGGACATCCGGGAACTGGTAAGACCCTCCTGGCCCGGGCGGTCGCGGGTGAGGCAAACGTTCCATTCTTCAGCATTTCAGGCTCTGACTTTGTTGAGATGTTCGTGGGCGTCGGCGCAAGCCGCGTACGCGACCTGTTTGAGCAGGGCAAGAAGAACGCTCCCTGCATCATCTTCATCGACGAGATCGACGCCGTGGGCCGTCACCGTGGCGCTGGCCTGGGCGGCGGACACGATGAGCGTGAGCAGACCCTGAACCAGTTACTGGTGGAAATGGACGGCTTCGAGTCTAACGAGGGCGTGATCCTGATTGCCGCCACCAACCGGCCAGACGTACTGGATCCGGCGCTGCTGCGCCCCGGCCGTTTTGACCGCCGCGTCGTAGTGCCGCTGCCAGACGTTCGTGGTCGCGAAGAAATCCTGCGCGTGCACACCCGCAAGATTCCCCTGGCTGACGACGTGGATCTCTCGATCCTCGCTCGCGGCACACCGGGTTTCTCCGGCGCTGAGCTCTCAAATATGGTGAACGAAGCGGCGCTGAACGCAGCACGCTGCAACCGCAAGTCAGTGCTCATGTATGACTTCGAGCTCGCCAAGGACAAGGTCCTGATGGGCGCAGAGCGTAAGAGCATGCTGCTCACCGAGGAAGAAAAGAAGGTCACGGCGTTTCACGAAGCCGGGCACGCTCTTGTGGCAGCGCTCATGCCTCATGCGGACCCACTTCACAAGGTCACCATCATCCCGCGCGGAATGGCGCTGGGTGTGACCATGCAGCTGCCGGAAACGGACAAGCACAATTACACGCGTGATTATCTTGAAACTCAACTCGCCGTGCTCATGGGCGGACGCCTGGCAGAGGAGATCTTCCTCGACCAGATGTCCACCGGCGCAGGCAATGACATTGAGCGTGCCACCGATATGGCCCGCAAGATGGTCTGCGAGTGGGGCATGAGCAAGCTTGGACCGCTCACCTTTGGCAAGAAGGATGAACAGATCTTCCTCGGCCGGGAAATTGCACAGCATCGCGATTTCAGCGAAGAGACCGCGCGTGAAATTGACGCTGAGGTCCGACGCTTTGTGAATACCGCCTACGACAACGCGAAAGGGATCATCACGGAGAAACCTGAGATCCTGAAGCGGATTGCAGAAGCGCTTCTGGAACGTGAGGTTTTGGATGCCGCTGAGCTGAAGCTGATCATTGAAGGTAAACCGCTGCCGGCCCGCGTGCCGCCTGCCAAGGGCGACGACGGAGTCCAGCAGGTGCTGCGCCCCGAACCGGGTCGTACGCCCGGTATCGCTCCGGGTAAGCCGTCACCGGCATAACCACAATAAATTCAACAATGCTTCAGGGCAGCTTCGGCTGCCCTGATTTTTTTTGCTTCCAAGCTGCCAAATCGGCCTTAACCCGCATCCTAATCCAGAGTTGCTGCTCCGCTTCTGAGCGGCCGTATAGGTTCTACTGTAGGCTTTCATCCCCCATTTTCCAGGCTCGACCCTCATTTTGCTGTCGCTGTAGATAGACTTTGTTGCAGTCGAAATCCGGAGGGTAGTAGCGCATGGCCACCAATGCCATTGCCGGAACAGTCTGTGTCAGACGGGAAGTTCAGCCCGCTGCGTTCGAGCGGGAGTATTTCACATTACGGCGCAGCAGCGGTCTTTTTTCCCACTCCTGCATCTGTTTTGATGAAAAAGGGTTGAGTCTTGCCTATGTTCGCTCTCTCCCCGGGGTTCCGCGCCAGGGGATGGCTGTGTTCACCGATCCTACGCGCAGCTTCCAGCTCCTGAATATCCGTCGCGGCCCTGCCAGCCGGTTCGAGGTTGAAGATTCCTTTCACCAGCGTCGCGCGGGCTATGTACAGAATGTCGATGGCAATTGGCTCATGAAAAGCGCGCACGGAGCGGCTGTGGGCGGCATGATGGAACAATCCCACGTGCTCAAATTCATGCGCCGCTGCCTGGGCCAGTGGCTTCCGCAAACCTATACGCTCGAGAGTAATGGCGAAGTGCTGGGCACGGTCACGCAGGAGTTTCGCTGGGGACGCTTCTGGCTCAACGCCGATCTTCGCGCGGACGTCCACCAAGTACTGGATCGCCGGCTCGTCATTGCCGCGCTCCTGCTGGAGATATACGAAGGCGCGATCTGAACCCAAACCGCAGCGGCTGTGTTGATCCCTCGCTTGGGCACTCTTGCTTCATCAATGGGGTCGTAGGGCGAGAAGGACGCTGTTTTTTCCAGCCTTGTTGCGCCACCTCTTAGCTGTGCGGGCACGCGTCGCGGCGACAAAATCAGGGTTCAGCAACTCCCAAACCCAACTATGTTCCTCACACCCTGCTCATTGTCCTGCCCTGAATCTCGATATACACATTGATCAATGACACCGCTGCCGGCGTGACCCCGGGGATCCGTGACGCCTGCCCCAGCGTTCGCGGACGCACCCGTTGCAGCTTCTCATTCATCTCCCGCGAAAGCCCGCTGACCTTTCCATAATCGAACCAATCCGGGATTTCGCGCTGTTCCGCCTTCTTCAGCCGCTCAATCGACTTCTTCTGCTGGTCGAGATATCCGGCGTACTTGATCTCCGTCTCGACCGTCTTCATCTCATTCCGTGCCGCCGCTGAGAGTTTTGGGACTCCCACTCCCGAGTCGAGGTTATGTCGATGAATGATTTCCTCCGCATCTTCGCTCCTCCGCGGTAGATTTTCACTCCCGATCTCCGCAAAGAACTCCGGATATCCCTCTCTCACCACCGGCGCCAGGTCCTCAATCACGATCTCCGGGCGCTTCAATAGCTGTCCCAATGACGAACCAATCGCACTCGGAAATGTTCCAATGTTGCCGTTCGTTGACGTATCAATCTCTCCGCCATCGTCATCTGCCGACGAATTTGAAATGCGCTGAGATTCCATCCGATCCTGACGCGCCCGTTCAATCTTCTCCAGCAACTCGCTTGAAAGGCGCGTTTTATCCAGGAACGCTGCCAGCTTCGTCGCACGCGCCTGTTTCGCCTGAAAGTCTTCCCAGCCGTCATCGTTAATAAGACCCACGCGCCTGCCGTAGGGAGTGAGTCGGCGGTCGGCGTTATCGATACGCAAGTGCAGCCGGAACTCCGCCCTCGAAGTGAACATCCGGTACGGCTCGTTCGTTCCCTTGCTGATCAGATCGTCAATGAGAATCGCCGTGTAAGCTTCAGTGCGATCGAGTACCAGCGGCCGCTCGTTTTTCACTTTCAGCGCCGCATTGATTCCGGCCATCAGCCCCTGGCACGCCGCCTCCTCATATCCTGATGTTCCGTTGATCTGTCCGGCAAGGAAGAGCCGGTCAATCTTCTTGACCTCGAGCGTGCGCTCCAGTTCCGTGGGATCAATCGAGTCATACTCGATCGCGTAGCCCGGCCGCAGCATTTCGGCGGTTTCCAGCCCCGGGACGGACTTGATCACCGCGAGTTGCACATCGATCGGCATGGATGTGCTCATGCCGTTTACGTAAATCTCATGCGTGTTCAGCCCTTCGGGTTCGAGGAAGAGCTGGTGCGTGAGCTTGTCAGGGAACTTGACGATCTTGTCTTCGATGCTCGGGCAGTAACGAGGTCCGGTGCTCTTGATCTGCCCGGAATACATGGGCGAGCGATGCACGTTCTCCCTGATGATCCGGTGCGTCTCTTCTGTGGTGAACGCGATGTAGCAAGGCACTTGCTTCTGCGTGATCTTCGTTGTGCGGAAGCTGAACGGCGTCGGGTCGGCATCGCCGGGCTGCAGCTCAAAACGCGACCAGTCGATCGTGCGGCCATCGAGCCGCGGCGGCGTTCCAGTCTTTAAACGGCAGCCGCGCAATCCCATTAGCTTAAGCGACTCGCCCAGCAACTGTGACGGAGGTTCTCCGCTGCGTCCGGCAGGATACGTCTGCTCACCGCAGTGAATCAGGCCATTGAGAAAGGTGCCGGTAGTGACGATGACAGCCTCCGCGCCTACCGTTCTCCCGTCCCGAAGCTTGATTCCCCTGGCAACTGATCGAGTGATCGGGTGATCCGGAGATCGGTTCGGAGATGTAAAAGGCTGTTCAGATGGCCCGATGATCCCATGATCCGAAGACCCGATTCCCTCCTTGTCTCCGTGCCTCCATGGTGAGTCTTCTGCTTCCTCGACGATCAGCTCAGCCACTTCCGCCTGCTTGATCTTCAGGTTGGGTTGGCTTTCCAGTACCTCGCGCATCTTCATGCGGTATTGCTGCTTGTCGCATTGCGCCCGAGGTGACCAAACCGCCGGGCCACGGGAAGTATTCAGCAGCCGGAACTGGATACCGACGGCATCCGTCACTTCTCCCATGATGCCGCCCAGGGCGTCCACCTCGCGAACAAGGTGGCCCTTGGCAATCCCGCCCACAGCGGGATTGCAGGACATCTGCGCGATCAGGTCTACATTGAGCGTGAACAGGGCAGTCTTCAGCCCCATGCGAGCTGCGGCCATGGCGGCCTCGCAGCCGGCATGTCCCGCGCCCACCACTACCACATCGTATTGTTCGGTAAATTTCTGCATTGCGCCGATGTATCTATTTTGAAGGGATGCCGCAGATTTCTCAAACCAGGACTTGGCGCGGCTGCCCAGCTTCGCAGGTGCTCTATGCGATTTCGATAATGACCTTGCCGGTATTCTTGTTGGATTCCACCCGCTCGTGCGCCTGAGCAATCTGCGATAAAGGAAACTTGCTGTCGATGGTCGAATGAAGAACTCCACGAACAAAAAGGGGTACTACTTCGTGCGCAAAGGCCTTTGTAACCCGTATTTTCTCGTCCAGGCTGCGGGCGCGCAGCACCGTTCCACGGACCTGAAGGCGTTTGCTGAGCATGAATCGCGCATCCAGTTCGTACCGTCCACCCGCCACGGTCCCGACCAGCATCATTCTTCCTTGCGGAGCCATGAGCTTCTGGGCGGCCGCGGGGTAACCACCTCCGGCAAGATCGAGCAATACATCAATTCCTCTTCCGCTGGTCCACTTGTCGGCGACGGAAACCAGATCGTCGAAGTTCTCGCGCACCACCAGCCCGTCTCTGAGCCCGTACTGTTTCGCATGCTCGATTTTCTCCATCGTGCGCGAGGTCCCAAACGGAACAGCCGAGATAGCGCGAACAAGCTGCACCGCCGCCAACCCCACGCCGCTCCCGACGGCGTTGATCAGCACTGTCTCACCCGGCCGAAGCTGGGCTTGCGACCACAGAGCATCGTGCGCCGTGATGAACGCCTCAGGAATGGACCCGGCTTCAGCCCAGCTCATTGACTCCGGGATCTCAGCGACAAGGTCTTCGTGGGTCGCGAGAAACTCGGCATGCGCGCCACCGCCCGTGAGTCCGAATACTCGCTGTCCCGGTTTCCAGCGGCGAATGCCGTGGCCGATTTCAGAAACTTCGCCCGCGAACTCGATCCCGGGGATCTCAACGAGGTAGCCGGGCGGAGGCGGATACTTGCCCTGCCGTTGCAGAAGGTCAGCCCGGTTGATGGCCGATGCATGGACTTTGACCACGACCTGGCCGTCCGCCGGCCGCGGCTTCTCAACATCGCGAAGCTCGAACACTTCGGGGCCGCCAAAGCGGGTGATCCAGGCTGCTTTCATCTTGAATATCGTAGTTGATCAACAGGAAACATGCGTCAACAGCGCACACCCGGCTGCACTGATTCTGGTGCAATGCCATCATGCGGCCACATCGGCCCGAAAGGTCGCAGGCGCTTGTGATGCCAGTCACATAACCATAGGCGGCAACCCCCTTATGATTGCCTGTCTTTACGGCGTCCGATATAGTTTTAGGCACATATGTACGAGGATTTCCACGCTACTGATCGCTGGACCGGCCACCGACTCCACTGTGTATACCAGGCCCTTATCGTGGCCATTGCCACGCGGCATGCTGACGCCATTGACGTGAAATTTTTGGCGAACGGAAGGCCGGTGTGGATTGCGTTGCCGCATCCTACATGGGTGGAGTACCAGAAGAAGACCGGTCGGGTCATTACCGACCCGCTGGCCATTCAGGCGGCGGGACATTTCCTGAAGACGGCCATCGAGGATGGCAGTTATGAGCATGGCCGGGAAATGTACACGCTGACGGTGGATGAAGCTCTCGTACACTTGAACGCGGTCCTCAACGAAGTTGGCGCGCCTCAAGACGCGTTGGTAAAGACGGCCTGACGCCGTCAAATTGAATCAGCCCCAAACCGGTCCTCGCTCTGCCATCTGCCCTTTCCGGCAGCGCCCTTCAGGTTTTGGGAACAGGAGATCCATAAATGTCACAGACGTTACCAGCCATTGATACCGCTTCTGCTTTGGAAACCTTTCTCAAAACGAACACTGTGTACCGCAATCTCCACTCTGGAATCCTGGTGGAGCATGCCATTCGAAAAGGCGAGGGGCTGCTGGCGGACAATGGCGCGCTGGTGGGCTACACCGGCAAATACACTGGGCGCACACCAAAAGATAAATTCACGGTAAAAGACGACATCACCAGAGATCTGGTGAACTGGGGCGACGTGAATCAGGCCTTCGATCCGGAAAAGTTCGATGCCCTGTTTGAGCGAGTGCTGGAGTATCTGCGGGGTCGCGAACTCTACCTCCAGGACCTTTATTCCGGCGCAGACCCGAATTACCAGCTTCCCATCCGCGTGATCAACCAGTTTGCCTGGCACAACCTCTTTGTACGCGCCCTGTTTGTCCGGCCGACCGAGGAGCAGCTCAAAACGCACCACCCCGAATTCACCATCGTGTCCGCCCCGGATTTTCAGGCTGATCCGCAGCGTGACGGCACCCGTTCAGAAGCATTCATCATCGTGAACTTCACTCGCAGGATTGTGCTGATCGGCGGGACCAAGTACGCGGGCGAGATGAAGAAGTCGATCTTCGGCGTCATGAACTTCCTGCTGCCGCAGAGAAACGTCTTCCCGATGCACTGCTCGGCGAATGTGGGCAGGAACGCCGAGACTGCGTTGTTCTTCGGGCTTTCCGGGACCGGAAAGACCACGCTGTCGGCCGATCCCGAGCGCCTGCTGATTGGCGATGACGAGCATGGCTGGAGCCCAAACGGCATATTCAACTTCGAGGGCGGCTGCTACGCCAAGTGCATCAAGCTCTCAAAGGAAAATGAACCGCAGATCTGGAATGCCATCCGCTTCGGCTCGGTGCTGGAGAATGTGACCCTGGATGAGCATACGCACGTGCCCGACTATAACGATGACAGCCGCACGGAGAACACGCGTGCCGCGTATCCGGTCGACTTCATTGAAGGCGCAGTCATTCCCGGCATCGGCGGACATCCGAAGAACGTAATTTTCCTAACCGCTGACGCATTCGGCGTCCTGCCTCCGATCTCGCGGCTCAACCCCGAGCAGGCTATGTATCACTTCCTCTCCGGCTACACCGCGAAGGTCGCCGGTACGGAAGCGGGCGTGAAAGAGCCGCAGCCCAACTTCTCCACCTGCTTCGGTTCGCCTTTCCTGCCATTGCGTCCAAAAGTGTACGCAGAGATGTTGGGTAAACGCCTGAAGGAGCACAACGCGCAGTGCTGGCTGGTGAACACCGGTTGGTTCGGCGGTCCTTACGGCGTTGGCTCACGCATGAAGCTCAAATACACGCGTGCCATGGTCAACGCTGCAATTGAAGGCCTCCTGAATGATGTGGGTTTCGAGAAGGATCCGGCGTTCGGCCTCAGCGTTCCCAAGGCCGTGCCCGGCGTTCCTGACGCGTTCCTGCACGCGCGCGATGCGTGGATGGACAAAGCTGCGTATGACAAGACTGCGGCGGATCTCTCTGCCCGGTTCGCGAAGAACTTCGAGAAGTTCGACGTGCCGGAGAATGTTCGTGCCGCTGGTCCAAAGCGCGGCTAAACAGTTCTTAAACTGAAAATCCCTCGCCAAGGCGAGGGATTTTTTGTTTCGATCGAATCTTTTAGTCGGATCTTACGCCGCTCGTGGATCGCCGAGGCGCTCTGCTACAGCCTTGTTGATGCGCTCGATGAAGGAGACCGGCTGATCGTCTGGATTCGGTCCGAGACGATCGCGCAGTACCTGCAGAAATTCCGTCACGCGGCGGAGCCTTTGCGCGTCCAAGCCGTCCTGCACCTGTTCCGGCTTAACTTCAGACGCGGTCTCAATGTATTTCCAAAGCATCAGGCGCATGTTGTCCACCGCGCCTTTCAACTCAGTAAGAAGAGTGACATTCAGTTCCGCGGGAGTACCTTTTCCCGCGGTATCCTGGGCCTTCATCGCAAGCCAATAAAGCTCGCTATGCACCGCAGTGAGTTCACCGGTCAGTTCGCGCAATTGCTGCACAAGACCAGCGATGTCGTTCTGGGGACGGTCTGACTTATCCATGACGATCCTGAGTACCTCAACTTCTGTATATGTCTAAGATGCACCTTGCGTTTCTCTCGATACAGTTACTTTAGGTCATGCACCCCAATAATGAGCGGTTTTTTATCCCAAAATGGGTCCGCACTTGATCATCTTAACTGCATATTTCGCCGTCTTTCCGGCACATTGCGCGGAACCACGCACGTCAATAATGAACGTGCTGGCCGCAGGAATCCCTGAGCCTACTGGACGGGGCATTTAGAATTTCATTGGTCATGTTTGCGCGCCGCCTCCAGGTCTTATATCCATCCGACACCGGACTCCAGCCGTGCCCGCTGAAATGGCTGGACAACTTCGCGATGCGCAATTTCACCAATGATCCTATCTTCGATGACACACTTCCGGTCGCCGACGGGATCATTGAGGTGGGAAGCCGCGTTCCGTTGGCTCGATTGAAAGAGTCGATGGAGGACTGGTTCCGCCGCAAAAGTTATCTTTCCGCGGGTACGCAGCTGGTCATCGAAGAACAGATCAAGTAAGCCGGATTCGACGAAGTTTCTGATCGCCAGCCGGCTACAACAGTAAGTCTCAATACCAGCTCACGCGAAATACCGCAGATGGTGTCCCTTAAGTAAATGTCTAGGCAGAATTGCTGCTTGCGTTTTGCGCGCGCGGAGTGATACAAAGGCGCACCATCTACCCATCTGCAAAGAAAAGAATACAAAAGCGGCAGAGGCTGAGGAGCGAGAGGCGATGAAAATTATTCAGCAAGTGCTATCGGGGCTTATGGTCCTGATGTTGGCCGTGTCTGGGCTGGCCCAGACGTCGGCTACGGCAGAGCTGCGCGGCGTGGTCAAAGACCCGAACGGCGCAGTGGTTGCAGGCGCGAGCGTCACACTCCACGACGAAGAAAAGAACACCAACCGCACTGTGCAGACCAATGGCGCGGGCGAGTACCTGATGCTCAGCGTGCCTCCGGGTAGCTACACGATGAACGTCACCGCCAAGGGCTTCGCCAAGCTGGTTGCGAGAAATGTCCGGCTGACCGTCGGACAGGCAGCGGAATATCCGATCACGCTGCAACTGGAAACCGCCCAGACCGAAATCACAGTAACCGGCGAACCGCTGCTGGTAGAGACGACCAAGACTTCTGAAAGCACCACCATCGGCGAACAGCGCATCGACAACCTGCCGATCAACGGCCGCAACTACGTCAACTTCTCGCTTACAAACTCGCAGCTTCAGCGCGACGTGGCGCCCAGCATCGGCGCCGCTCCTACTTCAGGCCTGAACATCGGCGGCCAGCGTGCCCGCTCGAACGCCGTAAACGTTGATGGCATGGACGCGGTGGATAACTCTGTAAACGGCATCCGCTCCACCATCTCGCAGGAAGGCGTGCAGGAATTCCAGATCATCACCAACGGCTACGAAGCGGAATATGGCCGCGCTTCGGGCGGAGTGGTGAACATCATCACCAAGTCCGGAACCAATGGGTTCCACGGATCGGCTTTTGG
>DATAEJ010000172.1:0-11761 GCA_036258095.1 Candidatus Angelobacter sp. | reverse complement strand
TTTCAGCGCGATAATGGGCCGCTCTCTGGAACGCGCCTGGAGCGCGTTGATCCGGGGGGAGTGGTATCACAGGCAATCCCGGCAGATCGCGTACTGGGATCGCTGATTTACTTCGCCACCGAGATTGTTGAACCGGGTGTGATCAAGCACGATGAAGGCAATCGCATCACGCTGGGCGAACCGGATGGCTCGAAGTCAGAACGCTTAAGGCAAATCGGCCAGGCGCTGGTTGCGTCCGGTTTGCGCGCCCCAATCACGAGCCACCTGAAGAATGAGATCTGGGTAAAGATTCTGGGCAACGTCGCCTTCAATCCCATCTCAGCCCTCACAGGAGGCACACTCGCGGCAATCCTGCGGGAGCCGGTAACGCGAGAACTTGTACGAAACATCATGCGAGAAACTGAGACCGTGGTTACACGGCTTGGAATGGAACTGCCGGTCACAATTGAACAGCGCATGGCCGGCGCAGAGAAGATCGGGGAGCATAAAACTTCCATGCTTCAGGACCTTGAGGCGGGTCGTCCGCTGGAGCTGGAAGCGATCGTTGGGGCTGTGCTTGAAATCGGGGAACGGCTGGAGGTTGCCATGCCGCATACCCGAACCGTATATGCCTGCACCAAACTGCTGGCCCAGCAACGGGCCGCAGGCGGGCAGAAAAATCTCTCGATTGGCCGAGGTTAACTCCATGTACAAACGCTGGATTCAGTTCGGCAGCGCAGTAATCGCAATGGTGATGATTGCCAACCTGCAATACGCCTGGACTCTGTTCGTCCCGGCACTGCGGTCGGCACACAAAGATTGGGCGCTCAACGGCGTCCAGCTTGCCTTCACCCTGTTCATCTTCTTCGAAACCTGGATCACTCCGGTGGAAGGCTGGATGATTGACAGGCTCGGACCGAGAATCTTTCTTACTATGGGCGGCGTACTTTGCGGACTGGGCTGGACTGGCATGGGTTATGCCCAGACGCTGACGCAGCTCTGGATTTGGTACGCGATCGCCGGAGTCGGCGCCGCTTTTGTCTATAGCGGTTCGGTCGCCACGGCGCTCAAGTGGTTTCCTGACATGCGCGGACGGGCTTCCGGTTTCATTACAGCCGGCTTCGGCGCCGGATCCATGTTGTTTATCCCGCTGATCGCGGACATTCTGAAGACGTCCGGTTACAAGCAAGCTTTCCTTTACACCGGTATCGGGCAGGGACTGGTGATTCTGGTGGCTGCGCAGGTGCTGCAAAATCCAGGACCGGATTTCAAGGTCTCTCCGGCGGCGAAAAAGCCCGTGTCGCCAAAGCTGCGCCGCAACACCGCGCAGTTTACCAGCGTACAGATGATGATGACGCCGCAGTTCTGGCTGATGTATGTCGCGTTTGTGCTGACCTCAGTGGGGGGCCTGATGATTACCGCGCAGGCTGCTCCAGTTGCCAGAGGGATGGCGATTCCGGCGGCTGCGATCGTTATGGCGCTGGCCTGGAGCCGCGGAGCGAACGGCGCCGGTCGCATCTTCTGGGGCTGGCTATCCGACTATCTTGGCCGTGAAATGGCCATGGTGATTCCTTTTGCTCTCCAGGCGGGCTGCCTCGTAGCCGTGCTTACGCTCGGAAAGTTGTCTGGTACCTGGTTCATTGTGACCATGATTGCCATTTACTTCACCTGGGGGAGTATGTTCTCACTGTTCCCGGCGATCATTGGCGACTACTTCGGAGCCGATCATGCCACGTCCAATTACGGCTTCCTCTATACAGCGAAGGGCGTAGCTTCGATTGGTGGTGGCTGGATAGCAGCCAAGCTGTTTGAGAAGTTCGGTAACTGGAATGCCGACTTCTACGGCACTGCTGCGCTGACACTGCTTTCTGCCTTTATGATCCTGGCGCTCAAAGCCATGCCACTTCCAAAAAAGGCAGAACTGGAAGGAGAGATGGTTCTGGCCAAGACCGGATCTTAGCACTCGGATTTACAAATCAGCCGCGGCTTAGGGCCGCGGCTTTTTTGTTTGCGTCACCGTTTTATCGCAATGTATCAGCCGAACATGCCGGCCAGTGGATCATAGTTTTCCTGAGGACTCTTCTGATGTTTCTGCTTTTTAGCGTTATCTTTCTGCTTGTGACTCTTCGACTTGGTGCGGGCAGATTGGTCCTGCTGCGTGGTACAGGGCTGCCCAGTTCCTGAATCTTTGTGCTCCTTCGCCATGAGCGAGGATGACAGCGCCAGCAGCAAGAATGCCGTCAGTGCAAAAAGTTGTTTTCTCATGCTTCTCCTCTCGATCTGCAGCTGAAATCTTCATCCACGCTGCATGAATGAAAACCGAGAAAGAGGAGTTTCATTCCCACAAATCCTGAGCTAGCAAGAAAAACTATCTATTGTTCTACTCAGCGTGCTGGGAGATGTTCAGCAATACGCCTACGCTGGCGAGCGTAACGAACAGTGACGAACCTCCATAGGAGATGAATGGAAGTGGGATGCCTTTGGTAGGTAAAAGTGCGAGCACCACGCTCATGTTGAAGAAGGCCTGCAACACAACCGTGGTTGTAACGCCGGCGGCCAGGAAGCGCGCGAACGGATCTTTGGCCCGCATGGCGACGCGGAAACCGCGCCAGGCGAAGACGAGAAACAAAGTAGCAATCAAGGCAGCGCCGATCAGCCCGAGTTCTTCTGAAGCGACTGCGTAGATGAAATCCGTGTGCGGTTCCGGCAGGAAGAAGAGCTTCTGCTTCCCTTCCATGAGTCCCAGCCCGGTGAGCCCACCGGTTCCCACGGCGATCAGCGACTGAGTAACGTGAAAGCCCGCGCCCTGAGGGTCGCTGCCCGGATTCAGGAAGACCTTGATGCGGGCGCGGCGGTACGGAACTGAGAGCAGATAGATGAGTGCAGGGACAAGCGGCAGCAGGGCATAGCCGAAATACCGCAGACGCAGACCGGCGACGTAAAGAATACCCGCAGTCGCGCCGAGGCAGACAATGGCGGTGCCGAGATCAGGCTCTTTCACGATCAGCGCGCAGAACAAAATCGGTGGGACAATGGCGGGCAACAGTGTATGCCGCCAGTCATCGATGGCTTTCACGCGGTCGGCGAGAAAGAACGCCAGAAACAAGATTAGCGCCGGCTTGGCCAGCTCCGACGGCTGAAATGACGCAAAGCCCATTCGGAACCAGCGATGCGTATTGTGCGAACGATCGAAGAAGAACACCGCCACAAGCAGCAGCGTTGTAACGCCAAGAAAGGTGAAGACGATCGCCGGTTTCTTCCACTGGCGGTAATCGAGCCGCGCAGTCAACGTCATGGCGGCAAGGCCGGCCAACGCCCAGCCGAGCTGCCGGAAAAGAAAGTAATAGGCAGAGCCGAAGCGCTCACCCGCCATCACAGCGGACGCACTGAACACCATCACTACGCCTATGAGAACAAGCAGAAGCGTAGAGCCGAACAGCCACTTATCGATGCCGACCTGTTTCGCCACTAGGCGCGGTCTCCGGTAGTCACGGGAGAAAGAGAGAGCACCAGTTCCTTGAACACGCGACCGCGGTGTTCGTAATTTTCAAACTGGTCGAAGCTGGCGCAGGCCGGTGCAAGAAGGACGATGTCGCCCTGCTTTGCCGCCTCGAATGCCTGGTGCACGGCGCGTTCCATGGTTCCGGAGTGAACGATTGGCGTCGCGCCCTGAATTTGCGAAGCAATCTTCTCAGCAGCAGCGCCAATCAGATACGCGCGGCGCACGCGTTCCCGGAGCAACGGCACGAGCACGGTATAGTCGCTGCCTTTGTCCTTACCGCCCAGAATGATATGGATGTTGCCCGGAAACGACTCGAGCGCTTTCATGGTGGCGTCAACGTTGGTGGCTTTTGAGTCGTTGTAGAACGTAACGCCGCTTACGGTGCTCACCAGCTCCAGCCGGTGTTCGACGGCGCGGAACTCGCTGACGGCTTCTTTCACCTGCTGGGGCTCGCATCCGGCTAGCATCGCAACCGTCACGGCGGCCAGAACGTTTTCGAGATTGTGCGTCCCCTTCAGCGTGATGTCGCGGACGCTGAGCACATTCTGGTCGCGCCCATTCTGGCGGAACATGATCTGATCAGCTTTTACGTAAGCGCCGTTCTCGACGGCCGTCTTCCGGCTGAACCAATACAGCGAACTCTTCACCCGGTCTTTCAATTCCACGCAGGTTGGATCATCGGCATTCAGCACGGCAAAGTCGTTGCTGCGCTGGTTCTCAAAAATGCGTGCCTTGGCATCGACGTAAGCCTGAAACGTATGGTGGCGGTCGAGGTGGTCCGGCGTGATGTTGAGGATGGCAGCGATCCACGGACAGAACTGCTCAATCGTTTCCAGTTGGAAGCTGGAAATTTCGAGAACAAGGCTCGTCTCCGGCGTCGATTTGCCAACCAGCGAAATCACCGGGGTACCAATGTTACCTCCGACCAGGGTTTTCTTTCCGCTCTTTGCCAATATCTCGCCAATAAGAGTCGTCGTAGTTGTCTTACCGTTTGAACCGGTGATCGCCAGCACCTTACCCTGCAAATACCGGAATGCCAGTTCGACTTCGCCGATCACCGGAATTCCCAGAGTCCGCGCGTGCTGAAGCTGTGGCTGGTCAGAGGGAACACCGGGGCTTACGACGATCAGGTCCTGGTCGCGGAAGGTTCGTTCGCCATGCCGGCCGGTCTCAATGGAGATGCCGCGGTCCAGAAGTAAAGGAATCTCATTTTGCAGTTGGGCTTCACTGCGTGTATCAGAAACCGTGACCTTGGCGCCGTGCTCCTGGAGAAAAATGGCGGAAGCCGCTCCGGACCGGCCCAGCCCCACCACCAGCACGCGCTTGTTCTTCAATTCCATGCGTTTTCCATTGTGCCACGAATCGGGCACGGCGCTACCTCAACTTGAGCGTGGTGAGGGCAAAGAAAGCAAAGATCAGGGAGAGAATCCAGAAGCGCGCAATGATCTTTGACTCTGACCAACCCGCCAGTTCAAAGTGGTGGTGCAGCGGCGCCATCTTGAAGATCCGCTTCTTGCGCAGCTTGTACGACCCCACCTGAAGGATCACTGAGAGAGCCTCAATCACGAATACCCCGCCGATGAAGGGCAGCAGCAGCTCCTGCTTGATGATCACGGCCACGGTGCCGATTGCGCCGCCGAGCGCGAGCGAGCCCACGTCGCCCATGAAGATTTCCGCCGGGTGAGCGTTATACCAGAGAAACCCCAGGGCGGAACCCACCATGGCGCCGCAGAAAATCGTAAGCTCCGCCACCTGCGGCATGATCTGCAGTTCCAGGTAATCGGAAAACTTGGCATGACCGCTCACATAAGTAAGGACTGTCAACGCTCCCGCAGCGATCACGGTACAGCCTATGGCGAGGCCATCGAGGCCGTCCGTGAGATTGACGGCGTTGCTCGAACCAACCAGCACCAGCATCACAAAACCCACAAATGGTATGAATGCCAGCCACCAGATGTGCGGGTAATGGCGCAGGCTTTCAATCACCAGGTCAGGCCGGAACTGTTTGAAAAACGGCACCATCAGGTGAGTGGAGTACTGCCGGTTCGCGGTAAGGAAGACCAGCGCCACGCCGACGCCGCCGGCCGTCAGGAACTGAAGCAGCAGTTTAGTGCGGCCAGTCAGCCCGAGGTTGCGCTTGTGGACTACCTTTATATAGTCGTCGGCAAACCCGATCGCCCCGAACGCCGTGGTGGACATCACCGCCAGCCATATATAAGGATTCGAAAGGTCTGCCCACAGCAGCGTGGGCACAATAATGGCAATGGTGATCAGCACGCCACCCATCGTCGGCGTGCCGGCCTTTTTCTGGTGCGCTTTCGGACCTTCTTCGCGAATGTACTGACCAATCTGAAAGTCGCGCAGCTGCCGGATGATAGCCGGACCTATGATCAGCCCCATGAACAGGGCCGTCAGGCTGGCGAACGCGGTGCGGAAAGTGACGTAACGAAATATGCGGAACGGAGGGAAATGGGCGTAAAGCCTCTGATAAAGGAGCCAGTAAAGCAATGTTCCTCCGCGGGAAAAATTTCGCAACTCACGATCATATCCCTTCAGCGTGTGGAAGCAGGCAGGATGAATTGCGAGGAAACTTCAATATAAACGCTTAGCTCGCTCGCGGGCCAGAGCTGCGCCACCGGCGAATCTGCTTACTTCTGTGAATCCTTCACCAACCTCCTCCAAGCTTGTGCTCTGGCTTGTGCTCTGGCCTGAGCCCAGCCATAATTGTGGACCGTGGCCGACCCGCGAGCACTCGGGAACATAGTACGTCTGCTGTCACTTCCCTTCCTCGGGGTCGTGTATCTTGCCGTACACGTCTCGCGACGAATTCGTCGCTGGCGGCTTTATAGTCGCGCCGAAAGCTGGCCCTCGGCGGACGCTACCGTCAACAGCAGTTACGAACTTGACGAGAACGAAACCGCATTCTCAGTCAACGGCTGGGAAGAGGACCTTGAGCCGAGGGATTACAAGGCGCGCTGGAGCGTGGCCCTCGACTACACCTATCGGGTAGAAAGTGAGCTCTTCTCCGGTACTTACTTCCTTCCCGGTACGTATGAAGAAGGCGATGTTGCCAGCGCGGCCGGAAAGGCATGGGTCGGAAGGAAGATCGTCGTCCGCTTCAACCCTGACCAGCCGGCCGAGTCATGCTTCCTGCTGCAGGATGGCGCTCCCGGCAAACCCCATATTCCGTTTCTCCTTTCAAAACGGCCTTACATCACCAACCTGTCTCTCCGCTAACCGCACATTCCCCATTTACATTCGCGTGACGGCTTTCTGCGCCAGCGACTGTTCCGCCGCTTCCGCCTTGGTTTCCTTCTCTTCCCCTGCGGCGGCATCGCCGGCATCTTTGAAAACGATCACCGTCAGTATTCCCTTGTCCGTAAGCACGTGCAGGGTGTGGCGAGCGAAGTACGCTTCCTTGCCCAGCCCGCTCACCGGACGAATCCGGCCCTTTTTGGGCTGCATCTTCTCGCCTTCCACTCTGCGATCTTCCTTGAACTTGTCCCAGTTGAAGTTCGGTGACTCAACCCGCACCGTAATGTGCTTCGCGGACAGCGAATCCGGCGTCTCGTAGTAACAAACTGAGCCGCCCTGCATGGAAGCCGGTCCTCCGGTCGGCTCTTTTATCTTTTCGCCCAACACTTCTTCTGCTTCAGCTTTCGTTACCAGCTTGCAGGCCAAGTCGTCGCTCGACGAACTGGCTGCCTTTGCCGGCGTTGAACTGCCGCTCGTTGCACCGGTGTTCGACGTACTTCCACTCACCGCATTATTTCCCTGGCACGCCGTAATGATCAGCGTCAGCCCGCACATCATGAACATTACCCAAGCCAGATTCCTGTTGCCCCACGATTTCATGCTTGTCTCCCGTAACCTCGCATTTGTCTTTCTACGACCGAAAGATGATAGCAAGAGCAGGCAGCCAGGACTGCATCAGGCTTTCTGCCCGTTGGTGCGTGGGCTTCAGCGCGTCTTCACCGGACAATCAATCTGTGCTCGTCAGCGTTCTTCTGTGGCTAAGCGCTTCTTTCATAGCCCGATATTCCCTTACCCCGGTATCCCGTTACGCCGATATCCAGATTTCACATCACCCGATATCCAGATCTCCGTCTGCCAGTTGACACGGGCTGCTTCCTGCGCCTCTAATTTCAGCTATCTGAAAAAGGAGGTCCTGTGAGACGTCTTCTGCTTTTGTTCCTCCTGCTCAATTTCACCGTTTCGTACAGTCAAACAAAGAAAGAAACCGGCGCCGACCCCTGGGCCGGCACGTTTAAACTCGACACTGCTAAATCAAAATTCGCCATGGCGGCACCCAAGGAAGAAACCGTTACCGTGGACGCCGCTACCAAAGAGTCAGTCAAATACAGCATTAAAGGGACTGACGCTCAGGGCAAGTCCTATACCGTAACCTTCGACGGCAAACCGGGAACCGCATCCCCACAAATGGTGGACGGCAACAATGCGGGCGAGGTCACCTACACCATGCTCGCAGCGCGCTCGTTCAGCTCACGAATGAAAGGCTCCGACGGAAGCTCAAGCGCGGGCACCGTCACACTCTCCAAAGACGGCAAAACCATCACCGTTCACGAGACGACGAAGGATGCCAAGGGCGCCAGCCACGCGCAAACTGCGGTTTACGATCGCCAGTAGCGCTGGCCACAGGTGCGGCGTGTTTGCCATCCGCTTACGCGTGCTCACCGGATGTGAAAAGAAGGCCGTGGCGCTCAGCCGCGGCCTTTGCATTTCGATATTCGCCGGCTGTAAGCTGCTCCAGTCTCACCTGCCGCAACCTCAGCCATGCTCGTTTCGGGGCGACTCCTTCTCAGGCAACTTCTTTCTTTGGCTCGTCGTGGATCGCCGCTCTTACTTTCTCAGCGAGTTCCGCCGGTATCTCTTGCATTCCGTGACCGGTGCGCGCGTGCTCAGCACATTTCTGCATGATCTCCTGCTCGGTCTCGCCACGAGCCTGGAAATCGCAGTCCATACCAACATCTCTGCAACTCATGACCTTGGCCATTGGACTTCTCCTTTTGCAAGAAGTATAGGCGCGCACAGCGCTCTGCTTCCATCGACCGCCCGGCCTGCCGCTCTGCAAATGCCGCTCCTGTGGTATAAAGCCCAGCGGAATTGAACCATGCTGGAATTCCTTCTCAACCTGCTACTGCGCCCGGTGCTTCGCCGGTTCACCGGATTTTTCCATCGTTCGGACGATCAGATACGCAGCGTCGGGCGGCAGGACTGGCCATTGACCACAGGCACCATTGAGAGTGGCGTGGTCGAGCCGGGGCGAAATTACTACACTGCAACCCTGCGCTATTCCTACAGCGCAGCCGGAGAATTCTGGTCGGGATCTATCACCAGAGTCTTTTTCGCCGAACAGGACGCCGACGACTACCTTGCCGCCCATCGCTCAGGAACAAAAGTCGCCGTGCGCTACCGTCCGGATAAACCGGAAAAATCCGTGGTCCTCATGCGCGACCAGATGATGGCTTCAGCCGCCGGTACCATCTAGACCTCCTTCTTCTCAAATTGTCAAAGACCTTTTCTGGCCCATTGCCAGCGGCAACGAGTCACCCTTTTTACTGCCGTTTTACTGATCTGCGCTCATCTGCGTGAATCAGCGGCAAACATTCCTGTGTTCCTCTGTATCCTCTGTGATCCATGTCCTGCTCTGTGCTCGTCCGTGTTCATCTGTGGCTAATCCTCTTTCTCTGCGTTCGCGGCCTCTGCCACGAAACTTTGCTTCCTCCGTGTCTCCGTGCCTCCGTGGTAGGTGTTTGTGTTTCCGATTCCGTGCGATTACGGCGATTCCGTGCGATTACGGCGATTCCGGCGATTCCGGCGATTCCGCGGGGCCCCCGGCAAGCCCGCATTTGGCTTGCTGGGGTGGGATTCCGGCGATCTTGTTCACTCCTCTCCCCACCTCTGCCCCACAATCGTCGTCGACTTCACATTCCACGCTGCCAGCTGAATCAAATACGCCAGCTGTCGTACCTGCATCGGCTCCAGCACGCCGTCAATCACTGCGCTCTGTAGCTTGGCAATTCCCACCTGAATGCTGTCCGGATCGTCCATCGGCCCCAGGTCCAGCTTCGCCGACTTCGACTTCTCCAGCTTGTCATGGATATAACACAGCTCGCTGTCTTTCATCTTCGGGCACCCGCATTGTGTGCCATCCAAATGGATATGCACACACCTTGCGGCCACCTTCGCCTGCTCCAGGTTCTTAAGCGCCGCTTCTCTCTTTTGTCTCTGTTCCGCCTCTTTTTGCCTCTGGTCGGCCTCCACCTCCCGCAGTACCTTCAAAAAGAGCTCATGTTCCGGCAACCCTAATTCTTGCTCCTTCAATTGGGGCCACATCGTGTGGTCCATGCTGGCCTTAAATTTCTGGAATCTCTCATACAGGTCCCGCGCCAGCTCGCCTTCTGTCATCATCCGCCAGAACTGCTGCTTTCGGTTCAGGCCCTGTTCCGCAAAAATCTCGTCACGCCTTCGCACCGCCTCCTCAATCTCATCAGGCGCTACCCTGCCAAACCCGCCTACCTCCCGCGTCGCCTCCGGATCCCCTTCCTCGCGTGGCAATATCCTTCCCTGCTCGTCTCGCCTCGTCGTACTCATCTCTCTTTCCTCCTGTTCCGACTCTGTGTTTTTCTGACCCTGTGTTCCTCTGTGTTCTCTGTGGTTCCCGGTTGTTTTTTGATTTCCTATTCCTGCTTTTCTCGATCTGCGGCAACCAGCGTTAATCAGCGGCAAAGTTTTTCCGATCTGTGCTCGTCCGTGTTCATCTGTGGCTGATCTTGTTTCCGATATCCCGATGACTCGGTGTTCCGCTGTGTCCGCAGCCTGCCCTGAGCGAAGTCGAATAGGTGGTTCATGCTTTTGCTTTTCCGATTCCGCGCGATTACGGCGATTACGTGCGATTCCGGCGATCTCGTCTTCCCCCTCTGCCCCCTCCCGCTTTCATCCCAATTCATCCCAATCCATCCCGACCTCATCCCAACGCCACCCCGACCGCGATGAACCCCTCCATCCCAATCCATCCCGACCTCATCCCAATCGATCCCAAGCCATCTGCATCCTTGCTGAACTCCCAAATCTGCGCTCGTCGGTGTTCATCTGTGGCCACTCCATTTCCTCTTTCCTCTGCGGCCTCTGCGTTGTGCCGCTTTTGCCTTCCCGATTACGGCGATTCCGCGCGATTACGGCGATTCCGGCGATCCGAACCTCTCTCTGCCGATCATGCAGAGGTTCACAACCCCTAAACGACAAAACCTCGGCTTTCGCCGAGGTCCACAACTCTCCCGCACAGCCAATCTGCCAAAAACGGCAAGATCAGCCGCTACGAAGATTTATCGAAACCACAATACCACAACATTCCCGCCGCGCAAGGATTTTTTTGCGCCTATGCGTGCGCCGGCGGAGGGTGGAGCAGACCTTCAGGTCTGCGGAAAAGCCACAAAATTGAGACTGGCTTTAGCCGCTGAGAGCTGAATGAACAACACGCCGAACAAGCTCCACCCATCATGTCATGCTGAGCGCAGTTCGACTGAACGGAAGTGAAGGAGAACGCAGTCGAAGCATCCCGAGGATGTATCCGCCTCCATGCAGCCCCAGGGAGTTCTCCCCATACTGTGCCGACCTTCGCCAGCCTCTTGGCCTACGACGAGCACCGGGGCTCCAGAACGTGTGCTCTTCGCGTTCCGAGGTGGAAGAGCAGCCCTTTACCGGGGCCCCCGGGCGGCCCGATTTTGGCCGACTGGGGTGGTTTCAGGGCCGCGTAAACTACCTAAGAAAGAAGACTTCCTTGCTGCCGCAGGCTCGCGCGTAGCCCGCGGAGCGCGACGAAGGAATTAGCTCCGTCCCAAAGAGCCCGGCTAACAGGCGCAACCTAGTGCCTGCACGCAGCCCAATGGATCTGGGCATCCCAGATCCCTGCACAAGAGTTATAAAGCTGGTAATGCTGGCATCCGTCGGCCCACTGGCGAAACATGGGAACCAAACAGCCTTGAGGTGCTCCCCACCACCAGTTGAAAGGCCCCGGGTGTGGATTCAGGCATTGGCCATATTGAGCCGTCACCAGATGTGCGGAGGGAACTGGAGCAGCCTGGCTCTGGGTTGGATTAAATGAGGCTTCCACCACATCTGGGTCCGTCGCCGCGTCAAGCCTCAGGTCCAGCTTCGGAATCAACTTCCAGGCATTCTTGATTATCGACTCGGGACCGCTTGCGTTGGGCACAAACTCCTGGATGATATCGTTGCCTTTTTTCCGGTAGACCCACAAGC
>DATAEJ010000171.1:0-62118 GCA_036258095.1 Candidatus Angelobacter sp. | reverse complement strand
ATCGTGTTCGGTAAACGCATACGGGTAGTAGACCGGATATTTTCTCGCGGCATGTTCGAAAGCGTGTTTCGTGGTCGGCACAAACAGCATGGAAGGAAAGAGGACGCGCTTGCCTGCTGACGATGAATATGACGAGACTTCGACCTTGAAGGTCGCCGAGAGGGGCTTGTCCGGGGCAGTCCAGCCGTCCGCGCTGGCGAGCTCAACTTTTGCTCCGCCCGGAAGCCATTGTTTCATCTCGTCCTCCAGGTCCTTTTTCTTGCCGGCGTCATCCTTTTCGCGCGCATCCAACCGGTGCTCGAGTGCTTCCTGCCCCTGGAAATCAACAACAATGGTGCCTTTCAAATTGCCATCGGCGTCAAGGGTCATGTTCGCCGTGCGTTTAGTCATGGACCGTTCACTGGTCTGCGCTGGAATGGTCAAGAAGGTCCCGCCCTTTTTGTCGGCTCTCAGCGCTTCAGTGGACGTGTTGAACCAACGCAGAACGCCATACGGGCAGTAGGGGACTCCGGGCTGGAGGAAGACGTCCTTACCGTCGACCTTCACAAGGGCAATCCTGCCGCCGAGATGCCTGACGGTGAGGAGTTGTTTGGAGAAGAACGAATTGCTGCGGTTTGAAACAAACAGCATGGTGGCGTCAAAACCAGCGGCCCGGGCCATGCCGACGAAGAATGCCGTCACGTCTTCGTAGTCACCGTAACCGTGCTTCATAAGGTCAGCAAGGTTCTCATTTCCCTTGATCTTTTCTCTCTTCATTTCCTGGCCGCTGCGTTCGCGCTCGTAGCTCAGGTTCCTGACCTGCTGGGCCCGCTCGTATAGTTTTTGGAGCTTTTTCTCGGGATCGGTTTCGCTCCCGATTGCCTGCATTGCGGCTTCGCGCACTTCCCTGCGGTTGCCTATAAAGTCCTCGACCGACTTGTTGATCTCCTTCCCTACTTCCTGCCAGTACTTGTCGACACTATTGATGTCCTGCCGGACATAGAAGAAGTTGATGGTCGGCTTGTAGTTGTCCGCAGGAGGCATGCTGGCCTCTTCTTCGAAGGCAGGCATGTTGTCGGCTTCCATTTCCCAGCCGAGCGTTCCCCGCACCGGCGCGCGGTTATTGAGATTCATTCCCACCCAGGAGAGCCCGGCCTCGGTCTGTGCCGGATGAAAACTGAACTTCTCATGCACGGTATAAAGATCGTGCTGAAGGACCCAGAGATCGGAGCTGTAATTCGTCAAGCGGTACCGATACTCGATAATGCTGCCCACCGTGACATCCGGAAGCGTAAAGGTCTTGGCGATCCACTTGAATCCTCGGCCTTTGATCACAGTTTTCTCGAAAGGCTTTCCGGTGAATTCAACGATAGAACCATCGGGATGGATAGTACGCGCCTTGAGGGCCTCCAGGCTTGATCCTGGGTCCACGCGAATCTCGACGTCCGCACGTGACTTGCCGCTTTCATTGAGAATCTTGATGCGGTGGTACTCGAACTCATAGCGCGCTCCATCATCTATATAGTTCGCGTAATAAAGCTGAACGGCCGCCGTGCCGGGAGCTCCCGGGACTTCGCTGTACTTCAGGTCCTGCTGTGTGACTGGTATCCAATCTTCTTTCTGGGCTAGAGCGGGTAATGAACAAAGTGCAAGAATTACTGCACACAGCAGACGCATGGATCACCTCTGGTTGATTTATTACAGGGGGGTGCCGGAAGAATATATATCAGAGTAGACGGTTTGAACAGACAGAGTTTCGGGGCAAAACCCAAAGAAATCTCGGATTGCGATAACTATGGATAACAAGGGAAAGCCCGGCTTGCGGCCGGGCTCATGAATGACTCCTTAGAGCTAAACTACTTTTGCAATGGAGGTTTTGGCTGCTGGCCAGAAGGATTGTTTACATCCTGGATCGCATTCGGGTTGGAAACTGTTCCGGGTACAGCGGGCTGAGTCCTAACGCTACCCGTCACAGCTTCGTCGATCTTGATATTGTTACGGTCTAGCGTCTGCGCTGTGTCTTTATCGAGCTGGACCCGGGACTTGGCATAGAGTGTCATTGACGAAAGCAGGTTTGACTCCGCCTGCGCCAGGTCACGCTCATCCTGCAGCACTGCAAGATAGGTTGATGCGCCGAGGTTGTATTTCTTCTGTTCAGCGTCAAGGGTCTGGGCTGCCAGTTCGCGAGCCTGCCGGGCAGCCACAACCCGGGCGCGGTTTTGCTCCACCGTGAACTGGTCATTGCGAACCGCAATGGCAATCTGATTTTCCAGCGATTTCAGGCCCAGCTGTGATTGCCGGAATTCCAGCATGGAACGAACCTGTGTGGCCTGCGCCGCGCGGTTGCCGAGTGGAATCTGCAGGTTCACGAAGACACCCTTGTTCGGACCTGTGGAATTAAACAGGTTGGTGAAAGCATCACCAAATCCGGTGGTGGGCACAGTTCCTGCCGGAATGCATCCAGTCCCTGCCGGAGTCTGTCCCTGACCGCACGTCGCCAGCGAGTTCTGGACACCGGCAAGCGAGGTTGCGCCATAGAAACCGACGATGTCCAGCGCGGGAAGCAAGCCATTCTTTGCACCCTGGATGTTGATCTCAGCATTCTTGAGCGTGATGAGCTGCTGCTTGTAATCCGGCCGGTTGTCCAGAGCCATTTTGATCAGTTCGTCCACTGCGGGCAGATTCTCCTGCTCGGGGACCTGGACTGTATCTGTAGGAACCACATCCATCTGCATGACTTCAGCGTTGGTGGGAAGGTTGCGCGTAAGCGCATTCTTCATGATCAACTGTTGGAGTTGCAGAGTGGTTTTGGAGACAATCAGGTCCTGTTCCGCCGCGGACACACTGCTCTGCGCGCGCACCACGTCGAGTGGCGCCAGCGTTCCGATCTGGACTTGCTTTTGATTGTCGGAAAGCGTCTTCTGCGCGAGACCCAATGAGCGTTCTTTCACGCGAACGTCCTCATAGGCGTTTACCAGGTCCCAGTAGATATTCTCGATCTGGCTTACCGTGGAAATCACCTGCTGCCGGAAGCCTTCTTCGCTGATGTTTTTGTTGTTCTTGGCCTGGCGGATCAGTCGGGTATTCAAGCTTGGGCCAAATCCCTGCAATAAGTGCTGGCGGACTTGCGCCGTGAAACTCGAATTCAGCGTCGGGTTGGTGATGCTGCGGATGCTGTTGGAGGTTGCGCGATTGTTATCGAAGGTGAAGTTAAAGAGCGTTCCGGGAGAGAAGCCCTGCGTATAGCTGAAATTTGCAACACCCTGATTCTGCTGGAAGTTGGTGGTCCCGGCGAGCACCGGGCTCGCCTGGGGAGAAGTGGAATGGGTGATCTGGAAGTTGGCGCTCAAAACCGGATCGAAATTGTCCGGCTGAGGTCCGGCGCCGCTGGTCGATCCAACAATACCCCCAGCCCCAGCGCCGGCACCGCCTGCGCCTGCCGTGGTTCCACCCGCGCCGGCTCCGGTCACGCCGGAACCAATGCCTCCCACGCCACCGCCCGGGGTGTTCGAAACCACACCGGCATTGACGCCGCGCGGCGACCCACCTGCTTTGGTCAGCATGATATCGGTGTCGGCAATGGGAAGGTTGTAGCGCGCAATCGCAATGTCCAAGTTGTCCGCCAGGGCCACGGAAATGGCGTCATTGAGCGAAAGCATGACTTTGCCGTTCTTGATCAACTCGCGCAGCTTGGGCGCATTGGTGAAGGAAGGCGGAGGAACATCGCGCGGGATATAACGGGCAAACGGGTTTGGCAGGAACGGCGCAGGCTTAGAGTAATCAACGCCAAACGGCTGCGGTAGGTGCGATTCGGGAGCCGTTGGTATGGAGCTGGTGTCTGGAGCCGCGGACTGCTGCGTGTTCTGCTGGGCCGCTGGAGCCTGCGTCTGCGACTGCGGCTTTTGCGTAGAGGCACCGGTGTTTGCCTGCTGCGCGGCTGCGGTCAGACTGAAGAGGCAGACTGCCGCCACCAGCCTGCGGATTCCATTACTGCGCAAAAAAACCACGGACATTCGTTTATTCTCCAAATTGGTGCTATGGCTTTATGTTCGAGTATTAGTAAGAGACGGGATCGCCTTGTTTTCCGTCACCTCAAAAGTACGTACCAACCCCTCGGTTGGTTCCCAGGACGCGCCCGAAACAAACTCTGACGGAAACCGGATAGTATATCGGCTCAGAAACAGCGCCGGGCGTTAAAAAGTGTAGTAGTAGCAATCCAGATGCCGCGAAATCTCAAAATTACCCTGGCCTATGACGGCCACGACTTCGCCGGATGGCAGGTCCAGCCGGGGCGCGCAACCATTCAAGGCTCGTTAGCCGCAGCCATTGAGCGCGTAACCGGCGAGAAAGTGCTGCCCCAGGGCTCGGGACGGACTGATGCCGGAGTGCACGCGCTGGCCCAAGTGTCCACTTTCGCGCTGGAGTGTCCGATTCCGGTCACTAATCTTCATATCGCGCTCAACGATAAATTACCCGAATCCATCCGCGTGCTGGAGGTGGAAGAAGCGCACGCGGAGTTTCATGCCCGCAAATCGGCCAAGGCCAAGACCTATCGTTACCGAATCTATCGCGACCAAATCTGCCCGCCTTTTCTTGCCCGCTACGTTTACCACCATCCTTATCCCTTGAACGAAGAACATATGATCGACGCGGCGGGGCTGGTTGCGGGCGAGCACGACTTCACTTCCTTTGCTGCGGTTGATCCGGAGAAAAATAAAGGAGACGGAGAGCCGAACAACGTGCGCACCATTTTCTCTTCGCACTTCGGGCGCGAAAGCAGCGAGCTTGTGTACACGGTTCGCGGAAACGGCTTTCTCCATCATATGGTGCGGAATCTTGTGGGAACATTCCTGATGGTCGGTAAAGGCAGCCTTGGCAGTGACGATCTCCGGCGCATCCTTGAGTTGCGCGATCGCTCGGCCGCGGCAGCGACTGCGCCTGCGAGCGGGCTGTTTCTGGTGAGCGTAGAATATTAGCGGAGACACACCATGCATGTGGTCCACGCTGATGTCGGACGCGCGGCAGGCGAAGGCATTCCGGTCAAGAACCCCGGGACACAAGAGACCGTGGGAACGATTCCGCGGCAAAGCGCCGACGAGATCGCGGCTGCAGTAGAGCGCGCCCGTGCCGCGCAACAACGTTGGGCCGAAACACCGGTCAGCGATCGCCTGAAGATCATTCGCAAATTTCAACAGCTGCTGTGTGACCAGAAGGATGCGGTGGCGCAAGCCATTACCCGCGAGGCAGGAAAGCCCAGTTCAGAGGCAATGGGCACCGAAATCCTGGTGGTGCTCGATAGTGCGAAGTACCTGATCGACAATGCTCCAGTCTTCCTGAGACCCGAGCCGGTACCACACGCCAATCCAATCATGAAGCTGAAGAAGGGCACGCTCTACCGCGAGCCCTACGGAGTGGTCGGGATCATCAGTCCGTGGAATTATCCATTCAGCCTGCCATCCGTGCAGACCCTGACCGCGCTGGTCACCGGGAACGCCGTGGTGCTGAAACCCTCAGAGTTCACTCCGTTCTCCTCTCTGGAGTTACAGCGGTTGTTACGCGAAGCCGGCCTGGACCACGACCTATTCCAGATTGTCACCGGCGATGGCGGAGCAGGTGTGGCCCTGCTGCACGCGAATATCGACAAGCTGGTTTTCACCGGGAGCGTGGCGACCGGCAAGAAAGTGGCGCAGGCTGCGGCGGCAAAGTTGTTACCAGTGGTCCTCGAGCTTGGCGGGAAAGATCCCATGATCGTCTGCGCCGATGCAGACGTTGCAGTCGCCTCGAGCGCGGCAGTCTGGGGGGCTTTTATGAACTCCGGACAGACGTGCCTGTCAGTCGAACGGTGCTATGTGCACGAGAGTATGTATGAGCGATTTCTGACCGCGTGCGTCGAAAAGACTAAAAAGCTCCAGCAGGGTCGCGGCGCGGACATAACCTCCGATATCGGCCCGATGATCCACGATCGCCAGCTTCGCACGGTGCAGACTCAGGTCGAAGACGCGGTCCGACGCGGGGCAAGGCTGCTCGCCGGCGGCCAGCCTCTTCCGCAACTTGGTCCCAACTTCTACGCGCCCACCATCCTTGCTGACGTGACACACGAAATGCAGGTAATGTGCGAAGAAACGTTCGGTCCGGTTCTGCCAGTACGCAGCTTCAAGAATGAAGAAGAGGCGGTGGCACTGGCGAACGATTCAGAGTTCGGACTGGCGGCCAGCGTCTGGACGCGCGATCGCAGCCGCGGCGAAACTCTCGCCCGCCGTATCAATGCTGGAACGGTCATGGTGAATGACGTCGTCGCCTGCTTTGGTATCAGTGAGGCTCCGCATGGCGGAGTGAAGGCGAGCGGCATCGGCCGCACGCATGGCAGGTTTGGCCTGGAAGAAATGGTCTGGCCCAAATATGTGGATTCTGACCGGCTGCCGGGGATGAAGAAGCTCTGGTGGTATGGCTATGGCCCGGCGTTTGCGACTCAGATGAACGGCTTCATTGAGTTCTTGTTCGGCGCGAACCTTATAAACAGGATGCGAGGCGGCCTGAGAAGCACACAATCCTTCCTCCGACGGAAACCTCTCTAGAGTAAAATCGAGCTGGGAAGCCTGGGAGCTTTAAAAAGTGGCATTGAAACATTCCCACCTGATCTACGACTGGAACACAATTTCCGGCTCAGAGTTCAAACCCGCAGGCCGGGCGCTGCTCAACGACGAAACGCTGCGCGATGGCCTGCAATCGCCTTCCGTAAAAGATCCAAAGATCGAAGACAAGCTACAGATCCTCCATCTTATGGAAAAGCTGGGCATCAACAGCGTCGATATAGGTCTTCCCGGCGCCGGCCCGCGTGCGGTGGCAGATGTCGAACGGTTGGCACGTGAAATCGCCGACTGCAAGCTCAACATCAAGCCGAACTGCGCCGCGCGCACCCATGAAAATGACATCCGCCCGATCGCCGAAATCTCGCAGCGCGTTGGGATTGGCATTGAAGCGGCTTGCTTTTTGGGCTCCAGTCCAATCCGTCGATATACCGAAAACTGGACGGAGGATTTTCTTTTCCAGACCACGGAAAAAGCGGTGAAGTATGCCCGCTCGCTTGGACTGGAAGTGATGTACGTGACGGAAGATACGTCGCGCTGCGATCCGGAGACGGTGAAGCGGCTCTACTCAACGGCGATCAACTTCGGCGCCACTGCCATTGTGATTTGTGACACCGTGGGGCACTCCACGCCGGCGGGCGTGCAAGCCTTGATCAGGTTCGTGATGGATGAAGTTGTGCGGCCGTCGGGCGCAAAAGTGCGCGTTGACTGGCACGGTCACTCCGATCGCGGCCTTGGTGTTGCGAACTCCCTGGCGGCATTTGCAGCCGGCGCAGACTGTGTCCATGGAACGGCGTTGGGAATTGGCGAGCGCGTGGGCAATACACAGATGGACCAGATGCTGGTGAATCTCAAGCTTATGGGCATATCCCCCTGGGCGGAGCAGGACCTGACTCACCTGAAGGATTACTGCGAACTGGTATCACGCGCCACTGGAGTGCCAATCCCGCGGAACTACCCTGTGCTGGGCGAAGATGCCTTTCGTACAGCGACCGGGGTACATGCCGCCGCTGTCATAAAGGCATTCAAAAAGGGCGATATGGAACTGGCGAACACGGTTTATTCCGGTGTACCCTCTCACTACTTCGGCCTGGAACAGACCATTGAGATCGGCCCGATGAGCGGGAAATCCAATGTGATTTTCTGGCTGGAGCGTAAGGGAGTCTCGCCGAGCGATGATTTGGTCGACCGGATCTTCCAGAAAGCCAAAGCGTCTGACCGGTGCCTTACCGAACAGGAGATTCTGGCGTGTTGCCAGAACGTCTCTGCGGGAGCTTAGCAGGCAATCGGCCAACAAAATACCCCCGCGGGGTTTCACCCACCACTCTGAAACATCTCTTGAAGGAGAGACTGAATGAAGAAGGTATTCACGATCGTGTGCGCACTCGCACTGAGCGGAGCTCTGGCAGTGGCACAGACCGCTGGCAGCACCGCAAGTGGTGGCAGCCAGGATACGACCAAAACCACGACAACCAAGTCGAGCAAGAAGCACAAGACCAGCCATCACAAGGGCGGCAAAAAGAGCAAGAAAAACACGAGCGATACTACCGCTACCCCGAAATAGGTTTCCTGAATGAGTTCAATCAGCGGCCTGGCGACAGGCCGCTTTTGTTGGAGCCTTAATCCAGTCCAGCATCAAGCCATCCAGCATCTACCCTGAAAAATCCGAGTACGATCAGAAACTATTTGAAGTGAGTACTGTTTATAGAGAACAGACGGGGGTACAGCCCCACGACGATTAGGAGAAAAGAATTTATGAAGAACGCTTTCACACTTGCATGCGCCCTGGTTCTGGGCGGCGCACTGGCGGTGGCACAGACCTCAACCGGCGCCGGCAGCACGGCTGGCAGCTCAACACAAAGCACGACCACACAGCAAACCACCACCACGACCACCAAAACCAAGAAGCACAAGAGCGGCAAGAAGCACACCGCCAGCAGCACCAAGAGCAAGAAGGGTTCCAAGGGCGCGGCTTCCGCGACTCCGGCAGCCTCTCCGGCTCCTTCACCCAGCAAGTAAACTACTTTCGGGCATTCTCTCTCTTCGAAAAAGCGGTCTCGCGACCGCTTTATTTTTTCTTATTTCGGACTGATTACTCACGTCATTGCACGCGTCGATTTACGCCATCGCCCGGTGTGGGCAACTCGGGCCATTGCCACCTGCACTAAAGCTAGCGGTAAACCCCCACGACAAGGAGTTCTATGACAAGATTATTCACTCTGATGTTTGCTCTCGCGCTGAGCGGCGCGGTGGCACTAGCGCAGTCGAGTAGCGGTGGGCAGTCCGGTAGCTCGGGTTCAAGTGGCGACCAAAGCACTGGTGCCAGCGGCCAGTCCAGCACCAGCGGCCAGTCCGGCAGCTCAGGCATGAGCGGCCAGAGCGGCCAGAGTTCGACCACATCCTCTGAGCAATCAGGTACCCAGTCGCAATCGGGCACGACCACAACGAAACATCACCACAAAAAGAAACACAAGAAATCAAGCGAGACGTCCGGTACGAGTAGTTCGGGTACTGGCAGCTCAACGTCGGGGACTGGCGCTTCCGGTTCCTCTGGCGCCGGGTCGTCCAGTTCAGGTTCCTCCAGTGGCGGCGCGCAGCCAACCCCTTCCCCCGCTCCGAAACGGTAGTTACGGCTCCTCTGCTTTACTTCAAAGCGGCCCTTCACCGGGCCGCTTTGTTTTGCTCCGGTGGGGATGGGGCCGATATAGTTAAGGGTCGCCTTATGCCGCGTACTCCGAGGTCCGACTTCGCTTCGCAGCCAGTCCAGGAAGTAACCGAGCTTGCCGAACTGCGCGCTGTGCATTCAGCGTTTCTTTATCTGCACAACCAGGAAATGGAATTCCGCCGCTGGCAGCGCGAGCTGACGGAAATCGCGGCGCCGCCATTCGGAGAAGCCGCGCGCAGCCGCTGGCTCCAGGACAAGTTCAAGACACTCGGGCTTGAAGAGGTGCAGAGCGACGAACTGGGCAACGTCTTCGGGCTGCTCAAACCGGAAAAAGCGCCGCCGTTGCTGGGTGTGAGCGCGCATCTGGATACCGTGTTCCCCCTTGGCACCGCCACTGAAACACGAGAAGAAGGTAACCGCCTGTTCGGGCCGGGAATCAGTGACAACGCCGCGGGGGTGATAGCAATCCTGGCGATCGCCTCAGCGCTCAAGCGCGTTCAGATTCAGCTTGCCGGAAATGTGCTGTTTGTCGGCAACGTGGGCGAGGAAGGCGAGGGCAATCTGCGCGGCATGCGGCACATCTTTTCCAGTGGCGAGTGGAAAGATCGAATCACTTCACTGCTGGTGGTGGATGGCGCGGGCACGGATACATACGTTACCCAGGCGCTTGGCAGCCGCCGCTTTGAGATCACCTTTCGTGGTCCCGGCGGACACTCGTGGAGCGACTTTGGGATTCCGAATCCCATCCTTCTCCTGTCGCGCGCGTTGTCGCGTTTCAGCGAATGCGAAGTTCCGGACAATCCGCGGACAACTTTCAACGTCGGCGTTATTCAAGGGGGGACTTCGGTCAACTCAATCCCGGAAAGTGCAACGGCGCGTGTGGATTTGCGTTCCGCGTCAGGACAGGAGTTGCAGCGGCTTGAGAATCGGTTGCGCGAATGCGTGAATGAAGCCTGGAGCGAAGTGCCGCTCTCGTTCCGTGCGGGCGAACCACGGGTGCGGTTTGCGATTGAGCCAATCGGGGAGCGTCCGGCAGCGAACCTGCCGGCGGGTGCGCGGATATTGAAGGTGATCCGTGCCGTGGATTCGCATCTGCGGATACAATCGCATCCGCGGCTGGCTTCGACGGACGCGAATGTTCCACTGGCGCTGGGCATCGAGGCGACAACGATCGGCGCAGGCGGGGATGGTGGCGGCGCGCATACGCCGCGTGAATGGTTCGATTGCACGAATCGTGATTTAGGATTGAAGCGAATTTTACTTACAGTTTTGGCCCTGGCCGGAGTGCATGAATGAGACTTTTGCTTGTGCTGTTCCTCGGACTCACAATGACAAGCCTTAGCGACGCGCAACAATCAAAAACAGCTGACATCATTTTCATCAACGGTGACATTTATACCGGAGCGCACCCGGGCTCCGCGAAAACTGCCGGGCGGGCCAATGCGATCGCCGTTTCTGGCGGAAAGATTGTGGCAGTGGGCACAACTGTTGACATCGAAAAGCTGAAGGGTCAGAAGACGCAGGTCGTTGATCTTCAACATCGGTTCGCCATGCCAGGCTTCAACGATGCTCACACGCACCTGGCAAGCGGCGGTTTTGAGAAGCTGAATGTGGACCTGGTCGGCAGCAGGTCTCTGGCCGACATGCAGCAACGTATCGGTGCACGCGCGAAATCGGCAGCGCCTAATGAATGGGTTGTCGGTCGCGGCTGGGACCACACTCTCTGGCAGGAGCAGAAGACACCCACGCGTGCAGACATCGATGGGGTCACGGGTGACCATCCGGCGATCTTCAATCGCGTTGATGGGCACATCGCTATCGCAAACAGCGCGGCGCTGAAGGCGGCGGGCATCACTTCGCACACGCAAGATCCTCATGGCGGGAAGATCGATCGCGACGAAAAGGGCGAGCCCACCGGGATTCTCCGCGAGACTGCCATGGGGCTGGTCTTCGATAAGATCCCGGCGCCCACCACGGCGCAGCGCCGCCGCGCTGCTGAACTGGCGCTGCAAGATGCTGCACGCTGGGGCATCACCTCTGCGCAGGACAACTCCGATTGGGAAGATTTCCTGGAGTACGAGCAATTGGAAAAAGAGGGCAAGCTGACGTTGCGCATTGCCGAATGGCTGCCGTTTGATGCTCCAGTGGCAGAACTGGAGAAACGGCGAGCACATCATCCCGCTTCCGACTCGATGTTGCACACGACGATGCTCAAGGGCTTCATGGACGGCTCTCTCGGTTCGCGCACCGCCGCCATGCTGGCGCCGTATGATGACGATCCGAAGAACGCAGGCATTCCTCGTTACGAGCAGGACGCGCTAGACCAGAAAGCGAATGAACGGGCCAAGGCCGGATTCCAGCTCGGATTTCATGCGATTGGTGATCGCGGCGCGCACATGGCGCTTGAGGCATTTGCCAAAGCGGAGCAAGCGAGCGGCAAACGCGATTTACGTTTCCGCATTGAGCATGCTCAGGTGGTGGCGCCGTCAGATTACGCCAGGTTCAAGCAACTGGGAGTGATCGCCTCCATGCAGCCTAACCACCTGCTCACCGACATGAACTGGGCGGAATCGCACATTGGCGAGGAGCGGGCAAAGCACTCCTATGCATGGAAACAGTTTCTCGATGACGGTGTAGCGCTGGCCTTTGGCACCGACTACCCGGTGGAGCCGATCACTCCATTTCGCGGCGTGTATTGCGCAGTGACGCGAAAAAATGAAGCAGGCACCAAAGAGTATTTCCCCGACCAGAAGCTGACGATTGACCAGGCGATTGCCGCTTACACCACCGGTTCGGCTTATGCGGAGTTCGCCGAGAAGACCAAGGGCACTCTGGTACCAGGAATGCTGGCTGATTTTGTGGTGCTCGATCGCGACATCACGAAAGTGGCTCCGGAAGAGATTCTGAAAACGAAGGTGCTGCGCACAGTAGTGGGTGGAAGAACCGTTTACGAGGCGCAGTAGGCGATAAGAGAGCGGCGGACTAGTCGGCAGCGTGCAGGTCAGCCTCGGGGGAGATGCCTTCCAGGGCTGCACGCGCTGCCCTGCGTCGCTTGTAGGAGTCGTTCAGCAACCAGCCCATGTAAAGCACGATTGCGATGTTGATCAGCAACACCGTGGCCGTAACCCCGGAACGGTGCCTCACCAGTTCATAAACTTCAAACGGCACATACAGCCCTCCGGAAAGCAGCGCGAACCACTCCGCCCACTCTTTCTCGAGCCAGAGCCCGATGGATTCCGTAAGGCGCACTGAGGTATAAGCAACGATTCCGGCGAAGAAAACCCAGAGATTGCGATCCGTGATCTCGTTTGCGATGCGCAGGATGCGCTGCGCGAAATGGCGGTCCAGGCTGACGTGCAGCCTGCGCAGCAGATGCTCAGCCACGCTGTAAACATCCTTGTGCATGAGCGTAAGCACCCAGATGCCGATGGAAAGAGCCAGCAATCCTTTCAGAGCTTCGAAAATGGCAACGCCACGCAGACCGAAATGGCGAACGAAGAAGCCTTTGGAATGATGCTTCATGAGTGGCTGGGTAAGCAGCTATTCTAACTGCCGAGCCTGGAATGTAAAGAAATTGGATGCCTTGTGCGTGTAAGACGCGAGAAGGCGGACAGGCTCAGCGGGGCGGGGCGCCGAACAGTTCCCGGATCTTAGCTTCCCGGAACTGGAAAATCTGCTCTAAATCGCGCCGCACGATCAGCCAGTGCGCCATCCTGCCGAGCACGCCGAATGGCAGGTCATAGAGAACTTCGTCAATGATGCGAGTGCTGTTGCCTTTGGCGATGAAGCGATGCGTGTGACGCCACAGCTTGTAAGGCCCGCTCCGCTGCAAATCAACAAAGCTGTGCGGTGGCTCCCATTGCACGATCTCGCTGGCCCAGCGCAACGGCAAGCCGCGCAGCTGCAGCTTGTATTGAATGATGGTCCCCTTCTGCACCGGCTGAGGATTTACATCGAGAACCCTGAATTTCAGCCACGCAGGTGTAAGCGCTTCCAGGTTTTCTGCGCGCGAGAAGAAAGAAAACACTTCAGCGAGCGGGCGGGGCACAATCTGCTCGTGGGCGAGCTTGCAGGGAGCGTGGGTCTGGGCAGCAACATTAACCCTGGACATAAGAATTGGATGAGGGTGCATGGGATCACGCACCTTTTCTCCATCGAAACTTGTCAACTAACACATGCACAGAGGCCATTGACGAGAAAGCTATCGGCCGCAGCCCGCGAAGCGGCGCGGTGTGAATCCAAAAAGGCGCATCATGGGGCCAACGTCACAAGTTGAACCTTCCTGGAGCATGCGCAACTGATCGACGGTAACGGGAGGGTTCGGCAAAACACTCGCGACCTTTGCTCCCAATATCATCAGCGGCATGGGAATGTGCAGGGCCGGTTTGCGAACTCCGCCGCAGCGGGCGATCTCGCTGAGCACCTGATCCAAGGTAAGCTCGTCCGCCCCGCCAAGTTCCACGGTTTGATTGGTCACGGCAGGCAGCGTAAGAGCGCGAGCGAAGCAGAAGGTTACGTCATCCACATGAATCGGCCTGAACTTCGGGCTACCGTCACCGGGAATCGGACGAAACAACGGGGATTTCTTCATGGTGTCCATCATCTGAGTGACAAATCCATCGCCGGGACCGAAGATGAGTGACGGCCGCAGGATACAGAATGGAATGCCGCTCTTGCGCACCTCTTCTTCACCCTTCCACTTTGAGGTCTGGTAGGCAGCGACGCCATCTGCGCGCGCTCCGAGCGCCGACATATGAATGAGGCGCCTGATCTCGCTTCGCCTGGCCGCTTCAACCACGTTGCGAGTGCCTATGTGATGGACGCTTTCAAACGTGTTGCTTCCCTTCTCCGCGATGATGCCGACCAGGTGAATCACCGCGTCACAGCCCTGCAACCCACCATCCAGGCCAGTTCGTGAGACCACATCCCCAGTACAGAGCTCGGCGCGTTCGTCCGTGCGAAGCTTCCTGCCATCTCGAACCAGCGCGCGCACTGTGTGGCCTTCGGCCAGGAGCCGTTGCAGCATGCGTCGACCGACAAAGCCGGTCGCGCCGGTAAGGAAGACCTTCATGCTTTCGATTGTAAAACCCGAGCTACTCCTTACTTATTTACCTGCGCTTATTTGCGTGGGTTGCTCTGGTGAAGAGCGGCGCAGTGTGATAGAAATCTTGTTCCCTGCGTATGTCCCTGAGAGTTGCGCGTGGCGTTTACAATCCGGAAAAGGAAGCGTTCCACTACTACATCGCTTTCAAGCCGACGCTCGATCCAACCACGGAAGATCGCAACAGTGAGTCAGCCTTCAAAGTAGAGGTAGCGCTCTCGCTGACTGAGACCGGCGAGCTTGCCGACATTGCTTTCACGTTGCCCGAACACTGCCGCAATCGACGCGCCCTGGAATACATCAGCCGGACGCATTCTGCATCCGTGGTGGATGACCGGGTCTTCGTGACCGTGCCTGGCATGAACGGCGATTCCGTGATCGAAACGTTGGGATCGCTGGAACTGGACGGCGCCGGCAAGATCATGGGTCTTGAGATCGTCTAATCCGCCCGAATCATTGTCCTTATCCGTTAGAACCAACTCTTACGTATTACAGGAATGCAAAAAACCTAACGCTCTAACACTTCTACTCTGGATTGATTAAAGCGTTCTTATGCAGCAGCTTAAGGCAGAAATCCACAGAAAACCCACACTCGAACACCTTAGTTGCCTTAGGTTTCCGGGCTGATTTGCACCTACTCTGGTTTCGGCCATAGTTCCGGCCATGATGAATCGTACAAAACTGCTCACCAGAATCACGAACATGGGGATTCTGCTGCTGGCGGGCCTCGGGTTGTCGGTCACCGCTGTGCGTGCAGGCGCGCAAGTTCCCCGCTCCAAGCACGTCTACATTGTTGCGGAAGAAAACCGCAGCTACGAAGAGATTGTCGGCAGCTCTGCGATGCCGTATCTCAACAGCCTTATCGCCAAGGGCGCCCTGGCGACCCAGTTCTATGCCAACGAACATGGGTCACTCGAGAACTATTTTCTGGTCACTGCGGGCCAGTACATAACGCACAACAACTCGACCACTTCCACCTTCAGCGTTGACAACATTGAGCGCCATCTGCTGGCAAAGGGAATGACTTTTAAGTCCTACGCACAGTCGCTCCCATATGCTGGCTACACCGGCCTCTACTCCGGCGCTTACATGAAGCGCCATGCTCCGCTCATCTACTTCAATGAGATGGCCAAGAGCAGCCTGATCAAGAACCACCAGTCCAGTGCGGAACTTGCCAAGGACATTGCCAACAACACGCTGCCGAACTTTGCCTTTATCACGCCGGACGGCAACCACGACCTGCACAATTGCCCGAACGGGATTTACGTGTGCAAGCAGACGGCGGATGCATGGCTCAAATCCAATTTGGCCCCACTGCTCGCGTCCAAGCCGTTCCAGCCGGGTGGAGACGGCGTGCTGATCATCTGGTCAGATGAAGCTGACCTGAACACCGACAATCGCTGCAGTTCCACCGTTTCTACGGGATGCGGCGGCCGCATTGTGGTGGCTATGATCGGCCCACAGGTCAAGGCAGGATACAAGTCAGTTTCTCTCTACCACCAGCAGAGCGTGCTCAAGACCATGCTCATGCTGCTGGGTGAAGAAACCAGCTTCCCCGCCGCGGCGCAAACTGCGCCGTCCATGGCTGAGTTTTTCAAGACCGCGAACAACGTAACCATCATCGCGCCAACCACGTCCACCGTGACCGGCACGTCGGTACGGCTGGCGGCCAGTGCAAAGGCTTCGAACCCGATCAGCGCCATGAAGATCTACGTGAACGGCGTGGCCAAGGCTTCGGCCAGCGGCGCGCTTGTGGATAAGACAGTCACGCTGCCTACGGGCTCGCATAACGTGGTGTTCCAGGCCTGGGACAGTAAAGGAAACGTTTACAAGAACAGCAAACAGATCAGCGTTCAATAGGCGCTCGATTCTCCTCAGCGCTCGACAAAAGGGAGCAGGGCAAACCTGCTCCCTCTTTTTGTGTCCGGCTCATTTACCCAGGAAGTCTTCCAGAACCTGCTGATATCTTTCCGGCTCTTCGTAAGACGGCAGGTGGCCGCTCTTTTCGAAAAAGACGAGCTTCGCTCCGGGGATATCGTGTGCGAGTTGCCAGGCCGTGAGTGGCGCCACGTTCATGTCATACCGACCGTTGATGACCAGCGTTGGGAAACTGAAGCCTGCGAGCTTTGAGCTGAGATCGAGGTCGGCGGTGGCCTTCGATACTGCTTCCGCCACCTTCGGCTCGTATCCGAGGTCGCCCATGCGGCCCATGTAGGCGTCGCGCTTCTCCGGCGAGTAAAAGATCATCTTGAAGTGGTTGCGCAGGCCGGCGCGTGCCGCAGCATCGGGCAGGCTCGCACGCCGCGCGACGTCACTGTGCTTGTCGCCGTCGGCATTGGCACGGGCCGCCGAGTCGCCGCCCAATTGCTTCATCTCCTGCGCGTTCTGCTCTTCAACGTCGGGATATACCTGCGGCAGCAGGTGGACGATGCTCTTCCAGGAAGGTCCGGGCGAATCCGACAACACCAGCTTGCCGACGTGCTCCGGGTGCGCTGCCGCGTAGGCCATCGCCAAGAGGCCGCCGTAGGAATCGCCGACCAGAGCTACTTTGTCCAACTTCAACGCCTGCCGCACCGCGTCGAGATCGGCGACCTGCGAGGCCATGGTTTGGGAGAGCGGCGGTACCAGCCTAGCCTGTACGACCTTTGACGCTCCCGTCCCTCGCTGGTCATAGAAGACCACCAGGCGTTTTCGCGCTATGCGCTCCCAGAGATCGTTCTGCACCATGTAGGAGTGCGTGAGACCGGGCCCGCCGTTGATCGCCATGACCGGGAGCGCAGTCCCCTGCTGGCCCAGGGTTTCGTAAGCGATGTCGACGTCAGGGGTGTGCGCCGCTCCACGAGCGTGCTGGACCGGTTGTGAGAACAGCGCCGTCGAAACAAAGAGAAGTGCAAAGCCAGGGAGGCGTTTCGGCATTCGGCGAGAATAGCACAACGCAAGGGTTGCCTCATGACTCCGAATTGTATGGTTCCTTTGACCATGGGTGCGTGTGCGAGCCTGACAATTTCCCGGTGATCACTAACCAGGAAAACTGCATCGAAGGTAAGCGAAATGGGCTTCTTACGGCGGCATCTCTCACTGTCTCTATTGCTTTGGGCGACGATCATGGCTGCGCCGCCATCCGGCATGGCGCAACAGAGCCAGGGCACTGATCCGCAGCAGGTGGAACACCGTCAGGAGGCGACCACCTCTGAGCAGAAACCGGATCCGCACCCGGACACCAATACGTCAGTGGAAGACAAAGAGGTGACCTGGCGGTCACTGCCCGGCAACTTCCTGCACGATCAGAAACAGATCTGGCTATTCCCCAAACGGCTGGTCCAGGGACAGCATGTGTTGCCGACGCTTGCCGTAGCCGGAACCACGACCGCTCTCATCGCGATGGATCCGCATGTGATGCCCTACTTCCAGACGCATGCGCGCAATCTTGACGACCTGAATGACACGTTCGACAGCACGATTACTTCCGCGGAAGTACTTGCCGTGCCCGCGGGCTTTCTGGTGGCCGGCTACCTGCGCAATGACCAGCACGAGATTGGCACGGCCATCCTGGCCGGAGAAGCGTACGCCAACAGCGCCGTTGTGGACTTGGCGATGAAAGCGGTGACACGCAGGAAGCGCCCTTCTGACGTGCCTCCGGGAGGAGACTTCCACGACACGTTCTTCAGCGGAGGAAAATCTCCATTTCACGGCAGCAGCTTCCCTTCGGGACACGCGGCGGGAGTGTTCTCTGTTGCAACCGTCGTCGCAACACGGTACCGGAGGCATCGCTGGGTGCCCTGGCTGGCGTACGGTTTTGCCGGAGTGATCAGCGCCTCGCGGATCACCACCAGCTCGCATTTTCCTTCGGATGTTTTTATGGGAGCAGCGCTCGGTTACACCATTACGCGTTACACGGTGCTCAAGCCGCGATGAATTGAAGGGTGAAGCAGGTTCTATTCTACCCAGTCTTGAACGCCACCAAACTTTTTCCTTCAGTACCCCGATTCGATGTGTGTTCAAATAGAGCGCACCTGAACGCCAGATTCTCATCCAGAGGTCACTGCTTGAAAACAGCATTGCTGTTGTTGGCCGTAGTTGCGGCTGCAGGGCAGAGCGCGCCGCCATCGAACCCGCCATCGAATCCGCCGAAGCCCGCACCGGCAGTTTATGTGAGCACTCAGTTCGGCCTGGCCGTTCAGGTTCCCAAAGGTTTGAGCTATTGCCCATTACCGAAAAACTGGACGGGCATTGAAGATGGCACCGTGCTTTTTATCACGGCGCCGGCGGACTGCATCGACAAGCCCGCAAGCTTTTCTTCGACGCGGCTCATCTCAGGATTTGCGCCGTCGATTGCTGTGCGCTATCGCAAGAACGCGGGCAGGGCGGACAACTTCGATGACATCCCGCCGGCAGAATCGTCACTTCAGCTGGCCAGCCAGGTCTGCGCGAAGCCCGAGGTGTCCAGCCAGTTCAAACTTTTCGGCCAGCCGGCGGTCAGCTGCCGGTCAGAACTTTCCGGCGGGCAGGTGCGGCTGGTACTGCTCTCGCTGTATGCGTCAGGAAGACACCTTTTGCTGCTCGACTTGCGCACCACGAAAGAGCGCCTGGCTGCTGACTCCAAGGTACTCGAGAGCGTTGCCGAGGCGGTCGCGGTCTGCAACGCGGCTCCGAAGAACAACGCGTCGGAAAAGGCGGCGGCGTGTCCGAACGGGAAAGCGTGGTAACCAGACTGGCTATCCAGCGCTCTTTTTCATGTCGTTTCCTTCGTCTTCCTCGTTCGCATAGTACTGATCGAGTGATGAGCGCACTCTGCCCTGCGAGCGGGCTGATGGCTCAGCCTGCTGCAAACGCGGAACGCTTCCCTCTTCAGCCCTGGCGATTGAGATTCGCAGGATTCCATTCTCGTAGCTGGCATAGAGTTGCTCAGGACCTACGCCGGGCGGCATCACAAACGAGCGCCTGAACCTTCCATACCCCCACTCAGAAAGTTGATAACGATGCTGTGACACCCCGGGCTGCCGATATCGCTCTCCTGAGATGGTCAGCAGATTGCCGTCGATATTCACGTCAAAATCCCGCAAACGCATGCCGGGAATCTCAGCCTGAATCACGAGCTCTTTTCCCTCTTCAAACATATCCACCGCAGGCATGAAAGAGCCGCTCGCAATGGGCGTGGATTCAGCAGCTTCGATTTGAGCTGCTTGCGGGTCTGCCAAGTGCGGCGATTCAGTCTCGGCGTTGCCGAATTGTGCCGCTTTTTCAAAGCTCATCCTTGCCAGATACCTGCTCCCCTGCTCAGTGAGTGAGTACTTCTTGCGTGGCGCTCCCCGGCGAGGACGAAGCGGGGTTACCGGCTCCGACTCCAGGAAGCCTTCACCTGCGATTTCAAGCTTATGCAGGAACGAATAGACTGTGTTTTCGCCCGCACCTGTGAGGCTCTGCAAGTCGGCCACAGTAAATTGCCCAAGCTTCAGCGCAACACTGGTCAGCCGGTAGCCCAGGCCGAAATTTGGGTGGTCGGTGTTCATCTCTTTCGTATTATGATGCAAAATTCCTTGCTATATAGCAAGGAAAAATATCCATATATTAATCAATTACTTATGGCCTGTACGGCAGCGGAGAATTCCGGCAGGTTCCGCCATTTCACGTGCATTGCCGCCAACAAACCCTCATCATCCAAGCGCGCCAAATCCCCTAGCAGTTTATCGATCAGGTCAGCCTGGCTGGACGGGTTGCCGGAGTGGATCATCTCTGCGGTCAAACGCCAGAAAGTGGCCGTGTCGTAAAAACTCATTTTCATCGCCAGCCAGTCCCAGCGCTGAGGACCGTAAAACTCGTGATCAGTAAACCCGAAGTGGCGGGCGAGTTCACTGCGGAACTTCTCCCATAGCTCAGTCTTCAGCAGCCTATCCGCGCCATTCGCCTTGTCATTTCTATGCTCCCGGAACAGTGCAGAGGAAAGCCAGACTTCGCGCACGCCGCGTGAGAGGAATGCGTTTGCCGGCACCAGATGTGAGAGATACTCGTGCTCAAGGATCATGTCGGGAATGAGGGCGCCATAAAAGGCGTGCTCAACGAGCTGCAGCTTCCAGCCTATCTCTCCCGTAATTCGGCTTGAGGAGGCGCAATACTCCGTTCCCTGTGGGTCGTAATAGACGCGCAGCAGAGCTGGACTTATTTTCGTCAAGGCGTTCAAAGAGCGCCGCTGGGCTGTGGAGTGCAGCCATGCGAGCGCTTGAGCATGCGCCTGTTCCAGATAGCGCAGAGCATGGTCGTTCACGGTGAGCTGCGATTGAAGGCGCTGCTCGGCCGCCTGTAATAGTTGCGTGGCACGGTTGTCGAGTTGCGATACCTGAATCGACGCGGAGAACTGGGCCCAGATATTCAGTGCCTGACGGGCTACTGAGACTCTGCCGATTTCGGCTATAAGCACCGCGTTCAGCGACTTGACCAGCTCGATCCAATCAGCAGGGAAAAGCTGCTGGAGAGGCTGCAGCGCAGGACGCAGAGCATCGGCGAGCAACAAGATGACGTCGAGCCTGGCGCGGACCGCCGGGGATTGAAAATCAGGGTGCAAGTCTATGACGGGTGGTCGTGCCAAGATTGCGTGACCTCACCTGCCGGACGGCTTTTTCTTTGAAGGCTTCTTCTTTGTCGCCTTGTTTTTTGCAGGTTGCGTTGACGCAGACTTCTTCTTAGCGGGCGTGGACTTTTTGTCAGGCAACTGCTCCAGTTTGGCGGGAAGCAGATTGAGCTTCCTCAGCTTCGGCGCGAGATAACCTTCATAGAAGCCTTTTCCGGCTGCGCCGGCAGCACCCAGCGCAAATGCACCCGCGCCGGCCTTGGCGGCATGAAGAATGGCCAGGATCACTGCCGTTTCACCCACGCCAAAGAAGCCACCCTCCGTCTCGGCTTTGGCGGTCAGGGCGAGTCCATCTTCACGCGCTGCGCGCAGGGCATCCTGCAGGGCATCGTCGAGCCGGCGGCGAACATCGGCAGGTTTCGCGCCAGGATCTTCATTGCGAATGACAAATCGGAATTTGACTGGTTGAGCTCTACGCACGGCACCTCCAGACAAAAAGTTCCCGCAGTGCAATTCACTTGCAGGAAAGCTTCCGGGATTATACCCCGATGTTCGACGTCATTTGCTTGTTCCTGAGGTGACACTGCCAGTCTGAGAAGCGTAACTCGGCGCTTTACCTCTATCCCGCAACGTAACTTGGCGCTTTGCATTACCTTAGAATTGGATCACGCTTGAGTTGCATCCTGTGCCGCGCTTGGCTCTGCGGAGCTATCGAACGCCGCCAGGACCGCCAGCCTGCCCTCCTGGGGCCCCAGTGGCTTCAGTGGGGCAGGCGACTACTCAGCGTCCACCCCTTCCAGGGTGAAATTGCCTCTTGTTACGGTTTGGGCTTCTCAGCCTGCGGCATCCAACTATCTAAAGGGTTCAGGAAACCTCCTCCCGCTCCTTCCTGCCGATGTTGTTATGCAATTCATCCGGCGCCCAGCCAGGGAAAATTCGTCTCTCATGGTTTCGGTATGCCGCTACTGTCATGAGTTCGTGGCGGCCGGAACGTCAGAAGAGCAGCTCGCGATTATTGAACGCATGCACCGCTGCCGCGCCCGCCCGCCTCGTCGTGCGGCCGGAACTGATGTTGTCCCGGATCGCTGATCTATTCGCCCTGCCAACCGTGCACCGGGCTGTGCATGGAACTTCAAGAATCTAACAACGGGTGCGAATGAAGTCCCCGGCGTCGGAACTCTGCCTTTTCCACAGTTGCCGGTAAAACTTCGGACGATGCGTCGAGAAAAGATAACAGCAGAGCGCCTGGCGGCGTTTTCAGACGCGGTCTTCGCGGTGATCGTGACCATCATGGTCCTGGAACTCAAGGCACCGGATGATGCAGCGTTCTCGGCCCTGGTGCCCCTGTGGCCAACCGCGATCAGCTATGGGGTGAGTTATCTGTTCATCGCCATCATCTGGGTCAATCACCATTACCTGATGCGGTTCGCAGGTCCTCCAGGGCTGCGCTTAATTTGGATCAACTTCGTCCATCTTTTCATGGTGTCACTCCTGCCGTTTGCGACTGCGTGGGTTGCACGTACCCGGCTGGCTTCATCTCCTGTCGTGTTCTACGCAGGGCTGTTCGTGTTCATTGATCTTGCCTACAACGTTTTCGAAAGTGAAATATTCGCGCACGTGAACGCAACGCAGCTTTCCATGCATGCGCGGCGCGTTGCGAGGCGACGATCACTTATTGTGCTTGTGGGCTTCACCACGGCGATGCTGGTTGCATTCTTTGCGCCACACGTGGGATTCGGCCTGATTTGTTGCGCTTTACTCCTTCACTTGCGACCGGAAGCCCATGGCATTCGGCCATGACACCGTTCTGAGAACTGCACGTGAGTCATTCATGGGCAGTGGCGAGAAGCTGAACGCAGATCAAGTCGGACTTACAGATCAATCACCACATCACCATTCGGCCGCGAGCAGCAGACAAGGACGTTGCCGTCGGCTGGGTTATCGAGCGGTTGTGGATCGTAAGCGACAGATCCGGAGACCAGACCGCTTTCACAATTGTGACAGACTCCGGTCCGGCACGACCAACGGACCGGGACATCGCATGCCTCGGCGAGCTCCAGAATGCTCTGGTAGGCCGGATTCCAGTGAGCGGCGATGCCACTGCGCGCGAACGAGACCAAGGGACCAGTGCTGGCATCGTGTCCAGGTAGATGTGGCGCTCGCGTGCTTGCGCCGACTACGCCAGGGGTCATTGACTCGCTGCCGTTGAATATCTCCACGTGAACGCGGCCGGGAAAGACGCCGAAAGCTGCGAGCGCCTCTTTCATATCGGCCATGAAGCGAGTCGGGCCGCAGAGATAGATATCAGCTTCGCGTGGAATTTTGATCTGGTCGAAAACCGACCGCGAGAGGTGGCCGGCAGAGTCATAATCCTGACCGATCTTGTCGCTGGCGCCGGGCTTGCTGTAACAAACGAAACTGCGGGCATGCGGGAGTGCCTGCAACAGGCGGCGAACCTCAGCGGCGAATGGATGATGCTGCTGATCCCGCGCGGCGTGCAGCCACAAGATCTGTCTCCCTGAGTGGTCCGCAGATAAAGCGTAGAGCATGGCAAGAACCGGCGTCGCCCCAATGCCGGCGCTAAGGAGCACCACCGGGCGTTCTGCTGATTGAAGGATGAAGGTGCCGCGGGGCGAGCTGACCTGGAGAGTGTCGCCGACGCGAACATGGTCCCGCAAGTAGGTTCCACCGGCGCCATTCGGCTCGATCTTTACGCTGATGCGATAACGCTCCGTTGAGAGTGGACCTGAAAGTGAATAGCTGCGAAAAAGCGGAGGCGCACCGCTGGCTGGCTGAAGGCGCAAGACCACGTACTGGCCGGGCAGAGCCTCGGGAAGTGGCTGGCTGTTGTTGCTCTGTATCGTCAGCGAAAGCACATCTTCGGACTCGTGATTGATGGCCGTGACCGTGAGCGTCCGAAAGCCTGGCTCAGCGGGATGCGATGCTGCCGCGGGCGCGAGCCCCGCATTTCCGCTCGTCCCGCCGACTGTCTGGCTTTGAAGCAGCGCCTCGAATGATGACCGCCATCCCAATGAAAGCGCTTCGATGCGCAAAGCGCGTTCCAGCTGATCCCGCGGATGATTTGGTGAGTAGAGGAGCGCGTTGATCTCCGCGACGGTCATTTTCTCGTCCGCCTCGCCCACCTTCACAATGTCATTGCCTGCCTCAACTACTCCTTCGTGGAGGACTCGAAAGTAGAATCCGGGCCGGCCGCTGCCTGTAAGCAACGCGGCCATGCGAGGCTCGTTGGTGCGAATCCCAACGCGGTAACAGGTAACGCGAGGCTGGGTGATTTCGAAGATCGCGCTGCCGATCTGGTAACGATCGCCGATGCACACGCTGTCGTCCGGCAATCCTTGAATGGTGAAGTTCTCGCCGAAGTGGCCGTGGACGAAGTCACTCCTCTTCAGCTGTTCCTGCCAATACTTGTATGATTCGATCTGGTAGACGAAGACGGCCCGATGCTCACCTCCGTGTCCGGCCAGGTCACCTTGACCGTCGCCATCCAGATTCAAGCGGCGCGCAAGGCAGAGGCCATGCACGGGCTGCTTCCACACCGCTGTGTGCACAGTGCGGCCCTTCCACTCGATGTCACGGGGAAGTCCGACGTTTACGGAGAGTAATCGAGCCATTTGAGTTATGCCGCTTTGGATACCAGCTGGCGGCTGAGGAAATCGCGAATAGCTTCGGCGATTTCGCGATGATGAGTCTCGAGAGCAAAGTGACCGGTGTCGTAGAAGTGAACCTCGGCAGTTGCGTTGTCCTTCTTGAATGCTTCTGCGCCCGGCGGCAGAAAGAAGGGATCGTTTTTGCCCCACACCGCGAGGAGCGGGGGCCGTTTGCTGCGGAAATACTCCTGGAACCTGGGATATAGGGCAACGTTGCTGGCGTAATCGAGGAGCAGATCGAGTTGAATCTCATCGTTACCAGGACGCGCCAGAAGTAAGGAATCGAGTGTGTAGGATTCAGGAGCGACTTGCGATTCGTCTCGCACGCCGTGAATGTACTGCCACTTAGTGGTCTCTGGCTTCAGGAACTCACGCAAGGCGGCCCGGTTCTGAGGCGTCGGCTCCTTCCAGTATTTCTGGACCGGATTCCAGCCCTCACTCAGCCCCTCCTCATAGGCGTTCCCATTCTGCGAAATGATGGCAGTGATGCGTTCAGGATGGGCCAGCGCAAGACGAAGTCCCACCGGGGCACCGTAGTCAAAAATGTAGATCGCAAACCGCTGCAGACCGATGACCTGGGTGAAGCTGGCAATCACTTTGGCCAAATTGTCAAACGTGTAGGAGAATTTCCCGCGATCCGGGGAATCGGAGAAACCAAAACCGGGCAGATCAGGCGCGACCACATGGTAGCTGTCGGCCAATTCAGGAATGAGGTTGCGAAACATATGGGAGGAAGTCGGGAAGCCATGAAGCAAAAGAATTGTTGACGCTTTGGGCGGCCCCGCTTCTCGATAGAAAATCGTCTTGCCGTCTACCTCGGCATGCTTGTAGCTGATCATTAGGGCTCCTCGGTTGTTCAGTTTGTCGGTTCGTTCGGTTTGTTCAGGTTGATTTACGGCGGATTCCGTGTGGATGGGATATGCGATTGGATCGGTTGCATGAATGGTTTGCCGCCGGTTCTACAGCCGGGTGGGTTAGCCTCGCCGGGGCCGCCCCTGAGGCGCTCGTTCATGGCCGTTTGGTCGAGTGCTCATCTCGGCAACGGTGAGTTCGCGATCCGGGCCGTGCGGAATCACGGTCTGGCCCGGCTCAAGGTGGAGATGGGAGCCATCAAGAGTTACAGAGACGATGTCCGGCTCGAACGAGACCAGATCGGAAATGCGTCGGACTTCGGTATAAGCTTCGCGATAGGACCACGCTGCCGAACGGGCGCCACCAATGGTGTAATAGCTGCACAATCCCTTGTACGGACAAAAGGTCTGCTGCTCCGCAAGGGTGAGCGCCGATTCGTCAATGTCAACCCGTGGAACATACCAACGTGGCGCAAACCCAGATTCAAAGAGGACCAGCGGTCGCCTGGTATCGGCGACCACGCGATCATTGTGTCGGACGATGAGATTGCGGGAGGTCTGGCGGATGTCAATGCGGTGATAGCTGTCGGCGGCATGTCCCAGGATGCGTTCGTCTTCTTCGTAGAAGGCATCCATCGCCGGCCAGGAGAACGCCACGCGTCCCTTCAACTCGCTCGCATATGCGGGCAAGTCGATGTACTGCCATGCTCCTCGCGGCGCGTTGTGCTCGCCCGCACGAACAGTAAACCATGCCGTGACCCCGAGATCCTGATGACGGGTAGTATGCTCCACGCGTTCCAATGTGTTGGGGGCGACGTGGGTTTCCGGGAAGTAAGCCACCGGGTAGCGGCCGGCCTCGAAAAGCAGAAGAACGTGCTCGCTTTCAGCAATCCAGCTTCCGCCAAAGCGCACACGCATGCGGCGGCGCAAGGGCTCCAAGTACAACAATCGTTGCGGTAGAGGTTCGGGTACGAGAAAACGGCCGATGGCTCCCGGTGAGAGCGGACCTTGTTGCCAGGACAGTCCCATTGCGCTCTCCTTAGATCGGATGACCAGCGGCGTCATGGGCTAGGAAGCTAAGTAGGTGCAACCGATCATTGATGAGAAAATGCTACGCCGCGCTAAGTGTATGGTCAAACAAAGGCAGACGAGAGCGCCGACGGATTTCACCTTTTGCGGTGGATTCATTGTCCTGTACACTCGCGCGTTACTCAAGGAGCCCGCGCATGCGCAACTTAAAGTCTGCTTCGCTGTTACTCGCCCTGATTTTTCTTGGTTCCGTCGCACAGGCACAAACAACCGATATCCGCACCGAGATTGACCAGATCGCAAAAGAAACGCTGGAGAAGAGCGGCGTGCCGAGCGCGTCAGTGTCGGTGGTGAAAGACGCGAAGATCTTCTACGCGAATGCATACGGGAACGCGAAGCTTGAGCCGGCAGTGCCGGCGCAGACGGGAATGCGGTATTCAATCGGATCGATCAGCAAACAGTTCACGGCGGCGGCGATCCTGTTGTTGCAGGAAGACGGGAAGCTCACGCTCGATGACAAAGTGGCAAAGTTTGTCCCGGGGCTGACGCGCGGGGACGAGGTCACGATCCGGCAGATTCTCTCGCACACCTCCGGTTACCAGGACTACTGGCCACAGGATTATGTGCCGCCGTTCATGGAGACCGAGGTCAACGCACAGAAAATCCTTGATCTGTGGGCGCGCAAGCCGCTGGACTTTGAGCCAGGAACCAAGTGGCAGTACAGCAACACGAATTATGTGATCGCCGGGCTGATCATCGAGAAAGCCAGCGGCATGCCAATGTTCAGCTTCATCTCGCAGAGGATCTTCAAGCCACTGAACATGACGAGCGTGGCGAATATCGACCAGGGCAAACTGCCTCCGGCGGACCCGACCGGATATTTCCGGTATGCGCTGGGGCCGCTGCGCCCGGCGCCGAAGGAAGGCAAAGGATGGCTGTTTGCCGCAGGCGAGCTTGCCATGACCGCCGAAGATTTGCAGAAGTGGAACATCTCGATCATCAACCAGACGCTGCTCAAGCCCGCGTCATACAAAGAGATGCAGACCGAGGTGCGCCTGAAGGACGGCAGCGGCTCAAATTACGGGCTGGGGCTGCAGGTGGGGTCGGCGAACGGACACAGGATCCTGCGGCATGGTGGCGAGGTGTCAGGGTTTACCTCAAACAGTCTGATTCTGCCCGACGACAAAATTGCGGTGGTCGCGCTGACGAACCAGGACGCGGTGGAAGCTGCGAGCCAGATTTCAAGGGGCATCGCAAGGAAGCTGGTGCCCGCGCTGGCGATGGGCTCGGGAGATACGAAGAATGAAGAATTGACGCGCAAGATCCTCTCGCAGCTGGCAACTGGGCAGATTGACCGGTCGCTTTTCAGCGACAACGCCAACGCTTACTTCAATGAAACTGCCCTAAAAGATTACGCTGTGACGCTGGCGCCGATTGGTGCGCTGGGGAACCTGCGGCAGACTTCGACGGGGCTGCGCGGCGGGATGACCTTCCATAATTATGTGGCCAGCTTTGGCAAGAAGTCGCTGGGCGTTTCGATGTACCAGCTGGCCGATGGGAAGGTGGAGCAGTTTATCCTGACAGCGCAGGAGTGAGATGGAATTCGCTTTACATTCAGGGCCAGACGGCGCTACTCTCATCCCAGGAGATTCGCTTTTATTTTGTCTCGAAACGAGTATGGGGAATCAGGAAGGATTTGAGGCCGATTGGATAGCAAAAAGGAGGAAAAAAAGGGGGGTGACAGGCCTGTCACAGGCCTGTCGAATTGGGGTTGGCCCTTTGTTTTCAACAAAACGACCTACCCCCGGGGTGGGGGGTACGGAAAATCTGGTGACCTGGTGATCGGAAAACCTGACGCCGCTGGGGATGAGCGGGCGTGTTGGGAGCTAAGTGCTTTGGAATGCCAGTGAGGCGCCGCGGCTGCCCCATAAATCGAGTCCAAAAAGGGAGGGTCATGGTTTCCTCACTTGGGCATCAGTTCCGGATGAACCCACAAGAGCCGCAGCAGCAGCCCAGGGCGGCAATGATCACGGCCACGGCAACATCTCGCCGTTGGGCCATTTTATGCTCTGTTTTTCGTTTCGGGGCCCAATAGAAAGGTGGGAAAAGAGCAGCTGATTTTCGCACGGGCCATGAAACGAGGCCGTCTGAGCAGGAAGCGCACAGGAAGCGCAAATGTGAGAGACAGGAACGAGCAAAGCGGCTGGATCTTCATCTGTGGTGAGCGCATTTTCGCATGAAACGCAAGGTCCCTCACTCCTACTCGCCAGCTGATGACAACGCTGGCTCGCTGACGGAGTTCGGGATGACGAGGATATAGACAGCCATGAGGTAATCCGTTGACTGGGCTTGGGGTTGGGCTGTACGCAGAGCGATCGAGCTTTTGTGTATCCTATTGGGATTGGATGGTTCGGTAGCGGCCCATGGAGGGTTCTCCCGGGTATTCTTAACACAGGTCTCAAGTAACCCCCACCCAGCTACTCTCATCTACTACTCGAAGGAGGCAGAATGAGCAGGACCCTCGCAGTCGCTGTGTGCCTGCTGTGCGCAGGCATGTGCCTGGCGCAGCAGCAACCACCACCAGGAGGTCAGTCGCAGAACGGGGCCCAGCCCGTGATCGCCGACCTGAACCTGATCCTGGCCCAGCTGCAGCGTGCAGCCGTTTCCACCAATGGTCATCTAGGTCAGCTGCGCATTGAGAAATGGAAAACCGATGCTGAGCAGAAAGAACAGCTGCAGAAGATGGTTGAGTCAATCCAGCGGAACCTGACGAATGCGGTGCCTGGGCTGATCACAGATGTCCAGAACAGCCGTGGCAGCATGTCGTCAACCTTCAAGCTGTACCACAACATCACGATCGTGTTTGAGTACCTGAGCTCGGTTACGGACGCAGCCGGTGTGCTGGGCAAGAAGGAAGAATACGAACCGCTGGCGGCAGACGCAGCGGCGCTGGATTCGGCCCGGCAGAACCTCTCGACGTACATAGAACAGGCAGCCGTGCAGATTGAAAGCAGGAAGCGGAACCCGCCGATGCCGGCCGGCGGGTCCGCGCCCAGCGCCGGCATGGGAACCAAGGGTCCCAACAAAGTGGTGGTGGACAAGAATGGGGTCCGCCACATCATCGTGGATGAAGATGACGACAAGCCCGTAAAAGCAACAAAGAAAAAGACTTCGCACCCCGCCCAGGCAAAGCCCTCTCCCAAGCCCTCCCCGCAGTTTGTCTCCAGCCCGAAATAATAGCGCCGTCCGCGGTAAGTTCCCGGAACCTTCGATCCAACTTCGGGGTCTATAGCATTTAACCGCTCGAAAAACTTGAGTAATAGCGGTTTGCGGGGAAGAGTTGTCGCAGCTCCGTGATTCTTGGTACTTTGGAGTTGACGCCATGAGCAAAATGGCGGGAGCAGCAACAGCAGTGGGAAATCTGGCCAGCGCAATCGCCGTAAGGGCGGAGGAAGCCTCTATTGTCGCGGAACTGAAAGCAGGTTCTGAGGAGGCATACAACTGGCTGATCCAGCACTATCACCAGCCCATCTACAGTCTGGTTTACCGCATCCTGACCGACCCTTCAGATGCGGCCGACACCACTCAGGAAGTCTTTCTCAAGGTCTTTCGCGGCATGAAACGCTTCAACGGCGAATGCAGCCTGAAGACCTGGCTCTACCGGATCGCCATCCATGAGGCCTCCAACCAGAGGCGCTGGTGGTTCCGGCACAAGAGCAAGGAAACTTCCATGGAGTCGCGCGAAGACGAGAACGGCAACTGCTACGGGCTGTGTGACACTCTCGCTGACCAGGGCGAATCTCCGCTGGAGATCTTCGCCCACGAAGAAGTTCGAGCCCGGGTTGAAAAAGAACTCAAGGAGATCTCCGAACCGTATCGCACCACCGTGGTGCTGCGGGACATCGAGGGACTCGCCTATGAAGAGATCGCGGAGGTATTGCAGATATCTCTAGGGACGGTGAAGTCGCGGTTGATCCGCGGCCGAGACGCCCTGAAGAAACGTCTGGAACCGGTGGTCCGCGAGCTCATGGGTTCTGAGGTGGGGGGAGACAGGCAGGCACAGGATCGCAAGCCTGTGGCCGGTGTTCCTGGTCAACCGCAAGTGGAGGCTCAGCAATGAAGTGCGCAGAAGCACGCCCCCTGTTTTCATCGTATCTGGATCGTGCCGTAACCGGGGCTGAGATGCACGAGATTTCCAGTCATCTGGAGGGCTGCGAAGGCTGCCGCTCCGAATACACAACTTTGGAGCGTTCGCGGGCGATGCTCGCGGCCCTGGGACGCAAGCAGGCGCCTACTGACCTTGCGCGCAAGATCAAGATTGCGGTGGCCAGCGAGCGCTCACGCACCTGGCAGACCATCATGAGTGGGTACAGCGTGCGTTTCCGTAACGCGCTGGACGCCTTCATGGTTCCGGCTACAGCAGGAGTGCTCAGCGCAATATTGTTCTTCGCGGCTCTGATCGGCTTCTTCCCGGTTCATGCCGTTGGCGCTGATGACGTTCCTACCATGCTGTACGTTCCGCCGCGTCTCGAGATGTCAGTTGCGGACACTGAACTGGATATCGATTCGCCCGTAGTGGTGGAAGCTTATATCGGAGTGAATGGCCGGGTCGAAGCATATCGCGTGCTCTCCGGCCCTGATGACTCGCAGGTCCATATGCAGCTGAACCGGGCCTTGCTTTTTACGATTTTCGCCCCGGCGCAGTCGTTCGGACGCCCTGTACCCGGGAAGGCTGTGATGACGTTCTCCCATATCCGGGTTCGCGGATAGGGTTGACAACTTTTCTCCCGTTACAGGGTCAGACCTGATAAAGGTTTGACCCTGTTCATTTTTCTGGCCTAAACTTGGAGTTCCCGCACATTCTGGAGGATTTCTGAAGGCGAAGGTTCTATTGGTTGCACTCTGCCTCATGGGGCTTGCCTGTTCGTGGCGCGCCTCAGCCCAGGCCACGAAGGCACAGCTGGAGATCAGTGAGACGTTCTTCACCATTACCACAGCGCTCAACAGCTGCGGCTATGACGCAGGCCTCGCGGACTCACTCCCGGTACGGCAGTCAGTGCGAGCGGAGCTCCAGTCCGCGCTGAAGCAGTCTCCGGAAGCCGCTGACGCGCAGTCGGCCGTCTGCAACTATTGGAGAGAACACGACCGCGGGAACCCGGCCGACATCTCCCCATTTGTTTCTCTCGCGCTGCAACTCGGGCCTCCGCCCCTGATGGCTCCGACGCTTCCTGATTCCGACATGCCGCCCGACGCGGCCTACGTAGTCGGAATCAGCGCACCCATCAGGAAGTTTTATTCCGCGGCGGGAATCCACGCTCTGTGGGAACGGCACCAGAAGGAATATCAGGAGCTGGTCGAGCGCTATCACGATCCCATCTCCGCCATGCTCACGCAGACCGACCTTTATCTGAAGATGCCCTTCGCCAACCTGCCGGGACAGCGCTTCCGCGTCTACCTTGAGCCGATGCTCGCGCCGGGGCAGGTTCAGGCTCGCAACTATGGCGCCGAGTATTCAGTGGTGATTTCTCCCGCACGGCAAGGCAAGCTCCGCCTGGAGGAAATACGCCACACGTATCTTCACTTTATTCTGGACCCACTGGCAGCCTCGCACGGCACCACGATGAAGCGTCTTGAGCCGATCCTGGTGGAGCTGAATCGCGCTCCGCTGGCGCGTTCGTTCCGCGAAGATATTGCGCTGCTCGTGAATGAGTGCCTGATTCGAGCCATCGAGATCCGGACAAGCGTTCCGCGCAACAATCCCAAACTGGCAGACTCGTACGTGAATCGCGCGGTGGCACAAGGCTTTGTCCTGACCCGCTACTTTTACGACGCGATGGAGAAGTTTGAGGAAACGCCGGGAATGAAGTCCAGCTATGGCGATCTGCTGCACGGCATTGATGTTGATCGCGAGAGAAAGCGCGCTCGCGAAATTGCCTTTGCCGAGCATGCTGAGCCTGAGGTGGTGAGTGCTTCCCGCCTGCAGCCTCCGCAGGACGACCAGTTAAACCTCGCGGAACAAAAGTTTGCCTCCGGTGACCGTGCCGGAGCGCAGCAGATTGCTGAAGCCGTGCTGCGCAACAATACCGGCGGCGACCAGCCTGGTCGCGCCGCCTTCCTGCTGGCGCGCATCGCCAGCCTGCAAGGCAAGATGGAAGAAGCCCGGATCGATTTCGAGCAGGCAGTGAAATCGGCCCGTGATCCCCGCACGCTCGCGTGGAGCCACATCTATCTGGGCCGGATTTACGACATCCAGGACAAGCGCGACGTTGCTATGGAGCACTATCGCGCCGCGCTGGCCGCCGGCGATCCAAACCCTGACACTCGGGCAGCCGCCGAGAACGGGATTGCCGGAGCTTATCAAAAACCGGGAGCGCCGAAGCAATGAAGTTGAACCGCGTGCTCTTGTGTTTGCTTGCTGCCGCGACGTGCTCCTGCTTCGCGCAGCAGGCTGCTGCCCAGCGACAGCCCGCTCCGCCAGCCGCTCAGACCAAGCGCCCTCCGCAGGCAAAAACACAAGCCGAATACGCGGACTACAACGCGGCTTACGCGCTCAGCGGAGGAGCCTCCGTGGAAAAAGCTGCCAACGAGTTCGCCGGGAAATATCCGGATAGCGAGCTCAAATCATTTCTTTTTTCGAAAGCGATGCATGAGTACCAGAACGAAAATAATCCCAACAAGATGCTCGCAATGGGAGAGAAGGTTCTGGCGCTCGATCCCGATAACACCATCGCACTCGTGCTGACCGCAACGGTGCTGTCTGACAATCTCACAGACGGCGATCCCGCCCGTTCGGCAAAAATCCAAACAATCAAGCAGAACGCGGCGCGTGCCCTGGAAACGGTAAATACGTCATTCACACCGCCCGCCGGCACAACACCGGAACAGTCCGCGGCTTACAAGAAAACACTCCAGTCCATGGCTCATGCGGCGGTGGGCATCATGAACCTGAAGGTCAACGATGATCCCGGCGCTGAGCGCGAACTGAAACTGGCTGCGGAACTGAATGCCACGCAGCCGGACGCATACATCTGGTATCACCTGGCTTTGGCCCAGGACCACCAGAAGAAATATCCCGAGGCACTTGCTTCTGTGGAGCAGGCGGTAAAATATGCCGGCGCGAACTCTGAACTGGCTCCTCTGGCAATCGCCGAGCGTGATCGCCTGGCTAAACTGGCAGGTGCCCCTGCAAAATAATCAGCCTATCTGACTGAAAGTGAAGTATTTTGTATAGAACTTGAGCCTGCCCGGCAAAGACCAAATCCAGATGCTCCGACTCTTGATCATCTTCGCGGCCACTCTTGTCTCGGCCCAGACCGCGCGTCAGGCAGAGGTATCACTGCCTCAAGTGCAAGCGCACAGCGACCAGGAACGCATTGATTACCTCGCCGGCTTCAATCAAGCTGGCGGCGAAGCCACCGAAAGGGCCGCCAACGATTTCTCTGCCCGTTATCCAGACAGCGCTTTGCGTCTCTACCTTTATTCCAAAGCCATGGGCGACTATCAGGCAGAAAACAATCCTGCTAAGGTCCTGTCCGTGGCGGAGAAGGTGCTGGCGATCGACCCGAATCACGATGTGGCGCTGGTGCTGACCGCGACCGTACTGGCCGACAACCTTGCAAGCGACGATCATGAAAAAACAAAGAAAGTCGAAGAAATTAAGCGTTCGGCGGAACACGCCATCAAGAACCTGAACTCCGGACTTCTTCCAACCGTCTCCGGCACCCGAGAGCAGTTGGAGGTTTACCGCAGCACGCTGCTTTCCATGGCTTATAGCGCCCTTGGCATGGCAAAGTTGAAGACCGGCGATGATAGCGGCGCAGAGAAAGACCTGCTCATGGCTGCGGGATTGGTAAAGGTCCGGCCTGATCCTTACATCTGGTATCACCTGGCGCTCGCGCAGGACCATCGAAAGAAATACGGGGCTGCGCTGGCGTCGGTCGAACAGGCGCTTCAACTCTCGAGTGCGATACCCGATCTGCAAAAACTCGCGGAGATCGAGCACGACCGGCTTTCCGGACTAGCCGGAAGAGGAGCACGTCAGGGAATCACGCCACAATAGACGTAGTTGCATGAACACCGAGCTCACCATCCTCGAAAAAGCGTTGCAGCACAGGTTTTCTGATCCAGAGCTTCTGGAACGGGCGCTTACGCACAGCTCGCACGCGCATGAGGAAGCCAAAGCTCCCGGCGCGGAGCCGGGACTGGAGGTAAAGGACAACGAGCAGCTCGAGTTCCTGGGTGACGCGGTTCTTGGCTTCGTGACCAGCCAGCTCCTGTTTGAACGATTTCCCATCTTCCATGAAGGCCAGCTCTCAAAATTAAAAGCGCATCTGGTGAGTGCCGGGCATCTGGTAAGTGTGGCGATCCGTCTCGACCTTGGACAATACCTGCGCCTCGGCCGCGGCGAAGAGCGCAGCGGCGGCCGCCACAAATCCACACTGCTCTCTGACGCTCTGGAAGCAATCATCGCAGCCATGTTCCTCGATGCAGGCCTTGAAAAGACGCGTGAGTTCATCATTCGGGAAATACTCGCGCCCGAACTCGAGCGTGTCCGCACTGAAAGCGAGAACGAGTTCAGTCTGGCCGATTACAAATCTGCCCTGCAGGAGTTGTTGCAGTCGTCAGGCAGGCTGCAGCCGGTTTATGCCACCGTAAAGGAAGAAGGTCCCGACCATCGGAAAACTTTCACCGTGGAAGCACGTATATTCCCTATGGGGCAGAACAAACCTGAGTACGTGGTGCGCGCCGAAGGAGCCACCAAAAAGAAGGCGGAGCAGCTGGCGGCTAAACAGGCGCTCGACCATCTCCGAGCTCAGGTGGAGCAGACATGAACGGGCCCGACGAGACGATTGTCCGTTCCGAACAGCAGCAGGAAGCAGCGGCGACTGCTCCGGCGGAAGCGGCGAATTCTTCGGCGCCGGCGCTTGCGCCAGCAGAGCAGCCTCAAGCCGCCGCTCCTGCTCCGCGGCGTGCAGCTACGCCCGCTCAAGGCCCTGTCGGAATCCAGTTTGTTCTCTCGGTGCTCGTGATCGTTATGTTCCTGATCACCTTCGTGGTGCAGGCATTTCGCGTGCCGTCGGAATCCATGGAGACCACACTGCTCACCGGCGACTTCCTGCTTGCGGACAAAGTCCACTTCGCCGATGGCGGCAAGGTTTGGCAATGGCTTATGCCGTATCGTCCAATCCACCGGGGCGACATAATCGTCTTTCACTATCCAGTTGACCCGTCCCAATACTTCGTCAAACGGGTCATCGGGCTGCCGGGCGATCACATTCATTTGGAGAACAAGACTGTCTTCATCAACGGCACGCCTCAGGAAGAAGCGTATGTAAACCGCGTGCATTCGCCGTTCGACTACTATCGCGATAACTTCCCCACGTCCCTCTTCCGCACCAATGACATTGACCGCCGCTGGTGGCGCGAAATTCCCAAACATCTTGATGGTGGCGATCTTGTGGTGCCGGCAGGCGAGTATTTCGTGATGGGAGATAACCGAGACCGGAGCCTGGACAGCCGCTACTGGGGCTTTGTCCCCCAGGGCAGTGTCACTGGGCGTCCACTGGTGATCTATCTTTCTGTGACCGATGGCGGCGAAGCTGAAGGCAGCTCCCCGAATGATAAACTCATTCATTCGGGACAACTACTCGCCCACCTGCTGCAGTTTGCGCGCTGGGGGCGCATGTTCCGTCTTGTGCGATAGCACCATTCCGCAAACAGGAATAATATCTTTTGGCTCAAAAGCAACAGGCACCCACGAAACCCGAGAAGCCCAAGGAGACCACGCCGGAATCCATCGCCAGCATTGCATCGGTGCTGGTCTCAGGACTTTTCATCATTACATTTATTGTCCAGGCATTCGAAATCCCCTCGGGCTCCATGGAGAACACATTGCTGGTGGGCGACCACGTATTCGTTGATCGTCTGACGCCAACCCGCAAAGCCGGCTACATGCCCCTGATGCCCTATCGCGAGATCAAGCGCGGAGACATCGTCGTGTTCCTGCATCCGCGTGAGCCCGGCATGTATGTCGTAAAACGCATTATGGGTTTGCCGGGTGATAAGGTGCATCTCTCACGAGGCCGCCTTTACGTAAATGGGCAGTCTGTGAACGAGCCTTATCTCAACCCGCAGTACTTTTATGATGCGTATCGAGACGAGTTTCCAAGCGTCCCACCGGTTGGGCAGCGCGATATTGAGATGAAGTATCCGGAATGGCCCCTGCTCATGTCGGCCGCAATCAACGGCCGCGATATTGTGGTTCCGAATGACAGCTACTTCGGCATGGGTGACAACCGCGCCCGCAGCCTGGACAGCCGCTACTGGGGCTTTATTCCCAGGGACAACGTCGTGGGCCGGCCGCTGTTCATTTACTGGGCCTTCAAAACGCCGGAGGACCAGTACCAGCACACATCGCTGGGAGACCGCGCGGCGTTCTTGATGCACATCGTTACGCACTTTTTTGGCGACACATACTGGTCACGCATGTTCCACATTGTGCGCTGATCAGGAATCCCCCGCAGGACTCGGACTTGAGCGATAAAAAACAAGAAGAGCAGAAGAAAGAACAGCCGAAGGAGACCTTTCCGGAATCGATTGCCGGATTCGCCTCCGTGTTTGTCTCCGGGCTTTTCATCATCACCTTTGTGATTCAGCACTTTGAGATTCCTTCCGGCTCCATGGAGCAAACTCTGCTGATCGGTGATCACGTCTTTGTTGACCGGCTGGTCTCAACCGGCAGGGCCTTCCCGCGCCCGCTGCTTCCCTATCGTGGCCCCAAGCGCGGCGAAATCACGGTATTCGTTTCTCCGGCTGAGCCTGGGCTTTATCTGGTGAAGCGCATCATCGCTGTTCCCGGCGATAAGATCCATCTCCACGAAGGCAAGGTCTACCTGAACGGGGTTGAGCAAAACGAAGCTTATGTGGTGCGTGACGGCAACACCATCCCTTCGACTTTTCGAGACGAGTTCCCTGCCCGCGGCATGATTGCGTCTGATGCGACGCTGCAATGGCGCATGGAACTGCCGCAGCATATCGAGGGGCAGGACCTGGTCGTTCCAGCCGATCACTACTTCGCCATGGGCGATAATCGCGATCACAGTTATGACAGCCGGTACTGGGGCTTCATTCCCCGCGAGAACATTGTCGGCCGGCCCCTGTTTGTTGCCTGGTCACTGAACCAGACTGAAGAGGACTTTCCTCCGAACCCAAGCATGGGCGACCGCATCACGGCATTCCTGAAGACAACCGTCCACTTCTTCACGCTCACGCGCTGGAACCGCGTGCTCAGGCGGGTGCATTGATGGGTTTGCTTACCAGCAAAACCGGCAGGAGAGTCACCATCGCAGCCGTTCTCGTGCTGCTGGTCTTTGTATTCCTGCCGCCCAACATCAATGGTGTTCGCTTTCGTGACAGTCTTGCCGGTTCCCTGAGCAACGCCCTGGGGCGCCAGGTGAAGATCGGGCAGGTGAAGTATCGCATTCTGCCGCGGCCCGGCTTCGAACTTTACGATCTGCGTGTCATGGACGATCCCGCATTCAGCGCAGAGCCGCTCATCAACTGCGGTAAGGTCACTGCTGACCTGCGGCTCACGTCCCTTTGGCAAGGACGTTTGGAGATCGCCAACCTCAAGCTGAGCGACGACGCTTCGCCCGCCAGCTTGAATCTGGTTTATGCCAATGGGCACTGGAACCTCGAGTCGCTTCTGTTCCGTGTCGAGCAGGTGCCCAGCGCACCAACCGCGAAGCGTCGCGCGGAAGGGCGCCCGCGGTTCCCCTACATAGAGGCTACTTCCGGGCGAATCAACCTCAAGGTGGGACCGGAGAAAAAGCCGTTTGCCATAACCAACACTGATTTCGCTTTCTGGCTCGCGGCGGAAGACGTCTGGCACATTCGCCTGAAGGGCCAGCCGCTTCGCTCCGACATGAGCCTGAGTGACACTGGCCAGGTCCGGCTGGAAGGCGACCTCCGGCGTTCGCGCGAGTTGCGCGATATGCCCGTTCGGCTCGATGTTTCCTGGGACAAGGCGCAGCTCGGGCAATTGACTACGCTGATCACAGGCCGCGACAGCGGCTGGCGTGGTGGAGTAAACGCCGGCGCGCAGCTGACTGGGACACCGGCGAACCTGCACGTCACTGCCTCGGCCGACCTGACGGAGTTCCGGCGCTACAACATCAATCGCAACCAGATGCCGCGGCTGCGGACACGCTGTCTCGGCGGTTACGTGCATGAAGTTCTCGACCTGAAGTGCGACACGCCCTTGGATCCGGGCGGGCTTTTGATCACAGCAAAATGGACGGCAGCTACGCCCAGCGATTATGACCTCTCGCTGGTTGCTACTCGTGTGCCGCTTTCCATGCTCACCACCGCGGCCCGTCACACATGGGGCACGCTTGCGGAGGATCTCACCGCCTCGGGCGACCTCAACGCCGCGTTCGGATTTCACTCTCACGCCGGAAAACGCGACTGGCACGGCACCGGGATGACGTCTGCGTTCCTGCTGCAATCGGCGGCTTCGGACAAGCCGTTTCCGGTGAGCCCGCTGCGCTTCCACGTGGGGCCGGTGGAATCGCCGACAGCTTTCGTTGCACACAAAAAGAAAGCACAGCCGGCCACACCACAGGGTGATTCGCTCACCGTGGATCCATTCTCTGTTCAGCTTGGCCCTTCCACCACTCTCGAAGTGCAGGCCTCGGTCGACAACAAGGGCTACTGGATCGGCGGAAAAGGAATGGTTCCTCTGGAGCGTCTCTTGATGCTCGGTCAGGTAATGGGTTTTAAGGCGGACCTGAACAACCTGACTGCATCGGCAATTGTGGACCTGAATCTCTCCAGCCCCTGGTCGAGCTTCACGGCACCCACACTGCGGGGAACCGCGCATCTACAGAACGTGGCCGCTTGGATTCCGGGCATAAAAGATCGGCTACTCTTGTCGGAAGCAGATGCGCAGATCAGCGAGGTCGAACTCGTGCTGGCCCACATCACCGGACAGTTTGAACACGCTCCGGTCGCATTCACCGGCAACGTAAGCAAACCCTGGTCGTGCCAGCCAAAACCAGCTTCGTGTCCGCTGGAATTTGATCTTCACTCAGACTCGCTCAAGACGCAGGACCTGGCTACCTTGCTTGGCGCCGGCGATAAGAGCTGGAACCTGCCCTTCTTTTCTGAGAGTGCGCATATCCCTGACTTCCGCGCCACCGGCACCCTTAATGTCGGCCAGTTCACTGTGGCGGGCGTTCCATTGGACAAGTTTGCGGCCAAGGTCGAGATCGGCGACCGGGCCATGTTGATCAGCAAGATCAATGCGAGGCTAAGCAACGGAGCTCTGGAAGGCGAGTGGCACGCCGACTGGACTACCTCAACACCTCACTTCAGCGTGGCCGGAACGGCAAATGGCGTGGCACTCGACCGTATGGACTCCAGCGATCCTGATCTGGCCATCGTCGCTTCATGGCTAAGCGGGCGCGCAGACATGAAATACGCGTTCAAGTTTGAAGGAGCCTCGCCTGCCGAAATGGCCAACAACGCCACTGGAAAAGTCGAATACGTGGTGAACAACGGCATCTCGAGGGCACTCGCGCTGGATGGCACCAAGCCCTTACGCTTCCAGAGCCTGCAGGGAGTTCTGGAACTAGAGAAACATGCCCTGCGTGTACTTCCAAGCAAAGTTAAAGCAGAAAACCGCATCTATGAGATGAGCGGAACAGTTTCCCTGGCTGATAAACAGGCAAAGATACGGCTTACCAGCGGCACCTCTAGTTGGGACGTCACCGGCTCCCTCGAGAAGCCGCAAGTGGTCGGGCCGCCACCTGCAGCCCAGACTGCTGCCGCGCGCTCACGATGAAATCAGGCACGGCTTTTTTCGCGATCCTTCTCCTGCTCGCCCTTGCGGCTTCGGCAACGCAACAAAACACTGGTGCGCGCAACAGCAGTGATTCCAGTGGCAGTTCACACCGGCTGGCTGCAGGCATGCAGAGCAAACTCGAATACATACAGCAGAATGGATCTCGCTCCCAGCCTGACCAGCGCCCTACGGTGATCACGGAAGATGAGGCTAACGATTACCTGGCCTCAGGCTATGTAAAGCTTCCCCAGGGAGTGAAAAAGGTCAAGCTTCAAGGAGCGTCGGGCGCTATTACGGCATTTCTCACCGTGAACTTTGACGAGTTGAAGGCCGGCCAGAAATCATCGAACCCACTGCTGGGCATGTTCAGCGGGACGCATGACGTAACCGTTGAATCCGATGCAAAAGGTGTTTCGAGAGAAGGGACAGTCAACGTCAAAAGCGTTTACCTGGACGGGACCGAAATTCCGCGGATGGCACTCGAGTTTTTCGTAGAGCACTACATCACACCGAAATATCCGAACGTCGGCCTGGATTCACAGTTTCAGCTGCCCAATCGCATCGATACGGCAACAGTCGGTTATCACAAGCTGACCGTCACACAGAAGTAGCGGCGCAGAACCTCACATCGCAAGACATTCCCACCGTTTTTTGTTTTACTGTTCTCAAGAGGACTTGAGAACAATGACAGCTCGATTCTCCGGCAGCGTGGCTTTGGTAACCGGCGGCACCGGCGGCCTGGGACGCGCCGTAAGCCTGGCCTTCCTTAAGGAAGGCGCCTCCGTGATCGCTACCTACATTAAGGAAGACGAGGCCGAGGCTTTGCGCGATGCAGTAGGCACCAATGCGCATCTTGAGCTGCTCCCGCTCGATGCCACAAACGAAGATGCCTGCCGAAACCTGGTAGATGGGATCACGGCTCGCTACGGTCACCTGGACATCCTGGTAAACACTATCGGAGGCTACGCCGGCGGCAAAGCCGTGTGGGACACCGATCCTAAAACCTTTAAGCTCATGTTCATGCTCAACGTGGAAACGGGATTCACGCTTGCCCGCGTGGTTGCGCCGGCCATGCTGAAACGTAAGAGCGGCGCAATCGTGAACATCGCGGCTAAAGCCGCCTTTGATCACGCGGCCGGAGCATCCGCTTACGCCTCCTCCAAATCGGCGGCTCTGGCTCTTTTCGACTGCATGGCTCAAGACCTGAAGGGCACCGGCGTGCGTGTGAATTCCATCCTTCCGAGCATCATTGACACGGAGCCAAATCGCAAAGCAATGCCTGATGCCGACTTCAGCCAGTGGCCCAAACCGGACGAGATTGCTCGCGTCATACTCTTCCTCTGCAGTCCGGAAGCAAAGGTAGTCCATGGCGCATCTATACCCGTTTACGGCCAAAGCTGATTCCTGCTGATGCAGGTATTTCGTCCCTGAGCGCGCAAGGGGTAAAGAAATGTAAAAGCTCCATTCTGTGCGGCGGGAAACCAGAGCAGAGGCGATACAATACTCGTTAAGAATCCTTAGCCCGCTGCTGGGAGTCGAAACACTTCGTTACTGCTCCTGTAAGCTGCGGCAGGCTCGCTCCGGTCACAGAGATGGGAAGTTGGATCCTCAACCCTGACCTTCTTGTGCCGGTTCCCTAAATCGTTCCGAGGGTATCTGACCGATGTGGATTGTCCGGCTGGCGTTAAATCGCCCCTACACCTTCGTGGTGATGGCGCTGCTGATTCTCATTCTCAGCCCGATTGCAATCATGCGGACGCCGGTCGATATCTTCCCGGACATCAACATTCCGGTTATCAGCATTATTTGGCAGTTCCAGGGCATGTCCGCACAGGAGATGGCGGACCGCATCGTCAGCAACACGGAACGGGGCCTCACCACCCTGGTCAATGACATTGAGCATATCGAGACGCAGGCCATGGACGGACGCGCCATCGAGAAGGTCTTCTTCCAGCCAGGCGCCAATCTGCAAACCGCCATCGCCCAGGTTGTGGCGATCTCACAAACCTCGGTACGCTCACTGCCGCCCGGCACGAATCCGCCGCTGATCATCGTTTACTCGGCCTCAAGCGTGCCAATCGTGCAAGTGGGCATCAGCAGTAAGAGCCTCTCTGAACAGGCATTGAACGATTTATCTGTGAACTTCGTTCGTCCGCAGATGACCACCATCCAGGGCGCTGCCATTCCATTTCCATACGGCGGCAAGCCGCGTGTCGTCGCGGTTGACCTTGATACTGCCGCACTCCAGGCCAAGGGTCTCACGCCCGTTGACGTGGTAAATGCCATCAATGCGCAGAACCTGATCCTTCCCTCCGGCACCGCGAAGATAGGCGATCTGCAATATCAAGTACAGATGAACGGAAGCCCCAGCCGGCTTGCCGAGTTGAACAACCTGCCGATAAAGACCGAAAACGGCATTACCACGTATATCCGGGATGTGGCGAATGTTCGGGACGGCTTTTCGCCGCAGACCAACATCGTTCGCCAGGACGGTCTGCGAGGAACGCTGATCACGGTCATGAAGAATGGCGGCGCCTCCACGCTGAACATCGTGGCCAACTTGAAAAATGTCCTGAATAAGCTGCGACCTACGCTGCCGGAAGACCTTTCGCTCAAGCTTCTGTTTGACCAGTCTCTATTCGTCCAAGCCTCAATCAGCGGCGTGATCAAAGAGGCGCTCACCGCGGCCTGTCTCACGGCGGTGATGATTCTGCTCTTCCTCGGAAACTGGCGCAGCACCCTTATCATCGCCATCTCAATCCCGCTTTCGATTCTCTGTTCCGTCATTATGCTCAGCGCGCTCGGCCAGACCTTCAACATCATGACGCTGGGAGGATTGGCGCTCGCCGTCGGAATATTGGTCGATGACGCAACCGTTACGATTGAAAACATCGAGCGCTATCTCGCCTCCGGAACTCCTCTGGTTCCGGCGATTCTTGAGGGTGCGGCGCAAATTGCAGTCCCTGCCTTCGTTTCAACATTGTGCATCTGCATCGTGTTTGTCCCCATGTTCTTCCTCGCCGGCGTCGCGCGGTATTTGTTCGTTCCGCTTGCGGAAGCCGTGGTATTCGCGATGCTCGCGTCGTACCTGCTTTCGCGAACCCTCGTTCCCACGCTGATGATGTACCTGTTGCGAGGGCATGAGCACGATGATTCCGCGGAGCCGCGTGGCGTCTTTGCTCCGTTCCAGCGTTTCCAGCGCTGGTTCGTGGCCGGCTTTGAACGGCTGCGCACTTCCTATCACGACACACTCTCTCTGTGTCTTGAACACAGGCGCATTTTCGTCGGGGTCTTCCTCGGCTTCTGCGTGTTGTCAGTCGGGTTGGTTTACTTCCTGGGCCAGGATTTCTTTCCCAGTGTGGATGCAGGAATCTTTCGGCTGCATGTTCGTGGGCGCGCCGGTTTGCGAATCGAAGAAACAGCCCGTCTGTGCGACCAGATAGAAAACTACCTGCGCCAGGAAATTCCGCACGAAGAACTCGCCACGATTCTCGACAACATCGGGCTGCCATATAGTTCGATCAACAACTCGTACAGTACTGCGGGCAGCATCGGCACTTCTGACGCAGAGATTCTGGTGTCGCTTAACCAGGAGAAGCACCGGCCTACCGATGAATATGTAAAGCGCCTGCGGGAACAACTGCCCCAGCACTTCCCCGGTGTAGAATTCTTTTTTCAACCGGCGGACATCGTCAGCCAGATCCTCAACTTTGGTCTGCCCTCGCCGATCGATATCCAATTGATCGGCAAGAACCAGGCGCAGAATTACCAGCTCGCTCAGGAACTTGCCAACGAGTTGCGACATGTTCCCGGCGCTGTTGATGTTCACGTGCAGCAACTGATGAACAGCCCCGCACTCCGCCTGAATGTCGATCGCAGCCGCGCTCAGCAGGTCGGGCTCGACCAGCGCGATGTTGCTCAGAACCTCCTGGTCTCCCTCAGCGGCAGCTTTCAGACGGCGCCCACGTTCTGGCTCAATCCGGAAAATGGCGTCACGTATAACGTTGCCGTGCAGACTCCCGAATATAAAGTGGATTCTCTCCAGGCGCTCGCGAATACCCCCATCGTCTCGCCTCGCGCACCATCGCCCCAGCTGTTGGCCAACCTGGCCACCATTACTGCCGGTTCAACGCCTGCTGTGGTCTCGCATTACAACATCCAGCCCGTCATTGACGTCTACGGAAGCGTCCAGGGTCGCGACCTGGGTGGTGTAGCCAAGGACACGCGGCGAATTGTGGAGGCGTTCCAGAAAAAACTTCCCAAAGGGACCTCGATGGTGCTGCGCGGCCAGGTCCAGACCATGACTGATTCATTCACTGGGCTGGGCTGGGGACTGCTGATGTCGATCGTGCTGGTTTACCTGCTGATAGTAGTGAACTTTCAGTCCTGGCTTGATCCGTTCATCATCATTACCGCGCTTCCCGGCGCGCTGGCAGGGATTTGCTGGATGCTGCTACTGACGCACACTACTTTGAACGTACCGTCGATGATCGGCGCAGTGATGTGCATGGGCGTGGCCACTGCAAACAGCATTCTTGTGATTTCGTTTGCTCGGGAGCGCATGTTCCAGGGACTGAACGCATGGGATGCCGCTCTCGAAGCCGGCTACACTCGTATGCGTCCTGTCGCCATGACAGCATTGGCTATGATCATCGGCATGGTTCCCATGGCTCTGGGAATGGGTGAAGGCGGCGAGCAGAACGCGCCGCTCGGTCGCGCTGTAATCGGAGGCCTGGTATTTGCTACCATCGCCACTTTGTTTTTCGTCCCGGTGATCTTCAGCATCATGCATGGCGGCAAAAAACAACACGAGCCGGTCGCTGAGTTCGAGCCAGCAGGCAGCCTGAGGGAATCAAACGCATGAGTCACGCTAGCGAAAACAAAACTTCCAGTCCGGGCCAGCCGGGCGCAAAGCACGGCCGGCTGGCCCTGATTCTACTGGTGCTCCTTGCCTTAGCTGGCGGTCTGGCGATCAGCCGACGATTTTCCGAAAAGCAGGTGCTCGCTCGCGAAACCGAGAAACTCGCGGTCCCTACGGTCGGCGTGATCAAGCCTGCAGCTGAACCGGGGAATGAAGAGCTCACGCTTCCCGCCCAGCTCCAGCCGTATGTTGAGTCAGCCATTTACTCTCGCACGAACGGCTACCTCCAGCGCTGGTACAAGGACATTGGCAGCCAGGTAAAGAAAGGCGATCTGCTCGCCGAAATCGAAACGCCGGAAGTCGATCAGGAACTCGCACAAGCGAAAGCCACCCGGCAGCAGATTGAAGCCCAGCTTCAACTGGCCAGAAGCACGGCGGAGCGCTGGGCCAACCTGCGCAGAACAGACTCCGTGTCGCAGCAGGAAGCGGACCAGCAAGCGAGTGCCTACACCCAGGCGCAGGCGAACCTGGCAGCGGCCAATGCCAATGTGAAACGGCTGGAGCAATTGGAATCTTTCAAACGTATTTATGCTCCCTTTTCCGGCGTGCTGACCAAACGCAATGTTGACGTGGGCGCGCTCATCAATGCCGGAAGCACGGGCCAGAACCGCGAACTGTTTGACATCGCGCAAGTCGATCCGTTGCGGGTATTCGTCAGCGTTCCCCAGGCTAATGCAGCCTCGATTCGCAGAGGCATGCCCGCTGATATCGAGCTTCGCGAAATGGATGGACAGAAGTTCTCCGGCAAGGTCGTCCGGACTGCTGACGTTATCGATCCCGGTACTCGCACCCTGCTGACCGAAATCGACGTTCCTAATCCGAAGAACCACCTGATGCCGGGCGCTTACGCTCAGGTCCATTTCGCTGTGCCAGTACAAACAGTCCGGCTGTCTGTGCCGGTGAATGCGTTGCTCTTTCGCGGAGAAGGACCCCGCGTTGGTGTTGTAGGCTCGGATGGCAAGGTCCATCTGAAGGCGATCTCGATTGGACGCGATTTCGGCACCAAAGTGGAAGTGCTAAACGGCCTCGACCCCAATGACCGCATCATTGTCAATCCAGCCGATTCACTTGCGGAAGGCCAGCAGGTGAGCGTGAAGTCTGGAGGACAGCCTCAATCGTGAGACGCATTCTCCTGCGCCTTGCTTCAGCCACAACTTTTTTACTCTTGCTCGCTGGATGCGCAGTTGGTCCCAACTATCGGCGTCCTTCGGCGCCGGTGGCACCTGCCTGGAAAGAGCAGGCGCCGTGGCGCGCTGCCGACCCAAAAGATGCAATTCCCAAAGGAACGTGGTGGACCATCTTTGGCGATGATGAACTGAATCAATACATGGCGCAGGCGCTCAAGGCGAGCCAGACAATCGAGATCGCGCGCGACCAGTTGCAGCAGGCGCGGGCTTCAGTTCGTATCTCACAGTCGGGGTTATATCCGCAAGCGAGTGTCGGCGCTTCAGTGTTGCGCTCGCGCACCTCCGGGAACCGGCCGACCGCGACCAGTGCCGGCTCCGTTACATCAACTGACTTCCTGATTCCCTTCAATGCCAGCTGGGAAGCAGACGTTTTTGGTGGAGTCCGTCGCAGCATTGAATCTTCACAGGCGCTCTATCAATCCTCCGCTGCTGCACTCGAGAACGTTCGGCTTGTCGTGACCTCGGAGCTGGCAGCGGACTATTTCAACCTGCGCGAACTTGACACCGAGATTGCGGTGGTCGATTCCGCCGTTGATTACCAGCAGAAAGCCTTGCAACTGGTTCAGCATCGTCACGATGGCGGCGTCGCGTCGGGTCTTGATGTCGCCCAGCAGGAAACGCAGCTGAACTCCACACGGACTCAGGCAACACTGCTGCGCCTTCAGCGTTCACAATTCGAGCATGCCATGGCGGCGCTGATCGGCCTGCCCGCTTCAACCTTCTCAGTCCCGGTGAAGCCTTTGGCCGTTCCACCACCGGCGTTCCCTCTCGGACTTCCGTCTGACATTCTCGAGCGCCGTCCCGACGTCGCGCAGGCTGAACGCCAGATGGCCTCGGCCAATGCGCAAATCGGAGTCGCCCGAAGCGCGTACTTCCCGAGTTTCTCCATTACAGGCACTGGGGGATTCGAGACCCGGGCAATCTCAACGCTCATCAACGCTCCGAGCGCGTTCTGGGCGCTCGGCGCAAACGTCGCAGAAACGGTACTGAGCGGCGGCAGGCGCAAAGCACAGGTGGATTTTGCAACCTCCGCTTACGGAGCTTCCGTCGCCGGATACAAGCAAAGCGTGCTCAATGCATTCCAGGAAGTTGAGGATGGAATTTCCGGCCTGAATGTTCTCGCACAGGCAGCGCAAACCCAGGACCTTGCAGTGGATGCAGCGCAGCGAGCGCTGAAGATTGCAAATGACCGCTACGTCGGTGGACTTGTAACTTACCTTGACGTGGTCACCGCCGAACAGACCCTTCTCGACAACCAGCGGCTCGCGGCCCAGCTCCATGGCCAGCGACTGGTGACCTCAGTTTCACTGATCAAGGCGCTCGGCGGAGGCTGGGACTCCGCCAGCCTTCAGGCTGTACACGTCGATTCAAACTGGAAGCAGATCATTGAGCCCTGACCGGCTACTCTAGACGGCAATGATGTGCTGCCGCATGAGCTTGCGTTTCGCTGCCTCCACAAGCAGCAAATACGTCAATGTGGCAACCCCTAGAAAGGCAAAGTAAATCGCCGGCATCGGAGTGAATCCGAGATCTTTAGCCAAGGGCGTGTAAGGTATGGCAATTCCGATCGCCACGATCAGAAGCGTCGTGAGCACCAGTCCCTGACTGGGGCGGCTGCGCAGCGGATTCCGCGTGGTCCGGATAACGAATAGCACCAGCGTCTGGGTTGCGAGGGATTCCACAAACCAGCCCGTGTGGAACTCAGCCTCACCTGCGTGCAACCAGTAAAGAAGCACGAAGAAAGTCAGAAAGTCATAGATCGAGCTGATTGGACCGATGAAAATCATGAAATTGCGGATCAGACTGATGTCCCATTTCTGTGGTCTGCGAATGTATTCCTCATCCACGTTGTCGGTTGGGATGGTCACCTGGGCCATGTCGTAAAGAAAGTTATTGAGCAGTATCTGTGTTGGAAGCATCGGCAGAAACGGCAGCAACAGCGATGCGCCTGCCATGCTCAGCATGTTGCCGAAATTAGAACTGGTCCCCATTAACAGGTACTTCATAACGTTGCCAAACGCCTTGCGCCCCTCGAGGATACCTTCGTGCAGAACTCGCAGTCCACGCTCGAGCAGGATGACATCGGCGGCGTCTCGAGCCACGTCCACCGCGGTGGAGACGGAGATGCCTACATCCGCCGTGTGCAGGGAAGGTGCGTCATTGATTCCATCACCCATGTATCCCACCACGTGACTTCTGCGCTTCAAGGCGAGAATGATCCGGTTCTTTTGCGCGGGCGAGACGCGCGCAAAAACGGTCGTCTGCTCCGCCACGTGTAAGAGCGCGGTATCAGTCATGTGGTCGAGTTCCTCACCCAACACTACCTGGCCCGCTTCCAGCCCCACCTGCAAGCAGACATGACGGGTTACGATATCGCTATCGCCGGTGATAATCTTCACCTCAACGCCGTCACGGCGAAGCGCTTCGATCGCCGCTCCCGCGTCGGCCAGCGGTGGATCTGCGAACGCCAGGAAACCCGCCAGCGTTAGATTTTTTTCGTCGGAGGTCGAATAGCTTTTTTGCTCCGGCACCTCTGCATAAGCGACGGCCAGCACGCGGAATCCCTGAGTGCTCAATGATTCATACGTCGCATTACAGCGTGCCGCCACTTCACCAGAAAATTGCGGCGCCTCCATCGCGTCACACGCAGTCAGTAAGGGGAAAATTCCTTCCGCAGATCCCTTCGTAATCAGGACGTTTTTCTGGTCGCGCACGACCACAATCGAAAGCCGACGCCGTTCAAAATCAAACGGGATTTCGTCTACCTTCCGGTAACCATCTGCCTCCAGCACACCTTTGTTCAAAATCGCAGTGTCAAGCGGACTCCGAATGCCAGTTTCAAATTTGCTGTTCAGGTACGCCAGCCGCAGCACCTGCTCGGAATTCCGGCCCATTGGATCGACTGCTCTTTCCAGCACCATTTCACCGGTTGTTAGTGTGCCCGTTTTGTCGCTGCACAGCACATCGATGCTGCCGAAATTCTGGATGGCTGAAAGGTGTTTTACGATGACCTTCTTTCGCGCCATGAAGAGCGCGCCTTTCGCGAGCGTCACGGATGTGATCATCGGCAGGAATTCCGGCGTCAGACCAACAGCGAGCGCTACCGCGAATAGCAGAGACTGAAAAGGATTATGGTGCAGCGCTACACTCACCACCAGCAGAAAGAGCACAAGAAAAACCACGGCACGCATAATGAGCCCGCCAAAGCGCCGCAGACCCTCGTCAAAAGCTGTTTCCTCCGGCCTTTCCGCCAGACGTTCGGCAATTTCACCGAACTGAGTGCGCGTCCCTGTGGCAGTGACCAGCGCCGTTGCCGTGCCGCTGACTACTGACGTGCCGAGGAACAGCATGTCGTTCGCGCCAGGATCGGAGCTTGTTCCACTACTCACCGCATTTTTCTCCGCAGGAAGGGACTCTCCTGTGAGGGCGGCTTGCTGAACGTACAGGTCGCGGGAATCGATCAACCGGGCATCTGCCGGAATAAGGTCACCGGCGCATACGCGGATCAAATCACCAGGTACTACCTCGCCGCGATGCAGTTCGCGCCATTGGTCGTCCCGCATCACCGTCGCGGTTGGCGACACCTGAGCGCGGAGGTCTTCGATGGCTCGCTCGGAGCGGTAGGTTTGATAGAAGTTAATCGCAATGCCCACGACGACCATCATCACAATGATGATCGCGTCCACCACTTGCCCGAGGAACCCGGACAATACAGCGGCGAACAGCAGGATGATGATGAGAGGATTGGAAAACAGCGCCAGCAACTCGACGAGTTTCGACCGTCGGTGTGCTGGCGCAGGATCATTCGGGCCATATTGGCGCAGCCGTTGCTCGGCCTCCGTTTGCGTCAGCCCGCGTTGAGCGATGGTTTGCGCCTCTGCTGGTCCGCTCATTTACCGGCAGGTTAGCACAGGGCAGTGCGCGCCCGCCATCACGCGGTACGCTGTGCTCGAGAGCAGGTGCGCTCCGTGAAGCCACTCGCTCCGAATTCCCATAGCGATCAGGTCGACTCTGTTGTTCCAGGCCCAGTCGAGCACAGTCTTGACCGTCTCGCCCACGCCAATCACAAAATCGGCTTTGGCGCCCTGGATCTCACCTTCGAATTCGTGCATCATCGCCCTGCGCAGCGGCTCCGCAAGCATTTTGGTATCCGGGTTTGAAGCCACGTCCTCAGGCATTACATGCAGGACAGTGACTTTCGCTCCATAGGCCTTAACCAGAAACGCTACGTATGACGCAACCAGCGTGCTTTCTTCCGAAAGATCCGTCGGTAGCAAAATGTGCCTGAATTCGGCGCTTCCATTCGTCAGAATGTCGGGCCCTACGGTCAACACAGGGCACGTAGCAATCCGGCAAATTTCCTCAGCCGAAGATCCCATCACCAGTCGACGAAAGCCTGTGCGGCCGTGGGTGCCGATAACCAGCAGGTCGATCTCGTTCTCGCGGACGATTGCTTTCAACTCATCGGAAAGCGATCCTGAAGGCATCAGGGTTGTGGCATTCAAGCCGGCCACGGCTTTGGAGTTCGCCATGCCCTCAAGCGCGCGGGTAGAGGAATCTATCTCCGCCTCGTAAAGATACGGAGCAGCTTCGGGCGCTCCGATTGCGAGTGGGGTCGGGGTAATCACGTGGCAGATATAAAGCTTGCTTGCGAACTTCCGGGCCATCGCCGTCGCTACCGGCATGGCTTTCAATGAACACTCGGAAAAGTCAGTCGCGAAAAGGATACGTTTGATGCTGATGGGAGCAACCAGCGGAGTTGTCGTGGCAATCGCAGGAGTGGACATATAAACCTCCTCTCCAAGCTCCAACAGAATAGTGTAGGAACCACGAGCCAGCTGTTTCAGTGACCCCAGTCACAAAGGTCGTTCAGCTCACCTGCGTGCTCGAGTTGGCAAAGCGTGGTAGTTCCATTTTGGGATGGCATGGGCTTTTTGGTCAGCTCTGATGCGCGAAGAGTGTTGGGAAGAGGGTATATTGGCTCAGCTGTATCCAGAAAGGAGCTAACGTGAAGCCCCAGAAGAACACGCGGGCGCTGGGCCGCATTGGCGCTCGCATGCTAAGTGTAGAAGAGCTAAAGCTGGTGAACGGCGGGATTCGCACCGGACTTTGTACCTTTGATCCAAAGACCTGTGCCATGGACGGAGACTGCAGCCCACCGCCGGGATGCTGACTATAAAGAAACATGGGCCGGAGACGAGCATCATCGGGGAGTTCTTCAGGCCCGGGTACCACCGCAATTTTCTCAGCGCCGTTTTCCGATCCACCAGCCCAAAACAGCGCCCAGCAAAAGGCCTGTTCCTGCTGTAGCGGTTACAACCGTGAGAGGGTGCTTCCTGATACCAGAACGCGCATCCTGTACTGTATCTTTTGCCACGGTGCAGGTTTTGTCCCAGCCATGCTCAATTTTATTCCCTGCCGCTACAAAGCTTTTCTTCAGCTTCCCGGAGAAGTCTTTCAGCTTCTCCAATCCTTCTTCGATCTGCTCACCTGCAAACTCAACTGTTTCAGACGTCATGAGAGCCTCCGTATTAAATTCCACTCTCGCATTCCCAGCAGGCGGTCACGGTGATGCCGATCACATCGGCAGGTGATGAGAGTGGGCCGACAAGTCTCGATCAGCGGGCGTTCTGAGATTTGTGGAATCATCAAACAAATTAAGGAGCACTCTGCCGCGGCTGGGCATCCAACCAAAGCAGGTCATTCATGAAGACGGTCCTCATAGAGACAAGCGGCTGGGCGTTAGTTGTGCTGGGAGTTGCCGGATTTTTCCTTCCGGTCCTGCCTGGAGTCCTGTTCGTGCTGATTGGATTTGCGCTGCTATCTGCAAAACATCATTGGGCACGACGGTGGTTTTATAAAATGGGCGATCGCTATCCGCACGTTCGCCGAAAGCTTCGGCAGTTCATGGGCCGGCACGCGCGGCACATACCAGGACTGGAGAACGGCCCGGAAACCTCATTCGCTGACGAACCATGAGGGCCTAGCCAACGCCGATCATTGCTCCTGATGAGGGCTTGATACTGTAAGTAGTAACCAACCTTGCGCCGCTGGCCCGCAGCATTGCGCCCACCGAGCAATACTTTGACTCTGAGAGATGGATAGCTTCTTTCACTGAGTTTTCATCGACGTCTGTTCCCGTAACAGAGTGATGGATTCTCACCTCAGTAAATACCTGCGGCGGCAACTCTTTCTGCTCGGCTTCTACAGATACTTCATAGCCGGTCACATTCTTGTGTTTCTTGCTCCGCAGGATGGTTATTACGTCAAATGCGGTGCAGCCTGCCAGCGCTCCTGCAACCAGTTCGATCGGCTTGGGCCCGGTTTGCCCGATGCTGTCGTCAATCATCATCCGATGCCCTGAGCCGGTTTCCACAACGAATTGTCGGGTTCCGGGAACTGTCAAATGGACTGTCGCCTGAACCATGTGCTCACCCCCGCCTGCAGTCACAGTGTTCAACTTCCGCCTGCCTCTTAGCAGTGACTCGTGTCACGTCCCACGTGTTGCGGTCTCCTGCGGCAGCACCCGTTCATGTGATCACTGTCACTGCCAGCCGCTCCTCTCGCGCCGATACTGAAAATCAGGTACGGGAACATGAATGGAAGGAGGCCGCCGATGAAAAATAAACTGTGGATCTGGGTACTGGGACTACTCTTCATGCAGGCCTTTGTGCTTTTTATTCTGCGCAGCTTCTTTCACCCCATATCACCGGCAATGAAGCACTTGCTTGAAATTCTGTTACCGGGTTTCAAGTGGCTTACGATCACTGGGTTTTTGATTGGATTGGCCGAAAGTTTTATTGCCGGCGTGTACGTGGCCTTGCTGGCGCTGCCTGTAGTAAGGGTGTTTTACCTCAAGTACTATCACTTTCCGGCCACGGTTCACCGGACCACTAGTGCAGCCTGATGGTGCGCACGACGCGCACAGGCTGGAGGTCTCGATGCAAAATCTTCTGGCGAAACATTTCAGGAATAATACCCAGGAGCGACGCGCCATTCGGGCGGCCGGACGAGGCGATCCCGCGGCTTTTCAGTTCATCTACGAAAAGTATCGGTCTTATGTGTACAGTATCTGCTTGCGGATGACACACGATCCTTCGCTCGCGGAGGACCTGACCCAGGATGTATTTCTTCACGTATGGCGGAAGATCTCATCCTTTAAGGGGCAGTCGCTCTTCCGCACGTGGTTGTACCGCGTCACCGCAAACATGGTACTGCTCTATTTCCGCCGCCAGCGAGGGAATGCCGTTCCGCTGAATAGCGATACGATCCAGGCCACTGAGTTGGAAATGGCTGAACATTGGCCTCAGCTTGGGCTGGAAGAGTCCCTTTCGCTGCGCAACACTCTGGAGGGACTCTCACCCCGTTATCGCAGCGTGGTCCTGCTTCACGACTTGCACGGCTACAAACATCACGATATCGCCCGCATGCTGGGCATCACCAGCGGCGCAAGTCGATCGCAGCTGCACAAGGCGAGAGTCAAGCTGCGTGGCGAACTCCGTCTCGAACAAAAGGCCCAATCTGAAGAATTCGCGCTTAGCCCCGCCGTTTAAACCCCTGTGAAGAGCAAGACGCCGTTTGCAACTACCTGCAAGCGGCGCCTTTTGGGGTCACTCTCCCCAACTGTTCGCGCTAAAACTGAGTCCCACCGGCGCGGGGCCGGTGAAGCGTAGACTCAGAGTGCCCTCTGAGTAGCCGATTTCAAGTAAAGTCGGCATACCGGCGGCATTGTAGTGCAGGCGGACCCAGTAAGGTCCAGGGACAGCGAACGTCCGCCGCGCGGTGTTCTCGGCTACGGTGACCCTGATCGCCATTACACCATTCTCCTGGGTCGCAGCCACCAGTTCTTCAAGCGGGCGGTCAATGCACTCAACTTTTCTCTGGTCAGGATCTTCCACGCGCTCCACGCTCGTGCAAACGCCGTGGAAGTTCGCTGTAAAAGAGCGGCAGAAGGTCGGCCACACTGCCGCGGCAATTTCCTGTGCCACAATCGCCTGTCTTGCGATCGGCCCAGCTTGCTGTAAACCTGATTTGTCGGTGTCTTTTGCTTCCCGTACAACTGGTTTTCTCAACGCGTTCATGATGCCTACCATTTCTCCGGTGAGCGGCTCGTCAGGACGGGGCATTCTGCTTCAAGCACTACCCGATAAGCGACCGTATTGCGGAAATGTGTTACAGACGCGCCTGCCTGTTGCACACCGAACGCGATTAAGTCTGCCCGGTGTTCGCGCGCAGCAGCAAGGATGCGCTCCGCCGGATCGCCGAAGTCCACCACGATCTCCAGCGGGCAGCGCGGGTCTACATCCGGCGCAAAAATTCGCTGGGCGACTCGGCGTGCCTCTACGGCGGCCTCAAGAACCTGTGAATTGAGGCGGCCCTCCGTGGGCATCACATGCAGGACAACAATTCTGGCCTGAAACTCTCGCGCCAGAGCAGCCACATTCATAAATCCGACCCGCGATTGCCGGGAAAGGTCAGTGGGACAAAGAATGGTATCGACCTGATGCAGGCTCGCAAACCGCCCGGAGATGTGAGGACCGATCGTGAGTACCGGGCATGCAAGGCTCCGCAAGAGCTCTTCTGCCAGAGATCCCATCAAAAGTCGCAGCAGCCCGGTGCGACCGTGTGTTCCCAGCACCGCAAGATCGATATCATAGTCGCGAACCGCTCGCCTCAATTCTTCAGCAGGATCGCCGGCTTCAATGATCGTGCTAGCTGCAACGCCCTTGAGTTCAGGGCTGTGCAGCAACTTTTCCATATCGAGCCGGATAGCACGTTCACGCTGGTTCTCCACCAAGCACACTGCTTCCGGCGTTGCCATGGTGTAGGGCATGGGCGGACTCACGTTCGCTATGTAAACCTCAGCTTGATATCGGCGCGCGAGCGCACCAACAATGGCGATACAGTCATGCGATGACGCCGAAAAGTCCGTGGCGTACATGATCCGCTTCAAGGAAAGCTGGGGAAGGACCGGAACGATTGCCGCCTGCATGGCTACCTCCTATCCAGCCATGCTCGCCCCGGATGTGGTTTGCAACAGTGATGGTGATCACATGTCACTGCATTAGGTCGGTTTCGGTTTATTCGGTTATCTCTTCAGGCTCTACGCCGACGTTGTATGGGGCCGGCCGCGGTCCTGCTCAGGATTGTTCGAGCGATATACAAGCACCGGACGCTGGTCGTGCTCGAATGTCAGATCCATGTGTTCAGCACAGTCTCCGCAAAGCCAGTAGCACTGTATTTTTCGCACCGAGCTGTCCGGCGGGGCAGCAAACAGGCGTCCACGGCGGAAATAGAGAAATTGGGCCCTGCAGCCGGGATTGACACAATAAGAAACCATGAACACCTCTACAGCTTCAAGTTACCTGTTCAGCGGAGAAATCCCGGTGATCCAAATCACCGACCTTTGTCTTCGAATCCACACCACGAAGAGCCAAAAAAACAATCGCTCATATTCGTGAAAGTGACTCGGACTGGAACCGTCAACACAACGCATCGTTCTGGTTTAAGCATATCGAAGTAATATGAAAGCAAGATGAAAGCGTGGCTCCTGAAAAGCCCGGCCCCTGTAGAAAGCTCCCCTCTCCAGCTCACCGACGTCCCTGTTCCTGAGCCGGAGAAAAAGCAGATCCGAATCCGGGTGACCGCCTGCGGAATCTGCCGGACTGACCTGCACGTTGTGGAAGGAGAACTGCCCCCACGGAAGGCAGACATTATTCCCGGACATCAAGTGGTCGGCAAGGTTGAAAAGAAAGGCAAAGAGGCGGACAAGTTTCCCATCGGAGCGCGCGTCGGTATTCCCTGGCTGCACAAGACGTGCGGGAGTTGCTTTTACTGCAAAGCGGGAGAGGAAAATCTGTGTGACAACCCTGAGTTCACTGGATACACGCGCGACGGCGGCTTTGCTGAATACACAGTGGCAGAACAGGATTTCGTGTACCCACTTCCCGAGGGCTTTGGGGACCTGCAGGCCGCGCCGCTCCTGTGCGCAGGTATTATCGGTTTCAGGTGTTTGCGTGTAGCTCAGCTTAAATCTGGAGACAATCTCGGTATTTATGGTTTCGGAGCTGCCGGGCACGTCTGTATTCAGGTGGCGCGGCACCTGGGTGCCAGAGCGTTTGTCTCTACACGCGAGGAGAAGCATCGGAAGCTCGCGCTTGATCTGGGAGCTGTCTGGGCAGGGGATGCAGCAGAGATCCCTCCTGAGCCGCTGAATTCCGCGATCATTTACGCGCCGGCGGGTGAACTTGTTCCACCTGCTCTGCAGGCACTACGTAAGGGCGGCAGGCTCGTGCTAGGTGGCATCCACATGAGCCCGATTCCTTCCCTGCCTTACTCACTGCTTTACCAGGAGCGTTCGATCAAAAGCGTTGCCAACAATACCCGGGAAGACGGCCGCGAATTTCTGCGCGTTGCGGCGCAAGTTCCCGTCCACACTGAAGTTCATGTATTCCCTTTCGCTCACGCGAACGAAGCTTTGCGTGCCCTTAAGCAGGACGGGGTGCGCGGGGCAGCAGTAATCCAGTTTTGATTGCCAGCGTTCACCGGCAGCACGAACTCACGATGACCGCAGTGACCCTCATCACATATTAGTTTTCCTTGCTTTGGCGATGATGGAATTGCGGGCGGGATCCGCTCATATGAAGTCATTGCGACCAAATGATTATGTCCTGTTGGTCTTCGCCGTCATCGTGGCACTGATCTTTGGGGTCGGCACCAGGCCATTGAATAACGAGGGCGCTCAGGCGAACACGAATACGCGCCTGATACGTTCCCTGGAGGGCCCTGATGTATTCCGCGCCCATTGTGCCGCCTGCCATGGGGGGCAGGGCAAAGGCGATGGACCTGTGGCTCCAGCGCTTGTCACGCGTCCTCCGGACCTCACCACGATCTCCAGGCGCAATGGTGGCAACTATCCAGCAGACCGAATCGGGAGAACCATTGAAGGCGAGGAGGACATTACCGCACATGGTACGCGTGAGATGCCGATTTGGGGCCCCATCTTTCACCAGGTCGAAGAAGACCGCGATTACGGCGACGTGCGCCTGCACAATGTAGTCGAGTACATCCGGTCAATCCAACAGAAGTAGCGTTTGATCAACGTTGGCCAGGCTGGCACAATGAAACGGTGGTCAATCCCGAGTCAGCCATTGAACGTCGCGTCTTTCCACTCGAAACCTGGCGCAAAGAGATAGAAGACGCTTACATTCGCATTCAACCGTTCGTTCTCAGAACTCCGTTAGAGGACATGGGCTGCATTGCGCCGCAAGGAATTCGCCTGTACTTCAAGATGGAGAACCTGCAGGAAACAGGCTCTTTCAAACTCCGCGGCGCGACGAACAAGATTGTCTGCTTGCCGCACAAGCAGGCACAAAAAGGGGTCATAGCGGCCTCTAACGGCAATCACGGAATGGGAGTGGCAGCGGCAGCGGCCCGCATTGGCATCGACGCTGAGGTTTACGTCTCTAATCATGTCTCGCCTGCAAAAGCGAAGAAGATCGAAAAGCTCGGGGGCCGGCTGCGCTACGCCGGAAGCGATCCACTGGCCGCCGAACTCGCAGCGCGGGCCGCGGCTGACGCTTCCGGAAAGGTGTTCATCTCTCCCTACAACGACTGCGAAGTTGTGGCAGGTCAGGGCACAATCGCCGTGGAACTCCTGGAGCAGGTCGCTCAAACGGACGCTGTATTCATTGCGGTTGGAGGAGGCGGGCTGATTTCCGGAATCGGAGCTTATCTCAAGGCCGTGTCCCCGCAAACAAAAATTGTAGGCTGCTGGCCGGTGAACTCTCCAGTCATGTACGAATGCATGCGCGCTGGAAACATTCTCGAAGTGGCTGAACAGCCCACCGTCTCCGAGAGCACAGCCGGCGGACTCGAGCCCGGCTCGGTGACGCTCGACATGTGTCGCCATGTCATCGACTCGTCAGTGCTGGTGACCGAAGAGGAAATTCTTGACGCGATGCGCAGGGTTCGCGATGCTAAAGGCTGGCTGATCGAAGGTGCGGCCGGCGTCGCGCTTGCCGCTTTCTACAAGACGGCGAAGCGCTACGCGGGAAAAAATGTGGTGGTTCTCATCTGCGGGGGAAATCTTTCACCTGAGGTAGAGCGCAGGATGAAGCCGTGAGCACCCATACATCCTCACACTTTCTCAGGTTTCTTTTCTTCCCGCTGGCGGAGCACGTTGAGCGTCTCCGCGTCTTCCAGTGCTTCCACTCGATAGCCGCCGCGAGCCAGGCCTGCGGACCGGGAAGAAATCTCTTCTGCCAGAGAGGCCAGCCTGTCGAGGTCCGGTTCGGGTTCAGCCGCAATCTCCAGCAGCCCGCGGAACACCATCCAGCAGAGCAGCCGTTCAAAATGCTCTTTCACTACATATGCAATGCCTTCATACTCGTGAACGCCCATGACCCAGGAAACATCAGGATCATGCACCCAACTGAACGGCGCACTTAACCGGGCTGCATGGGCAAATGAGGCACGAAGGCGAGCGGCGGCGCGCCACTTCTCCTCACCTTCATAACCGTTCTTCCCCAGCACCTCGGCAAGAGGCTCGCGCAGCCGCAGCCCATCAAATACCTGCGCTGCTGCAGTTTCCCGGTTTTTCGGGTCTATGAGGCAGCCCATAGCTTCGATTGCGGCCCACGCCAACACAGTGAGCCAGATGCGAGTCCCGTTCCCCTGATCCTTATCGCTGATGGGCAGGATCTGGTAAGCATCTTCCGGCCAGCGCACCCGCGCCTGGCGGTTCAGCGCGGCCAGCCGCATGGCGGTTTCAACACGGTCGAGCAGGTTCTCAAGTGCGATCATGGGATGATCGTGCCAGCCGGGTGGCGGCTCAAGTCCTGTTGCACGGCCAACACCGCTGCGGATGCAATGCTCTGTCTGTTGCAGCAGATTCAACATCCGGTCCCTTAGCTTTTCCAGCGCTCGCGTGAGCTCCTCACGGTCCATTTCCTTTTCCCGCCTTATCGAGGCGCGAGCAAAGATCTCAGCTGAATGCGGATCAAGGATATCGAGAAATGCAATGTGTACCGGTCGGAGTTGAAGTTCGCGTAACGCATCGTCCAGGCTTGCCACTCCGTGTCCCGCAAGTGAATCGCACAGATGTCCCCACGGATGCTCGGCATCCTCACGCAGATCGCGCCATTCCAGAAAAACATGGGTCTGGTACCCGTGCAGCTCCAGGTTCATCCCTTTATCTGACAGGTCACGTGCGCGGAAAATATGCTCCAGACCGGTGGCTGAATCGCGGCAGGCGGCGAACATGGAATGTTCATGGGAAAAGCCAAAAGATTCACCCAGAGATTTCTGCCGGGTGTGCCTGGCGCCATCCTCTGACTTTTCCGCGTATGCGCTGGAAATGCGTATCCAACCGCGCGTGGTTCCGTAGCGGTTATGGAAAATCACCAGCGCGCGCTCGTCGCCGTGACGGTTCGAGTAGGCGAATACATCTTCGTTAACGGAACCATTCTCAGTGTAAAAATCGTAGAGAAGAAAATCATGTACATCGGCAAAAAGGTAGCGGCGATGCAATAGCGGTGAAATCTCGCGCTCATGGCGCGACACCAGCCAGCGGTCGGGCTCCTCCTGGTAGTAGGCCCGGCGATACTCCATTCCATAGCGCTCGGTATACCCTTCAATCTGTCCATGCCCGAACATCGGCAGCCCTGGAAGCGTGGACATCAGGGTGCAAACTCCAAAGTACTTGTCACCTTTGCCGAACTGGTCCACCGCCGTGCGCTCGTCCGGGTTGTTCATGAAATTCACGTAGCGCTTCAGTACGTCGGGATCAAAATTCAGCGTGTTCTTGATCACATTGCGATAGTTCGCGTTTTCCTCGTCACGCAGCATGTTCATGAATGCGCTGTTGTAGACGCGATGCATGCCGAGCGTGCGCACGAAATAGCCTTCCATGAGCCAGAATGCCTCGGCGAGCAGAAGTGTGCCTGGCGCTTCTGCCGCAACCCGGTCCACCAGTTCGCGCCAGAATTCCTGGGGCATGAGTGCGTCGAACTGGGCTTTCGTAAGGCCGTGCTCGGCCCGTGACGGAATTGCTCCGCCGGTTCCCGGCTCGGGAAACCAGAGACGCTGGTAATGGCGCTTGGCAAGTGTCATCGCTGCGTCAAAGCGGATGATCGGAAACATGCGAGCGACGTGCAGTATCGTCTGGATTACCGCTTCCCTGACTTCGGCTCTCAAATAGTCCAGCTGTGCCGTGTCATTCCAGGGGAAACTTGTGCCGTCGTTACCGTGATAAATATAACGAGTATCTCCAGTCCAGCGGTCCATGCGCCGGAACACCACCGCAGCATCGCTGCGATCGAAGTAGTGGTCTTCGATTTTAATCTCAACGCGCTGATCGCTTGAAACATCCGGACCGTTGAACGAGTACGAGGGAAAGGGACTGTAGGGTAGTGACAGGAACCAGTCAGGATGGTCGATTACCCAGCGGGAATCGATACCCATATGGTTCGGCACCATGTCACTGGCCAGTCGTATGCCGCGGGCCCATGCCCGGTCGCGCAGATTTTCATAGGCGCTGTTCCCGCCCAGATCATGGGCAATGTTGTATTCGTATAGTGAATACGCGGAGGCAGCGGCTTCCGGGTTCCCGCACATCTGCTTGATGCGCTGCGAGGCACGGCTCCGCTCCCATATGCCAATAAGCCAGAGACCGTTGAAACCCCGACGGGCGAGTGTGTCCAGTTCTGCGTCCGGCACCTGGTCCAACTGGTGCACTGGCCTGCGGTATGCCTTTGACAACTGGTCCAGCCAGACATAAACGCTCTTGGCCATCATCACGGTGCGCGGCATCCAGTCCTGGTCCGGACTGAAGCGCTCGTATTCGTGCTCGACATGCGAAAAATGCGGAACGGCAGCTTCGCTCGAATCACCCCACGTCTGCGCTCCTCCGAAATGCTGCTGGGCCGGAGGATGAAAGCGCATCCATACCGCGATCTGCTCTTCCTTGAGCACATCAATCGCAAGCAGCATTCGCTGCACAAGGTCGCCGAGCAGAGGTGTCCACTCTTTTCGTATAAACGCGAGCTGTCCGTCCAGCGAATCCGGTGCCGCAAGCGCCGGCGCGCGCAGGAGCTCAATGAGGTTTTTTCGCCCCGGTCCGAATCCGGGCTGCTGCGCGAAATAATTGTGAAATGCAGATGTGATCTGCTGATACGGAGTGCTCTGCGCAAGGTCAGAATCGTCAAAAAGCTCCTTAAACGGCTTGAACGCGGGATTCACGTTTGCGAGCCAGAGCAGCAACAGCTCTTCCAGCGCAACGGTTCGGTTGGAAACACCCTGAGTCGTTCCGGCGAGCCATTCCCGAGCGGTGAGCTTCCCGCGATAAACACCTACCGTAGGAAACCGATCGGCGAAGGCGAGCAAAGTACGTTCCAAGCTGTCGCTGCCTATGCGGTCCGCGAACCACGCAAGCGCTTCAGTCATGGCGTCGGGATTCTGCTCGCGATACTGCGCGATCAGCGCGTGCAGCGCTTCATCGATCATCCCCATCGCATTCAGCGCGCCCGGGTTGATGGCCACGCCCGTCGGCCTGTGCTGGTTCATGCGGTGGGCGAATTCGCGGCTGGCCGCCATGTTGACGAACACCACATTCCCGCTCAGCGAGAACAGAGAATCGTCAAACTGGTAGCGATCGCGCGCTGACCGTGAAACGTGGAACTCGAACACAGTTACTTTTCTCTCCGCTTCCAATGATATCAGCG